>VFFB01000115.1 GCA_018882585.1 Candidatus Kapaibacterium sp.
AACCATAGGCGCTCAGATAGCTGTCCATTTCCCGCCAGCGCGTCCCTGCCAGCGAGCCAATCCACAGCAGCAGGGCATTCCAGGCCGTGGCACTGATGCCGCAGTACACGATGGTGCGCGGAAAGGGCATGTGTGTGATGCCGGCGGCAAAGGCGATCACGGCACGCGTACCGGCAAGGAACCTGTTCACGACAATGATCAGTCCATGATACCGGTCGAACCATACCTGTACCCTGTCGATCAGTGCAAGGTCAAGAAACGGAACAAGGGGCGAGGCCACGACCTGACGGCCATATCGACGACCGATCAGATAGGCCGAGGCGAAGCCGGTAACACCCCCAAGCGTCGATGCGATCAGCAAGGGCACGTAGCCGGCCACGCCGATGCCGATGAGCGTACCGGCGAAGACCAGCAGGACATCGCTGGGCGACGGCGGGAAGAGATTCTCGACGTAGGCGATCAGAAAGACGAAGGCAATGACACCCCACGGAGGCAGCGTCTGCAGGAAACCGACAATGGATTCGATCATGGAAACCGATACAGTCCTGTGTCTTCGTAATTTTGCAACCGTTCCTTACAGCGAATATCAAAACTTCAGAGGAGTCCATGAAGGACTATTCACCCGAGGTCTATCTCGACTTTACCCAGCCGGCGATCACGCGTAAGCAGCGCGCCGAGATTGATGTTGTCAGGAAACAGTTCGGCAAGGAATATCCGAACATCATCGGCGGAAAGCACTACAAGACGTCGAAGAAGACGATCAGTGTGAATCCTGCTCGTCCGGCCGAACAGATCGGCATCTTCCAGAAGTCTGGAAAGGACGATGCCGAACGCGCCATGCAGGCTGCCCTTAAGGCCTTCGAGACATGGAAGAACGTGCCCGCAAAGCAGCGCGCCAACGTCCTGTTCAAGGCAGCGAACATCATCCGTCGTCGCCGCATGGAGATCAACGCTTGGATGATCAGTGAGGTAGGGAAGAACTACCTCGAGGCAGATGCCGATACGTGCGAGGCGATCGACTTCCTTGAGTTCTACGGTCGCGAGGCGCTGCGCTATGCCGACAAGCAGCCCATTGTTCCTTCGGTGGGCGAGAAGAACGAGCTGTTCTACATTCCGCTTGGCGTGGGCGTCGTGATCCCGCCGTGGAACTTCCCGTTCGCCATCCTGGTGGGAATGAGCTCGGCTGCCATCGTCACCGGCAACACCGTCGTGCTAAAGCCCTCCAGCGAATCACCCATGATGGGCTGGATTTTCAACGAGATCATGCAGGAGGCCGGCTTGCCCGAAGGCGTGCTGAACTTCCTTGTTGCAAGTGGCGCCGAAGCGGGCGACTACCTTGTAGGCCATCCCAAGACGCGTTTCATTTCGTTCACCGGCTCGATGGAAGTCGGTCTGCACATCAACGAGCTTGCTGCCAAGCATCAGCCAGGCCAGATCTGGATCAAGCGCGTGGTTGCCGAGATGGGTGGCAAGGATGCCATCATCGTCTGCAAGGATGCGAACATCGACGAGGCCGTGGCCGGCGTCGTTGCCGCAGCCTTCGGCTTCCAGGGTCAGAAGTGCTCTGCCTGTTCGCGCGCCATCATCGAGGCACCTGTCTACGACGAATTCGTGGCAAAACTCAAAGTTGCGGTCGAGCGACTGCAGATCGGCGACCCGGCCAATGACATTCGCATTGGGCCGGTCGTGAGTGCCAAGGCGCAGCAGACCATTCTCGACTACATCGAGATCGGCAAGAAAGAAGGCAAGCTTATCAATGGCGGCGGCAAGGTCGAAGGCAATGACGGCTACTATATCAAGCCGACAGTCTTCGTCAACGTCAAGCCCACGGCCCGCCTCATGCAGGAAGAGATCTTCGGTCCCGTCCTTGCTGTCTGCAAGGCCAAGGACTACGACGATGCACTTCGCATTGCCAACGGCACCATCTATGGTCTTACCGGCGCAGTGTACTCAAAGAGTGCCAAGAACCTCGAACGTGCACGTCAAGAATTCCACTGCGGCAACCTGTACCTGAATCGCAAGTGCACGGGCGCACTCGTCGGCGTCCATCCGTTCGGTGGCTTTAACATGTCGGGCACCGACTCCAAGGCCGGCGGCCGCGACTACCTGATGCTGTTCTGTCAGGCCAAGGTGGTTACGCGCAAGGCTTGATGAAGGCACGTAAGGGCGCGGCATGCCGCGCCCCTACGGTACGGGGATAACGGTTGTTTCGGGCGCGGCATGCCGCGCCCCTACGGTCACGCCTCTTCTTGCGCATGCGCGACGTAGTCGGCATGCAGCTTCTGCTGCAGCTGCGAGGGGACTTGCTGATAAACAGAGAAGGCCGACGTGTACGATGCGCGTCCTTGCGTCATAGAGCGTAGGACGGTGGCATACGTATCGAGCTCGGCAAGGGGCATCAGCACCTTGATGCGCTGATAGTGTCCCTCGACGTCGACGCCTTCGATCATGCCACGGCGTAGCGGCAGGTCGCTCATCACGTCGCCCGTGAGTTCTTCCGGAACGGTGATGTCGACGGTGTAGATCGGCTCGAGCAACATCGGATCGGCCTTGATGAAAGCCTCTTTGAAGGCCATACGTCCAGCTGTCTTGAAGGCTGCTTCGCTGGAGTCAACGGGGTGCATCTTTCCGTCGAAGACGCTGACGCGGATGTCGCGGACGTGTGAGCCCGTGATGGGACCTTCCTGCATCTTTTCCATGACGCCCTTCAGGATGGCCGGCATAAAGCGTTGATCGATCACACCACCGACGATGCAGTTACAGTATACCAGTTTACCACCCCACGGCAGGTCGTGCACCTCGGTGCCGCGCACCTGCAGCTGCTCGGGTGCTCCCATGCCCTCGAC
Organism: Candidatus Kapaibacterium sp.; assembly: GCA_018882585.1. Lineage (GTDB taxonomy): Bacteria > Bacteroidota > Ignavibacteria > Kapaibacteriales > Kapaibacteriaceae > ZLKRG46. Next base: position 2,847 of record VFFB01000115.1, read on the forward strand.
GTAGGGTTCGACGCGCATGTGGACCTCGGCGAACTGGCCGGCGCCCCCTGTCTGCTTCTTGTGACGGTACTCGGTATTGATTGATCTGCGGATGGTCTCCTGATAGGGGATCCGTGCCGGAACAAAGTTGACGTCGAGTTTGAAACGGCTGGCAAGACGGTGCTTCGCCGCCTGCAGGTGCATGTCGCCCTGACCGTGCAGAATGATCTGATGCAGGTCGGCGGCATGTTCAACAATCAGCGTGGGATCTTCTTCCTGCAAATGGTGCAATGCCATGCCCAGCTTGTCTTCCTCGCCGTTCTTGGCCAGCACGACAGCCGTACGAACCTTGGGAGCAGGGAAGTCGATCGCGGGCAGCACCAGGTTAAGGCCCTTTTCGTGCAAGGTGTTGTTGACGTGCGTATTCTTCAGCTTGACGGTCGCGCCAAGGTCGCCGGCTTCAAGCTGCGGTACCTCGATGCGCTTCTTACCATTCATCACATAGAGTTGACCGATCCGCTCGGTCACGCCCGTCTGCTCATTCACCAGGTCCATGCCATGCGTGATCGTGCCGCTGTACACACGGAAGTACGACATGTCGCCTGTGTTCGCTTCGCTGGACGACCGATAGACGAAGATGCAGGGCTTGCCCGTGGGGTCGGCCGTCAGCATCGTGCCGCCCATCGTTGCCACAGCGGGCATTTCGACGGGGGCGGGCACGACGATATCGATGAACGACATGATACGACCTGCGCCCATGTCGAGCTTGGCCGAGACGCAGAAGATGGGGAAGATCTGACGCTTGATCAACGACAGTGTAAGGCCTTGGCGCATCTCTTCGACGTCAAGGTTGCCACGTTCGAGATAGTGATCCATCAGCGTTTCGTCGTTCTCGGCTACGATCTCTACCAGCTCGTTATGCAGTCGGTTCGCACGTTCCAGCTCCTGCTCGGGGATGGCCATCTTCTCGGGCTTGCCGCCATGTGGCGGGAACACATAGGCCGTCATCGTCAGAACATCGACGATCGTGTTGAACCCTGCCCCTTGCACCAAAGGATACTGCACCACCACGGCTTCGCGACCAAAGCGGTCGTGGATCTGGTCGACGCTTCGCCAGAAATCGGCGTGTTCGTGGTCGACCTTGTTGACGACAAACATCACCGGCGTGCGGAACCGCTCCGTGTACTTCCACAACGCCTCGGTACCGACTTCCACACCGTGGTTGGCGGCCACCACCATGATGGACGTGTCCACCACGCGCATCGACGATACCACTTCACCAATATAGTCGGCGTAGCCCGGCGTGTCGATGATGTTGATCTTGTAGTCCCTCCACTCGGCAACAAGGGGCGAGGCAAAGACCGAAGCCTGCCGCTCGTGCTCGATCTCGTGAAAGTCACTTGTGGTCGTCCGCTCTTCAATGCTGCCGCGCCGCGGGATCTCCTCGGACTCGTACAACATGCATTCGGCAAGTGAGGTTTTCCCTGAACCGGCATGGCCAAGGATGGCAACGTTCCGCAGGTGATGAGCATCGTACGACTTCATGATCAGCTCCGATCGGTGATGATGATTACTGGGCCGAAACCTACGGAATCAAGATGGCCGTCTTCCTGACGTTCGTCATGGTCGATGCCCAAACCGAACGGAATTGTTTCCGCGGGCAAACAGTTGCCCCGTATAAGGATTACGTCGTATGTTTGCAGTTCTGAATCGCACCAACGACACACTACGACCATGAAGACCATTCAGCAGATCGAGAAGATCGCCATATCGCAAGCCTTCGAAATGCGCAAGGCAAAGGCGGGCGAAGCATCCCCCGAACTTCCGTCCTTCCGCCCGGGCGACACGGTAAAGATTGCCGTTCGCGTGATCGAAGGCGACAAGGAGCGTATCCAGAACTTCCAGGGCGTTGTGATCGCTCGTCGTGGTTCCGGCATGAACGAGACATTCCGCGTTCGGAAGATCTCGAACGGCGTTGGCGTAGAGCGGATCTTCCCGGTCCACTCGCCCATCATCCAGAGCATGCAGGTGCTCAAGAGCGGCCACGTTCGTCGTGCCAAGCTGTACTATCTGCGCGGCATGTCCGAGAAGAAGATCCGCCAGAAGCTGGCATAATGTCAAAGCGGGGCAACAGCCACGCTTCGCAATGCATCGATCGGTATCGACGCCCCCTGCACGGTTTGTGTCTGGGGGCGTTTTCGTTGCAGTCCTGTACACTTCTTGAACGGACGACAGTACCATGAACATCGGCATTATCACCGTTGGCGACGAGATCCTGATCGGCCAGATCGTGAACTCCAATGCGGCGTGGATGGCCGCCCAGGTCACGTCTATCGGTGGACGTGTTATCGAGCATGCAAGCATCGGTGACGTTGCCAGCGAGCTTGTCGATACCGTCAACCGTCTTCGGGGGCGGTGTGATGCCCTGCTGCTGACCGGTGGATTGGGGCCGACGCATGACGATATCACGAAAGATGTGCTGACGTCGTACTTCGACGACGTGCTTGTGGAAGACGTTGCCACGACGCAGCGGCTGCAAGCATGGATGCAACGACGGAACCGTACGCTCACCGAACGCAATGCCCGTCAGGCCTGGCTGCCATCTACGTGCACCGCACTGGCCAATCCTATTGGTACGGCTCCGGGTATGCTCTTCGAGCGCGATGGACTTTTCCTGGTGTCGATGCCCGGCGTGCCCGACGAGATGCGGTGTATCATGACGAATGACGTGCTGCCGCGGCTTACCGTTCGGATCGATGCCGAAGAGCGTCCCACATGGGCCTATCGCACTGTCTACACAACGGGCATTGCCGAGTCAGACCTTGCCGATATGGTTGGTGACACAACGTCGTTTTTGCTCGGTTCGAGCTTGGCGTTTCTGCCGAACTACCTTGGCGTGCGCCTTCGGGTGGGCGCCTGCGGCCTAACGTTGGAGGAGCGTACGGCCGAACTCGATCGGGTAGAAGGCATCCTGCGTGACCGCGCGGGACGCTTCATCTACGGCTCTGGCGACATCACGCTTGCCTCGGCCGTGGGCGCCGCCTTACTCGAGCGCAATGCCACGCTTGCCGTGGCAGAGTCCTGCACGGGCGGCATGCTTGCCGCCGCCATCACGGACGTGCCGGGCAGCAGTGCATGGTTTCCGGGCGGCGTGTTGGCCTATGCCAACGAGGTCAAGGTGCGCGAGCTTGGCGTTGATGTCACCGTGCTTGCCGCCGTTGGCGCCGTCAGCGAAGACGTTGCCAAGGCCATGGCCCACGGAGTCCGCCAGCGCTATGGAACAACCTATGGTATCGGCATTACCGGCGTAGCCGGCCCGGGAGGCGGTACTCCCGACAAACCAGTGGGAACCGTATGGATAGGTCTTGCCACGCCGGACGGCGTTCATGCCACACGGTACGCATTCGGCGGTGACCGCCGCATGAACCGTGAGCGTAGCGTAGGCGCTGCCCTGGGCATGCTCTTGAAGGTGCTGCGATGACGATCCTGGCCATCGAGACATCATGCGACGACACGGCAGCGTCTGTCGTTCGTGACGGACACGTCCTGAGCAACATCATCTCATCGCAGGCCATTCACGACACCTATGGCGGCATCGTGCCCGAGTTAGCCTCGCGCGAGCATGTTAAAGCCATCGCTCCGATCACCACCGTTGCCATGCAGCAGGCCAAATGCAGCGTCGACGATCTGGATGCCATCGCCGTAACGTACGGTCCTGGCCTTGCAGGGTCACTCGTCGTTGGCACGCAGTTCGCCAAGGGACTTGCCCTTCGGCACGCAAAGCCCCTTATCCCCATCCATCACATCGAAGCGCATGTATACTCGGGATGCATGGACCATCCGGACATGACGTTTCCGGCCATCGTATTGGTTGTGAGTGGGGGACACACATCGTTGTTTCATGTGACATCATACGACGCCTATACGGTGATCGGCAACACGCGTGACGATGCAGCCGGCGAAGCCTTTGACAAAGTGTCCAAGATGCTCGGACTGGGATATCCCGGGGGCCCTCATATCGACAGGCTTGCGGCGAGCGGCGACAGAGCGTTGCATGACTTCCCGCGCGGACTGATGCATGACGGTACGTACGACTTTTCGTTCTCGGGCTTGAAGACGGCCGTGAAATACTTTCTGCGAGACCATCCGGTTGGCACCGAGCATGGCTCGCGGTTGGAGGATATCTGTGCCAGCGTCCAGGGTGCCATTGTCGACGTCCTAGTTTCCAAGACCATGGCGGCCGCCACGGCCCACATGGTATCGAGCGTCTTCATTGCCGGCGGCGTCAGCGCAAACTCAGAGCTCCGCAGGCGCATGCACGATGCCTGTGCAGCCAAGGGCGTGCGCTTTGCAGCGCCGGACCTGCGATACAGCGTTGACAACGCAGCCATGATCGGCTTCCTGGCAGAGCAACGTCTGCGCAGCGGTCATACCCTGGGCAGCGGACTCGACGTCAGCGTCGAACCCAATGCCATTCGGTCGGCATGGAGGCGAATGTAGGGGCGCGGCCTCACCCCCGGCCTCCCGCTCCACGAGTGGAGAGGGGAGCCAGGATTGTAAACCTTTTTGATTTTACCCTTAACGGGCGAGACTGCATCTCGCCCCTACACGGTCACGTGCACGGGTCACTAGCGCCTACATCTCGTACCCCGGGCTAGCGCCTGCATCTCGTACCCCGGGCTGGCGCCTACATCTCGTACCCCGGGCTGCCGCCTACATTTCGTACCCCGGGCTGGCGCCTACATCTCGTACCCCGGGCTGCCGCCCGGGGCTAGCATCGTTACGCCCCTTCGGGGCTCATCATCGATGCGTACGCAATTGCTAACATGCACGTGCACCCACACACGAGCATGCACGGACACCGGACGTGCACTCATGTGCACCCACGGCTGAGGCCGTGGGCTAATATTGGTCGACAAATGATCGAACTACGAGTGGTGCTGAGGACCGTTCATCACGTTATGACGAAAACGGATCGACCCGATGCGTATCGACGAACGTTCCGCCAATTGATGGTCGGCCCATATTAGCCCACGGCCTCAGCCGTGGGTGCCCGTGGGTGCCCGTGGGTGCCCGTGGGTGCACGTGGGTGCACGTGTGAATCCGCATGGCCGACGAATTCATTCTTCGGCCATGGGAAGTCGTCGGGCGCGGCTTGCCGCGCCCCTACATTGTTTCTCGCTGCCCCTTACCACCATTAAACTGATCGAATGAACACTGGATTAGTATGCAAACAACCGGGCCGTATATATGACGAACGAAGTGGGGGGGGGGCGACTCATTCCTATATTCCGAAGCAGTCAGGTGTTGCGATCACTATCGT
>VFFB01000194.1 GCA_018882585.1 Candidatus Kapaibacterium sp.
GCAGATTCCAGCCCGGCTGGATGATGTCGGGGTTCTTGATCATGCCGGTGTTGGCCTGCCAGATCTTCGGCCACTGGAATGGGTCGGCATAGATCTCGGCACGGCCCGCGATGTTCCACAGACAGTCACGATTCTCGGCCCACGTACCAACCGTATAGCCCTTGATCTTCTTTTCGCGATACAGACCGCGGATGTCACGACCAAGTGCAATGATGCGATCGTAGAACTCGGGCAGGACGGCAACGCGTTCACCACGCATGCTGTTGAGCTGCATCTCGAGCGCCTTGACGTCTTCCTGACGATCTGCCAGTGCGTCGTCGGACATGCGGGCCATCTCGCGGACACGTCCTTCAAGCTGGCCTAGCCGCTGACGGAAGTTGGCCACGTCGGCATCCGTCGCATTGAGCAGCGAGTAGATGTCGTCGTTGCACTTCTTAAGATTCTTTACGGCATCGGCCAGACCGTTCTCGGCCTTGGCGATGTCGGCCTTCAGACCGTCGAGCTTGAGGGAGAGGTCGCCGTTCTGAGCCTTGAACTGCTTGATGCGTGCATCAGCTTCGTCACAGAGCAACTCGGCATCGGGCTTCGACGCCGGCGGCGGAGGTACTTCCTGGGCGAATGCCGTCGACACGGTCGCCAAGGCAAGCACTGCAGAGAGAATAAGGTTGTTCATCATGACAAGTTCCTGAAGTTCATTCGTGGTAAAGGAGGATGGTTCTCGACCCGAGACCGATCAGCGCTTCTTGGGCTGCGTGGTCTGCGGAGCAGGGGCTGGAGCAGGTGCATTCGGATCGTAATCCGGCCACACCGACGGCCACTTGTTGAGTTTGTCCTGAACGAATGCCTTCTTCTGGTTGCAGTTACGAACTTCGTTCTCACGCGTCGAGAGCTCTCCCGACACACGCGATTTGTCGCTTGTTGCCTTTTCGATGTCTGCCGTCAGCTGACGCTCTTCAGTGCGCAACTGCGAGATGGCGGCCATCTGTTCCTCTTTAATCTTGCATGTGCATGACGTCAGCACGAGCGATGCACCAATGGCGGCAAAGGCCAGCACACCGGCACCACGACGCTTCGTCGGGCGTTGATAACGCATGATGTACACTCCTCAGTAAGTCGAAAAACATTCGCAGTCCAGAGCGGAAGCAGTATACGAATACCTGCCGCCGTGATTGTGCGCGAATATACGACGCATCGGTAGTCATAAACAGATAAAGTTGTCCTAACGGACCGTGGTATCTTTGCGTTATTACAGGTCACTAACACCGCGAATCCTCATGAGCGACATGCTCCCGAAAACCTATCAGCCTGCCCAAGCCGAGCAGTCGTGGTATGATGCCTGGCTGGCCTCTCGACAGTTCGCCTCGGCACCGTCCAACAACGCCCCCTACAGTATCCTTATGCCACCGCCGAATGTGACGGGTATCCTGCACTTCGGTCACGTGTTGAACCACACGATCCAGGACATTTACGTACGCTGGAATCGGTTGAAGGGGGCAGAGGTATGCTGGTTCCCCGGTCTGGACCATGCGGGTATTGCGACGCAGACCAAGGTGGAGCAACAGCTGAAGGCCGAGGGGCTGACGCGGTACGACCTTGGCAGGGAAGCGTTCATTGAGCGCACATGGCAGTGGAAGGAGAAGTACGGAGGGATCATCCTGGAGCAGCTGCGGCGCCTTGGCGATGCCGCCGACTGGGACCGAACCCTGTTTACCATGGATCCGTCGGCATCGGCCGCCGTGCAGGAGGTCTTCATACGCCTGTTCGACGAGGGGCTGATCTATCGCGGTAAGCGCATCATCAACTGGTCACCCGTCGCACAAAGTGCCCTGAGCGACGAAGAGGTGATCTTCCGCGAGGTGCGCGAACAGCTTTATAC
>VFFB01000195.1 GCA_018882585.1 Candidatus Kapaibacterium sp.
CGGTGGGATACCACCAACACGTTCCGCCAGCGTTGGCGTTTCGAATTCGGCAAGAACCAGAATGGTCCATGGAAGGCTCTCGCAGGCCTGTCCAATGTACTCGACTCGGCTACTCGTCGCGGAGTCTTCGCCGGTGGCATCGTCTTCCGTCCGGAAGACACTACCAAGACCGGTTACGTGCGAATGACATTGCTGTCGGACACGACGAAGTTCGACGTGAACGACGAGCCATTTGCTGTCACGGCGCCTGCACCATCGGTATGTGATTCGACGCTCAAGGGCGAGATCACGACACGGGTGAAACTGGTCAACACAAAGATCTACTGTCTTGACGGCTACGTCTACGTCAACGACGGCGCTTCGCTCGAGATCGAGCCGGGCACGGTCATTCTTGGCGGTCTTCCCGGAACGAATTCAGCCCTGATCGTAAACCGTGGCGGAACGCTGGTTGCCCAAGGCACGGATTCGCTGCCGATCGTCTTCACAAGTCGTGCGGTGCCTGGTCAGCGTGCCCGAGGCGACTGGGGTGGAGTGCTCATCTGCGGCAAGGCCCGTACGAACCATCCTGCAGGACAGGCTGCCCTTGAGGGTGGTGTTTCGGACGCGACCGCAGGCGGAAAGGGCTGGTTTGGTGGTACCGACGACGACGACTCGAGTGGCGTACTGAAGTATGTGCGCATTGAGTTCGCCGGCATCGCCACACAGCCGAATTCGGAACTCAATGGCCTGACCATGGGTGGTATCGGACGTCGCACGATCATCGAAAACGTCCAGATCTCATACGGCAACGACGATGCCTTCGAGTGGTTCGGTGGTACGGTCAACGGTCGTAACCTGATCGCCGTAGGTACGCTCGACGACGACTTTGACTGCGACAATGGCTTTCGTGGACACATTCAGTTTGGCTTGGTGCAGCGCTTCCGCACAACGGCAGACGTTTCGACATCGCAGGCCTTCGAAATCGACAACGACGCAACGGCAACCTACAACCAGCCGTTCACGACGGCGACGTTCTCGAACGTCACTGCCATTGGTCCTGTCCAGGATACAAGCTGGACGCCGGGATCAGGTGCCAACCAGTTCAGCTCGCGCTACGGTGCAGCAGCGCAGATCCGCCGTAACGCTCGTGCGAACATCCACAACTCTGTCTTCCTTGGATGGCCCCGCGGCTTGGAACTTGCACAGGTGCCGACGATGCAAGCAGCGCTGGCCGACTCCATCGAAGTCCGCAATAACTCGTGGTATGGTGTGAAGGGGGCAGCGCTAACGCTTGCCGGTGGCACACCACCGGCCGGTATGGACAATACGTGGCTTGCCAAGCCTTCATTTGGCAACATCGTCGATAAGTCTTCGCCCGACGGTGCCCAGCTCGAAGATGCCTTCCGCAGCGGTGTCGAGTTCAATCCCATGCCCAAGAGCAACTCGCCTGTGCTGCAGGGTGCCGGCTTCGAAAGCACGGCCAATGCCCCGTACTTTGAAAAGGTCTCGTATCGCGGTGCATTCGGCATGCGTCGTTGGGATCTGCCTTGGGCTGAGTATGACCCGGTGAACAAGGAGTACAAGGCACAGGTCGAGAAGCCGAACAGTGTTCGCGAAGAGGACATGGTTGCTGCCGGTATCATTGGTCGCGCCTATCCTAATCCGACGTCGGATGCAACGGTCATCCGCTATGAACTACGAAACGACGATGCGGTTACCATCTGCGTCATGGATGCGCTGGGTTCGATGCAATCAACCTTCATCGCCAGCGATATGCAAGCTAAAGGTTTTTACGAGTTCCGACTCGTGACCGCCGACCTTCCCAGCGGCATCTACTATGTGACGATCAGCGGTAACCGCGGCACAGCCACCATTCCGGTGACAGTGACGCGTTGA
>VFFB01000018.1 GCA_018882585.1 Candidatus Kapaibacterium sp.
GCGCTGATACCGTCGGCAGCTTCGATCGATGCCGTCAGCAGCAGCAAGGTCGACGTCGAAGGGTCGCGCAGGTAGGCCGACATCGGATCGCGGCCTTGTTTATCTTTTCTAACGGCAACCTTATCGAACCGTCGCACCCATATCACGCGTCGGTCCGACATCATGGGATATGATTTCGCCAGCGAAACGATGGTGTCGATGCTCGTGTCCTCGCCATCCAGCACGTCGGTATTCATGCCTGTCGTATCCAGCGCGGCGGCGGCATCATACAGTCGTCTGGCGGCCTCTTCGACCATCAGGTCCGAAGCGCCGAAGATCAGCAGTACCGGCGGGAAACTGCCCGAAGCGATCATTTGGTCGATCATCGCTGCATCGTCTTAGGGTCGAGAGCATCGCGCAAGCCATCGCCGAACAGGTTCAGCGCAAACACGGCAATGGCCATGGCCATGCTGGGGAACAGGGCCATGCCTACATTGGTACCGATGGCGATGTAGCCGTATCCATCGCGGATCATCGAGCCCCATGAAGGGGTCGGCGGTTGCACGCCAAGGCCGATGAACGACAGCGACGCCTCGAAGATGATGGCGGTGGCAAACCCTGCCGTGCCGATCACAATGATGGGACCTGCTGCGTTCGGCAGCATGTGGCGGGCGATGACGCGCATCGACGTGAAGCCAAAGGCGCGGGTGGCCTCGACGTATTCCTGTTCGCGGATGCTGAAGAACTGTCCGCGGACGATGCGGGCGATGTCGACCCAGCTCGAGATGCCGATGGCAACGAAGGCCTGCCAGAAGCCCTGACCAAGGATGACGCTGAAGGCGATGACCAGCAGGATGGTGGGGAAGGACCACACGACGTTGGTGACGTACATGATGGCATCGTCGACACGGCCACGGTAATAGCCGGCCAACGCGCCCAGCAGGATGCCGATGAGCAGGGCAATACCTTCCGAGATCAGGCCCACGCTGAGGGAGACGCGCATGCCGTAGACCAGACGCGAGAACATGTCGCGTCCGAATCGATCCGTTCCCAACACAAACAGCGGTTCGGCGTGCCACTCGTTGGGGCCGCTGCCTTGCAGCTGCGACACGTGCAAGCGATACGGCTGGCCGGCCGGGTCGGTGTAGTGGACGCTGTCGCCCTTGACATGCCAGTTGGTCACGGCAACGATGGACGGACGCTCGGGCTCGGCCACATTGCGTTTGAACAGGACGTTACCACGGAACATGGCAGGACGTACGGAATACTCCAGGATCTGCGTCGTGGGTTCGAAGGCCGTGATCAGCGGCGCGGCAACGGCCATCACGATCATCACGATCAGGACGGACATGCCGATGACGGCGCCGATGTTCTTGCGCAGACGTCGCCAGGCAAGGCTCCAGAGACTATCGGCCGAGGCATTCGTCATTGCAGGCGCACCTTCGGATCAATGAAACCATAGAGCAGATCGGCAAACGTGTTTACCACAACGAAGATGACGGCCGAGAAGAGTACGACGCCCTGAATGATGGGATAGTCGAGCTTTTCGATGCCGTTGAACACCACCAAGCCGATACCGGGCCAGTTGAAGACGAATTCAATGAAGTACGTGCCGGCCAACAATCCTGCAAACCAGGCGCTCACCGTTGTGACCACGGGATTGAGCGCATTGCGCAGCGCATGCTTCATGAAGACGGCACGGGCGCTGAGACCCTTGGCGCGGGCCGTTCGCACGTAGTCCTGTCCCAGCACGTCAAGCATGCTCGACCGCGTGACACGGGCAATGATCGACAAGGGACGGATGGCCAGCGTGACCATCGGCAGCACAAGATGTTCCCAGCCGCCGGTGATGTAGCCGCTGTTGGGAAACCACTCGAGTTTGACACCGAAGACGAGTACGAGCAGGAGGGCAACAACAAAGGCCGGCAGCGAGATGCCCAGCAGCGAGATGCCCATCACCGTCGAATCGATCCATGTGTTGGCTCGCCAGGCAGCCATCACGCCGATCAGGATACCGAGGATCGTTGCGATGGCCATGGACGAGATGGCAAGCAAGGCCGTGGCGGGGAAACGCTCGACAAGCGTCTCGAAGACGTCGCGGTTTGTGGCGATCGACGTACCCATATCGCCCTGCGTCAGGTTGAGCATATACCGTCCGATCTGTACGGGCAGGGGCTGGTCAAGACCGAGACGTTCACGCAGGGCGGCAATGCTCTCGGCATCGGCGCGCTGTCCAAGCAGCACGCGGGCGGGATCGCCCGGCGGACGCATGAAGAACGTCAGCACCACCACGCCCGCAAGGACGAGCACGGAGTAGATCAGTTTTCGCAGCAGGTAGATCGCCATGGTTTACGCATCCGTCAGATGGTCGACACTCACGCGCACAGGGTCGTTCACAGGTCGACCAAGGAATTGTTGGGCAAGTGACGTGAACAGCGGTGTGTGGTCGGTAACATAAAAGTACATGCCCGACTGCGCTTCGGGTCCGGCAAGTTCGTCGCGCTGCGCAAGAATGTCACACGCATCGCGTGCCGTCCATTCGCCGCAGTCGATCAGCCGTACGCCCGGCAGCATTGCCTCGAGCATGGGCATCAGCAGCGGATAGTGCGTGCATCCAAGCACCAGCGTATCGATGTGGTTGGCGATCAGCGGACGCAGATACTCGGCCGCGATCAGTCGTGTTGCCGGCAGGTCAAGCCATCCTTCTTCCACCAAGGGTACAAAGAGGGGGCAAGGCTGACTCTGCACGATGACGCGCGACGTGGCAGACGCTTCGATGCAGCGTGCATAGCTGTTGGAGGCGATGGTGGCACGGGTGCCGATCACGCCGACATGTCCGTTGGCCGTGCCTGCAGCGGCAGCACGCGATGCCGGCTCGATCACGCCAAGGACCGGCACGTCGAGCTCGCGCTGCAGTACGTCAAGGGCAAGGGCCGAGGCCGTATTGCAGGCAACGACGATCAGCTTGACGTTGTGCTGCTGCAGGAAGGCGGCACACTGCCGTGCATAGAGCTTGATGGTTTCGGCACTCTTGTTGCCATAGGGCACACGTGCCGTGTCGCCCAGATAGACAAAGCGCTCATGCGGCAGGTGATGCAGCAGGTGTTTCAGGACGCTGAGCCCGCCGATGCCGGAATCGAACACGCCGATGGGCCGTTGGTCATGTGTCATTCGGCAAAGATACTCGTATGTTCGCCATGCATGAAACTCACGCTCCGGGCCCGACTTACGCTGATGTACAGTGCCATCGTGGCACTCACGGTGGCCGCCTTTGCCGCCGTGGCCTACGTTACCGTATCGAATCAGCTGAAGCGCAGTCTTGACACGTCGCTCGCCCGCGTTGCCTCGTCGTTACACGCCGTGATCCGCCGCGAACAGCGGTCCATGCAACGCCCCTTACTGCCTGCCCGACGTGAACGTCGGCGCGATGGTGAAAAGCGTACCGACGGACTTGAGTTCTTTGTGAAACGGTCGCTGCAGGAGATGGTGGGCCCGGTGCTTCCGTCCGAGTCACCCGTCGATGCCGACCCCGTGTGGTCGGCCGTCTACGAACACATGCTCATCAACTCGTCGGCCTATCTGATCCAGGTCACCGACCGTGAAGGTCGCGTGGTGTGGAAGAGCGAGAACCTGATGAGCGACAGTTTGCCCATGGTGCGCACGTTTGAGCGGCATGGGGCCACGTTCGACGATGGACGGCTGTTTACCAACTATACGCTCGACGGTGTGCGCTACCGTATGGTGCTGGCCAAGGGCGACGTTGCCGAGATCACGGCGGCCTATCCCGCAAGCGAAGTCGATGCCACGCTCAGACAGCTCTTTGCCATGCTGCTTTGGTCGCTGCCGGCATCGCTTGCCGTCTCGCTTGGCGCCGGCTGGTACCTTGCGCGACGTTCACTGCGACCCGTCGATCAGATCACGCAGTCGGCACGTCGCATCACGGCACAGAACCTTGCGCAGCGATTGCCGACGCCGACCGCGAACGACGAGATCGCACGTCTGACGGCAACGCTGAACGACATGATCGCCCGCCTCGAAACATCGTTCGATCGCACGCGGCAGTTCACATCGGATGCATCGCATGAGCTGAAGACACCGCTGGCCATCCTGCTGGGTGAACTCGAGCTGGCGCTGCGAAAGCCCATGACGGACGATGAATACCGGGCAACGCTGGTGAGCTGCCTTGAAGAGGTAGAGCGTCTGACGTCCGTGGTGGAAGGACTGCTGGACCTGTCGCGGGCCGACACCGGACAGGTCGACATGGTGATGCAACAGGTGCGGTTCTCGCGACTTGTTGATGAGATCTGCGACGACATCCTGATCCTTGCCGACGTCAAGCGGATCACGGTGATCACCAACGTTCAACCCGACATTGTTGTCGAGGGTGACGCCGTGCGTCTGCATCAGGCACTCCTCAACGTGATCGAAAATGCCGTCAAGTACACGCCCGATGCCGGACGCATCGATGTGACGGTCACGGCCGACCAACGTCATGCATCCGTCGTTGTTGCAGACAACGGACCCGGTATTGATGCAGATCATCTGCCCTTCATCTTCGACCGGTTCTACCGCGTCGACAAGGCCCGCTCGCAGCGCGTGCGAGGCACCGGCCTTGGTCTTGCCATCGCCAAGTGGGTCGTCGACGCCCACGACGGAACCATCGCCATCACCTCGGTGCCGGGCGCCGGAACCACCTGCACGATCACGCTTCCGTTGCGGCATGCGAAACGTGCGTCGTAACTTCGCACTTTCGTTACAGCCATTGCAGCACATGTTCAGCAGCCTACCCGACGACCTTTCCTATCCGTCTCTGGAGCAGGATATCCTTGCTTATTGGGACAGCAACGACGTCTTTGCGCGCACGCTCGCCGCCCGCAAGGGTGCTCCGACGTTCTCGTTCTACGAGGGACCGCCGACCGTTAATGGTAAACCCGGCATCCATCACGTCCTTGCGCGTACCATCAAGGATGCCATCTGCAGGTACAAGACCCTGCAAGGGTTCAGCGTTCGACGTCAGGCCGGATGGGACACACACGGACTGCCCGTCGAACTCGCCGTCGAGAAAGAACTCGGCATTACCGAGAAGTCGCAGATCGAAGAGATCGGTGTTGCCAAGTTCAATGCCGCATGCAAGGACATGGTCTATCGCAACATCTCGATGGACCAGGGTTGGCGTACGGTCACACGTCGCATGGGCTACTGGCTCGATCTTGACGCTGCCTACATCACGTGCGACAACAACTACATCGAATCGGTGTGGTGGGCACTCAAGCAGTTCTTCGATAAAGGACTCGTCTACAAGGGGTACAAGGTTGTCCCCGTATCACCCACACTTGGTACGCCGCTTTCATCGCACGAACTGTCGCTGAATTACAAAGAGGTTCGCGACGCCAACTGCTACGTCAAGACGCCCATCACCTCGTCGGGCCTTGCCCAGGCAGAGGGAGCACAGATCATTGTCTGGACGACGACGCCATGGACGCTCTTTGCCAACGTTGCGCTTGCCATTGGCGCCGACATCCCGTACGTCGTTGTCAACAACAGCCGTGAGGTTGGGGGGCAGCGCATCACCGAAAAGCTCATCCTTGCCGAGGCACGCCTCGAGATCCTCGATGGCGAGGTCGACGTGCTGCATCGCTGCATGGGGGCGGACCTTGTTGGCTCGACCTATGCGCAGATCCTTACAGACGTGCGTCTTGACGATGCCACCTATCCGAACGTCCTGCACATTCTGCCGGGAGACTTCGTTACGACCACCGACGGTTCGGGCGTTGTGCACATAGCGCCGGCCTTTGGTGCCGACGACTTCGAGATGGCCAAACAGCATCATCTTCCCGTTGTTCAGCCTGTTACCGTCAACGGTCGTTTCACCGACGAGATCGCAGCCTTTGCCGGCAGGCCGGTAAAGACGTTTACGTTTGCAGATCATACGGAAGAGGGAGCCGACCGCGACATCGTTAAGGCACTGAAGATCGCAGGCAAGATCTACAAAGCATCGTTCGACTACCTGCATAGCTATCCGCACTGCTGGCGTACGGACAACCCGGTGATCTACTACGCGCGAGACTCCTGGTTCATCAAGTCGCCAGTCTATAAGGACCGCCTTGTCGGACTGAATAAGACCATCAACTGGCATCCCGAAGAAATCGGCGTTGGTCGCTTCGGCAACTGGCTCGAAGACGTCAAGGAATGGTCGCTCTCGCGCGATCGCTACTGGGGCACGCCGCTGCCGCTGTGGGTAAGCGACGACGGAGCCGACGTCTTTGCCGTTGGTTCGATCGCCGAGTTACGCCAGGGCATGTACGAGCAGGCCGACGGAACGCGTGTTGCCGTTGATGCCTGCGGTGTCGACATCGATCTGCATCGCCCCTTTGTTGATAATGTCGTGTTCGAACGCAATGGCGCGACGTATCGACGTGTGCGCGAAGTCATCGACGTGTGGTTTGATTCGGGGTCGATGCCGTTTGCACAGCTGCATTATCCATTCGAAAATGTCGAGTTGTTCAAGCAATCATTCCCGGCTGACTTCATTGCCGAGGGCATCGACCAGACTCGCGGATGGTTCTATACGCTGCACAACATTGCAACCGCATTGTTCGACATGCCTGCCTACAAGCACGTCGTCGTGAACGATCTGGTGCTTGACAAGAACGGTCAGAAGATGTCGAAGTCGAAGGGCAATACTGTTGATCCCTTCGTTGTGATGGATCGCTTTGGTGCCGACGCTGTTCGATGGTACCTGATGTCGATGTCACCAACGTGGAAGGCCAAGGCATTCAACGAAGATGACATTGCCAAGGTTGTCATTGCAGACTTCTTCCGCTCGCTGATGAATACCTATGGCTTCTTCGCCATGTATGCCAACATTGATGGCTATACGGGGGCTGAACCTGCCGTGCCGATGGAGCAACGTCCCGAGATCGACCGCTGGATTATCTCGCGTCTGCAGGCCGTCATGGCCGATTACGCCGAAGCGATGGACGAATACGACATCACGCGTGCATGTCGTATCGTACAAGAGTTTACGATCGATGATGTGTCCAATTGGTACGTGCGCCGCAACCGCCGTCGCTTCTGGAAAGGTGACTTCGATACGGACAAACACGCAGCGTATCAAACGTTGCATCAGGTGTTGAAGAATGTCGCGCAACTGGTCTCGCCGATCGCACCATTCCTAGCCGAATGGTTGTATCAACGACTACACAACAATGATGAACAATTGAGTGTTCATTGTAGTATATTGCAAACGTCCGATGTATCAATGATCGACAACGATCTTAATGCTCGGATGATGCAAGCGCAGATCATTGTCAGCCTTGCACGTTCTTTGAGAGAGAAGGCGAAGATCAAAACGCGTCAACCGCTTCGACGCATTCTTCTTCCGGTAGACAGTCCGGCCATGCGTCGGCAACTACAAACGGTCGAAGACATCATCATCGAAGAGATCAATGTGAAGTCGATCGAATACGTTTCGGATGACACCAACATTGTTCGACGTTCGGCAAAGCCAAACTTCAAAGTCATTGGCAAGAAGTATGGTGGCGATACGAAAACGGTAGCGCAGGCGATCAAGTCTCTCACGAGCGAACAGGTGCGTCGACTCGAACAGTCGTCGGTACTGGCGGTCTCCATCGGAGATGCAACGGTACAGATCGACTTCGAAGATGTCGAGATCGTAAGCGAGGATATCGAAGGCTGGTTGGTTGCCACGGAGCGTGGTATCACAGTAGCACTTGATACCGAACTGGATGACACGCTTCTGCGTGAAGGCCTGGCGCGCGAGTTCGTGAGTAAACTCCAGAAGATCCGCAAGGACTCAGGATACGACGTGACGGATCGGGTTTCGGTTGTCATCGAAACAGATGATACCACGTATGCTGACCTGATGTCCATGCGGGCATACATCATGTCCGAAACTCTGGCGGAGGCGCTCGATCGGGGGGAATGCCAAGATGGCAACCGACTCGACGTCAATGGATCGACCGTCAGTGTGCGCGTAATGCGCATGTGAAGCTGGTACGCCAAGGTGGCGTGCTTTGTTCATGTTCAATTTTTCAGAGGTGTTCGGTATGGCAGCAGCGAAGAAGGCCGCAGCAAAGCCGGCAACAAAGAAGGCTACGGCTAAGAAGGCCGCAGCAAAGCCGGCAACCAAGGCCGCAGCTAAGCCTGCAGCAAAGCCGGCAGCAAAGAAGGCTACGGCCAAGAAGGCAGCCGCAAAGCCGGTAGCCAAGAAGGCAACGGCCAAGAAGGCAGCCGCAAAGCCGGCAGCCAAGCCAGCGGCCAAGAAGGCTACGGCAAAGAAGGCAGCCGCAAAGCCGGCAACCAAGAAGGCTACGGCGAAGAAGGCCGCAGCTCCGGCAAAAAAAAAAGCAGCCAAGTAAGGGTAACTCCTGACTCGGTTGCGTCCCAGCGTTCCTCATCATCGACTTCACCCAAGGCGACGGTTCATTCGAACGGTCCCAAGGCGTCGAAAGACAGTTCGGCCAATACAGCTCAAGCAAGTTCAAAGTCAGCATCAAGTGGAAATGTGACGACGAAGTCCGTGAAGAAGACGAAGGAGACAGCTACGACTGCTCCGGTTGTTGCAAAGGCAGCCGGAGCAGTTGCCGTTTCGGCACCCGCTCCGCGGCCGTCGCAGCCTACGCTGCCCATTCCGCCGAAGCGTGGTCTGCGCTATGCGGACAAGGACCTGAATGCGTTCAAAGAGCAGATCATCAAGGAACGCGCCGTCGCCGTCGAAGAACTCCGCATGCTGCGTGAGCGCCTCGAAGACCTGACGAACAGCGAAGCTGCAGAAGAGAGCTCGATCTACTCCATGCACATGGCCGAGCAGGGCTCAGAGGCCATCGAGAAGGAAAAGACCTATGCGCAGATCACGCGTATCCAGGACTACCTTCGCAAGCTCGACGAAGCGATGCATCGTATCGATGACAAGACCTTCGGTATCTGCAAGATGTGCGGCATTCTGATCGCGAAAGAGCGTCTGATGGCAGTTCCGATCACGACCCTCTCTGCCAGCTACAAGATCCATAAGCGTTGTCCGGAAGACGGCATCGATCGCATCGTAGCCAAGTCGTAATGCAGGATGCAAGCGGAGAACGGAACTGACGTGAAACAGCGGATGTACTTTGTTGGAGCATTGCTCCTGGTTGTCATCGACCAGGTGACGAAGCTGCTTGTGAAAGGCTTCGATGTTGCTGGTATCAGCCATCAGGGTATGTACCTCGGAGAGAGTATTCCCGTGCTGGGCGACGTCGTCAGGTTGACCTTCGTCGAGAATCCCGGCATGGCCTTCGGTATCAGCTTTGGCGCAGCCAAGGCACTGTTGACGCTTGCCACGATCGCCATCGCGTCATTCCTGGCCTGGTATCTTTCCAAGCTTCACGTGGCCCCTCGAGCTGCGAGCATTGCCATCATGCTGGTGTTTGCCGGCGCCGTCGGAAACCTTATCGATAGGATGTTCTACGGCGTGTTGTACGGCGAAGCACCGCTGCTGTATGGTAAGGTGGTTGACTTTGTTCAGGTCGACATTCCGGATGTCACATGGTTTGGCGAAGTGTATACGCATTGGCCGGTGTTCAACGTAGCTGACTCATGCGTGAGCATCGGCGTTGTGATGCTCGTGCTGCTCAGCAGTAAGATGCCGGGGCTGTCCGAGTTGCGGCCAGCACAACCGACACAGGGAGCCGACAGTGGCGATCTATGACGCGCAGTCGGGTGCCGACGAGCGTGTCGAGCATGTGTACTCGTTTGTTGTTACACCTCGACAAAAGCCGGAGCGGGTAGACGCATTTGTGACGCGTATGATCCAGCATGCCACGCGCTCTCGCGTGCAGAAGGCCATCGATCAAGGTACGGTCACGGTCAACGGAGCCGTAACCAAGGCCAATTACAAGATCAGACCCAACGATGTTGTTCAGGTCGTGGTGATGCGACAGCCACCCATCGCACTGATCCCCGAAGATATTCCGCTGCACATTCTCTACGAAGACGATCATCTGCTTGTGATCGACAAGCAGGCAGGGCTGCTGACGCATCCCGGTGTTGGCAACAGGTCGGGCACGTTGGTGAATGCCGTGCTGTGGCACCTTGGCCAACGCGAAGCCATTGAGGTTGATCTTGACGATGACGGCGGCGACGAAGACGACGAAGCAGCTTCATACGACGAACATCAGGTCATGTCATCCAGCGCCCTGCGTCCGGGTATTGTCCATCGCCTCGATCGCGATACCACGGGCGTCATGGTCGTCGGCAAGTCGTACGAGGCCACAATGCACCTTGCGCGGCAGTTTCACGATCGGACCGTATCGCGCGAATACGTCGCCCTGGTTTGGGGCGTTGTCAAGCAGGACCATCAAACCATCGAAGGCAACATCGGTTTCAGCTCGCGCAATCGGAAACTCATGGCCGTGGTCGAACGCGGCGGCAAGCATGCTGCCACGGATGTTACCGTAACGGCACGGTTCGATCTTGCAAGCCTTGTACGACTGAAACTGCACACCGGAAGGACGCATCAGATACGCGTCCACATGTCATCGATCCGCCATCCCGTGGTAGGGGATGCAGAGTACGGCGGTCGCGAGACGGCCGTCAACGGTGTGCATCACATGTACAGGCGCGTAGCGCAACGTGTTCTGGCATGCGTGCAGCGGCAGGCCCTGCATGCCCGCACGCTTGGCTTCACGCATCCCGTGACGAAGGAACGAATGTCGTTTGAAAGCCCCATTCCGGCCGATATGCAGTCGGCCATTGACGTCTTGTATGCTGCCTCAGAGGCGTGATCGCTTCTGTTGCGACGTCTCGCCACGTAACTCCTTTGGTATTGCGACGCCCCCCATCCTGCCTCGAATGAAGGCCTGACGCCTGCGCGTGTAGGGGCTGGGTGCGTCTGCCCGAAAACGACGTGGATTGGGCACGACGGCTGCAAGCCGAGAGGCAATCTCGGCATCGATCGCGGCCGCATCACGTTGCGTGTAGTGACGCGACGCTGCCTGAATGCCGTAGATGCCGTCACCCCATTCGATCATGTTGACGTAGACCTCAAGAATGCGAGCCTTGCCCCAGATCGCTTCGATCAGATAGGTGAAATACACTTCGAAGGCTTTACGCACCATAGATCGGATGGGCAGCAGAAACACGTTCTTGGCAGTCTGCATCGTGATCGTACTTGCACCCAGCGGTGGCTTACCGCGCTTCACACGACCCGGATTGGCCCGCTCGGCCCGCTTGACGGCATTCCAGTCCACGCCGTTGTGTCGCATGAATCCGGCGTCTTCGCCGCCCACAACAGCTCGGAAAATGGTGGGCGAGATGTTCGAGGCCGATACCCATCGGTGTCGGATCAGCAATGAGTGTCCCGTAAATGGTGCCTCGACAAGCCGCTTGACCATCAGCGGCGTCAGCGCCGGCGGTACGAACCGCAACACTGCCACCACGACGATGCTGCCTACAAGAAAGGCAAGGCCCGTACGGAACGTCCACCGAATGATCTCGGATATCATGTTGTTGTCGAAAAGTTAAAGAAGCGTAAGTTTGTGGCTGAAAATCTTAAGAAAGTTAAGAAACAGCCGCTAGGGGGCATTGAAATGCTGAAAGATGTCGACCGCCAGATATGCGCGCTGCTGCAAGAGAATGCGCGTATGAGCTTCAGCGATATCGCCGAGCGCGTGGGCTTATCGACGCCATCGGTGAGCGAGCATGTGCGCAAGCTGGAGGAGTCCGGACTCATCCGAGGATATGGTGCCGTGCTTGACCCGTCGGCATGTGGTGCGGATGTGACAGCATTCATCTTCGTCGACATTGATTCCTCGGCCAATTACGATCTGTTCAGGCGCAACTGCAGGCAGCGCAAGGACGTGATGGAATGCCATGCCATCACGGGAACTGCGTCGCACCTGATCAAAGCGCGTGTGAAAAATACGGCATCGCTCGAGCAACTCCTCTCGGCGATCCAGCAGTGGAAGGGCGTGACACGCACCATGACGAATGTCGTGCTGTCATCACACAAAGAGACAATGGCTTTCCTGTAACATGAACTACTCACGAATCAAGGACGCATCACGATGAGCACACGCGATGCCGACATTCTGTCGGCGGCACGGAACTGGCGCATGGATGGCATACAGCTACCCTCGCCGGCAGCGGTTGTCAGCGAAGTCTTCGCCACCGACGTACTGACGGCCAACGAGCTTCGAGCACGTCTGAGCAAGCCGGTATGGCGATCCTTGCAGGCCACCATGGAGCGAGGTGCTCCGATCGATCCGGCCATTGCCGACACCGTGGCCCTGGCCATGAAGACGTGGGCAATGGAAAAGGGGGCAACGCACTACACGCACTGGTTCCAGCCGCTGACAGGCTCGACGGCCGAGAAGCACGAGAGCTTCGTTGTGCCCACGTCTGATGGAACGGCCATCTCGCAGTTCACCGGAAAAGAGCTGATCCAGGGCGAGCCGGATGCATCGTCGTTTCCGAGTGGTGGCCTGCGTGCCACCTTCGAAGCGCGCGGCTACACGGCGTGGGATCCGACGTCACCGGCCTTCATTCTGCGACATGCGAACGGGGCAACGCTGACGGTGCCAACGGCATTTGCGTCGTTCACGGGCGAGGCGCTCGACCACAAGACGCCGCTGCTGCGCTCGATGGAAGCGCTGAACACGCACGCCAAGCGTGCGTTGGCACTCTTTGGCGATCGCTCGGTGACTAAGGTGAGTTCCACGGTAGGAGCCGAGCAAGAGTATTTCCTGATCGACGAGGAGTTCTTCTATCGTCGGCCCGACCTTGTGATGTGCGGCCGTACGCTGTTCGGTGCGAAGCCGCCGCGCGGGCAGGAACTCGAAGACCATTACTTTGGATCGATCCCCGACAGGATCCTGACGTACATGACGGACGTCGAGCATCAGCTCTTCTCGCTGGGCATTCCCGTCCGTACACGCCATAACGAAGTAGCACCGGGCCAGTACGAATTCGCTCCGATCTTCGAGCACACAAATATTGCCGCCGATCATCAGCAGCTGGTGATGCAGGTCCTGCGCAATACGGCACGACGCTACGGACTTGTCTGCCTGATGCACGAAAAACCGTTTGCCGGCGTGAACGGATCCGGTAAGCACGTGAACTGGTCGATGAGCACCGATAGCGGCGTAAACCTGCTTGATCCGGGCGACACGCCGCACGACAACATGGTCTTCCTGTTCTTCTGCGCTGCCGTCATCCGCGCCGTCGATCTGCATCAGGACCTTCTTCGCGCCTGCGTCGCCTCGGCCTCGAACGACCATCGTCTTGGCGCCAACGAAGCGCCTCCGGCCATCATGTCGATGTTCCTGGGCCAGGAGCTGACAGAGGTCTACGAACGCATCCTGAGCGGCAAGCGTGGTGGCTCCAAGGCTTCCGGACTGCTTGGCCTTGGCACGCCCGTCCTGCCACACATCCCGCTGCATGCCGGCGATCGCAACCGGACGTCGCCGTTTGCCTTCACGGGGAACAAATTCGAATTCCGCGCCGTCGGCTCAAGTCAGTCCATCTCGTTCCCGGCAACCGTCCTGAACACGATCGTGGCAGCATCGGTCGATGCCATGACGACGATGATCGAACAGCGCATGAAGAAGAAGGTGGCCTTCGAAACGGCTCTCGTCGAAGTGTTGAAAGATACCTACACCAAGCACAGTCGGATCGTGTTCAACGGTGACGGATACTCGGCCAAGTGGCACAAGGAGGCCGAAAAGCGTGGTCTGCTGAACCTCCGTACGGCCGTCGACGCCATCGAGACCGTTGTCGGTCCGAAGAACATCGAGCTCTTCTCGACCTACGGTGTGCTCTCGAGCCGTGAGCTCGAGGCGCGACAGGAGGTGATGATGGAGCAGTACTTCAAGACGGTCAACATCGAGGGCGAGACCACGGAGTGGATCGCGCAGACGCAGTTGCTGCCAGGCGTCTTTGCCTACCTGCGTGACCTGGGCGCAGCCGGCGAAGCCGCCGGTGGAACGCATCAGTTGATCTCGACGATGGCTAATGACTTCGTAAGCGCACTTGCACGACTGCGAGCACAAAACGAGGAACTCGGCGGTGATACCGTCCACGCCAAGGCCCACCACATGCGCGACGCCGTGCTTCCTGCCATGATGGAGGTGCGTCGCACTGCCGACAGGCTTGAGCGCGTTGTTGCCCATCATCACTGGCCGCTTCCGGGCTACCGCGAAATGCTGTTCGTGAAATGATGCGCTACATCCATGCCAATACGAACGAGGCCCTGCACATGCAGGGCCTCGTGTTGTTCATGGCGTGTTGAATGACAGTGACGTCCGGTCACTTCGCTGATGTCTTCTTCGCGGCCGACTTCTTTGCAGCCGACTTCTTTGCAGCAGGCTTCTTCGCGGCAGGCTTCTTTGCGGCAGGCTTCTTTGCAGCAGGCTTTTCAGACGTTGCCGTCGTCGCCTTCTTCGACGCTTTCTTTGCCGGTGCCGGAGCCTGCTGGGCGGCCAGCTGCAGACACTCCTCGAGGGTCAGCGTTTCCGCTTCGGTACCCTTCGGGATGCGGACATTCTGTTTGCCGACGACGATGAACGGTCCCCATCGGCCCTTCAGGATCTTCACGGTCGGGTCTTGGGCAAATTCCTTGATGGTCCGCTCCTGAAGCACCTTACGTCTGGCCTGGATCACTTCGATACCTCGATCGGCCGTGATCGTCGCCGGATCGTCTTCCTTCGGTATGGAATAGAATGCGCCGGCGTGTTCGATGTACGGTCCGAAGCGGCCAAGTTTCACGTCCATCTTCGAGCCTTCGAAGTCGCCGATGTTGCGCGGGAAGCGGAAGAGCTCGAGCGCTTCCGATAGGGTAATGCTGGCAATGCTCAGGCCACCGGTAAGACCCTTCTGACGCTTCTCCGTGTCATCGGCTTCGCCGATCTGCACGATCGGACCGTAGCGCCCAAGGCGTGCATAGACGTTCTTGCCGGAGGTGGGGTCGACGCCAACAAGGCGCTCGCCCTGCTCGCGCTGGGCGTTCTCTTTGGCCGACGTGACGTGCTTGTGGAACGGACCATAGAACGTGCGGATCATCTCCGTCCACGGCAGGTCGCCCTCGGCGATCTCGTCGAACTGCTTCTCGACCGTTGCCGTGAAGCTGTAGTCCATGATCTCGTCGAAGTACTTGATAAGGAAGTCCGTCGTAAGCATGCCCAGATCGGTAGGGAAGAGCTTGTTCCGCTCGGCGCCCGTATTCTCGGCCGTCACCGTTCGCATGATCGCACCGTGCTGCATCGTCAGCGTCCGCACGTCGCGCTGCCATCCGTCGCGATCTTCCTTGACGACGTACTCGCGCGTCTGAATCGTCGCAACGGTCGGAGCATACGTCGACGGACGACCAATGCCCAGCTCCTCGAGTTTCTTCACAAGGCTGGCCTCGGTGTACCGTGGAGCAGGCTTGTCGAATCGCTCCGCGGCCTTCATCAGCTGGAAGTTCAGCATCTGGCCAACGCGCAGCGGAGGCAGCATCTTCCGATGATCGTCTTCCGTGTCCTCGTCGGTTGATTCCGAATAGACCTTGTTGAAGCCTTCAAAGACGACCACCTCGCCATTGGCGACCAGCATGTCCGACATTGTCGAGATGCTGATCTTGGCCGTCGTGATCTCAAGGCGCATGGCCGACATCTGCGACGCAATGGCCCGCTTCCAGATCAGTTCGTACAGCCGTTGATGGGCTTCGGTCGCCCCGGCGCCACGCACGGCAAAATCCGTCGGACGGATCGCCTCGTGCGCTTCCTGCGCCGATGCCACCTTATTCGTGTACACCTTCGGATTACTGTATTCGGCGCCGTACGAGGCTGTGATCTGCTGCTTGGCAGCTTCGATGGCGAGCTCGGACAGGTTTACCGAGTCCGTCCGCATATACGTGATCATACCGCCTTCGTACAGGTCCTGTGCAAGCTTCATCGTCCGCGTGAGCGAATACCCAAGCTTCCGTGACGCTTCCTGCTGCAGGGTCGAGGTTGTAAAAGGGGCAGAGGGATTGCGCAGACTTGGCTTTGTTGCAAGGTCCTGCACGGAGAACGTTGCACCGATGCACTTCTCGAGGAACGCTCTGGCCTCTTCTTCGGTAGCGAATCGATGTGGCAGCTCGGCAACGAGCTTCTTACCGTCCACGTCAAACTCTGCCGTTACCTTGAAGGCACTCGTCGAGGTGAACGCCGAGATCTCGCGTTCACGTTCCACAACAAGGCGCACGGCAACGCTTTGTACGCGTCCGGCGGAAAGGCCGGCTTTGATCTTCGACCAAAGCACGGGCGACAGGTCATAGCCGAGCAGACGGTCGAGGACGCGGCGCGCCTGTTGTGCGTCGACAAGATTCTGATCGATGCCGCGGGGCTCCTTGACGGCGCGAAGAATGGCCGGTTTGGTGATCTCGTGAAAGACGATGCGGCGGATCTTGGCCGGAGGAATCTCGAGTTCATCGGCAAGGTGCCATGCAATGGCCTCGCCCTCGCGGTCTTCGTCGCTCGCAAGCCAGACGAGCTCGGCCGCGCGCGACTGCTTTCTGAGTTCGGCCACAAGCGCACGCTTCTTCTCGTCGACGACATACTCCGGCTCGAAATCCTTCTCGATGTTGACGCCGAGACGCTTCGGCAGGTCACGGATGTGACCCATGCAAGACGTCACCTGGAAGTCTGCACCGAGGTACTTCTGAATGGTTTTCGCTTTGGAAGGCGACTCAACGATGACAAGGTTCTTCATGCCAGTTCCGTGGATAACGTCGCTAGCCGCCTTGTGGCGGAACGACGAAAAAACGTGACAGCGCAGGCACTGTCGGCCGACAAATTGGAAAAAATGTTCGGTTCGACGTGCAGCGTGTCGCCTTGCCCCTTACGATCCCCGATTGAATGAGCAGGTTGTCGGGTCGGTGCAGACGGCAAAAATCTGCAGTGAGTGGGAAATGGGTTTGAATCCCAGCTCGTCGCAAACCTTGTCGCGTATGGCGTCCGTGGCTGTCTCTCGAAACTCGACGATACGCCCGCATTCCATGCACATCAGGTGGTCGTGGTTGGGCATACGGCTGGCCAGCTCGAAATGCGCACTCTCGCCCTGAAAGCGATGTCGAACAAGGATATTGCTCTTGGTAAGCAGATCCAGCGTAGAATAGATCGTTGCCCGCGAGACACGTTCGCCCTTCGTATTCATGTACACGTAGAGCTCGTCGGCGTTGAAATGACGGTCCAATTCGGCGATGCAGTCAAGGACGCGATACCGCTCCTGGGTGATGCGAAACTTCTTGCGGCGAAGGAAGTCGGTGAACTGCTTCGTGATCTGTTCAAGGTCAGGTGCTGCTGAAGACATAGCGACAAATATACTGGTTCGTAGTTTTGCACTCTTGCACCTTTACTGGCAGACACAACATGCGCAAATGGCGAATCGAAGATTCCCTTGAACTCTACAGTGTTCAGGGATGGGGCGTTGGTTACGTGGGAATCAACACAAAAGGCAACGTCGTCATCGCCCCACGAAAGGCGAAGGGGCCCCAGATCGACATCAAGGAATTGATCGACGAGCTGGCACTGCGCGATGTAAGCGTGCCGGTGTTGTTGCGCTTTCCGGATATCCTTGACGATCGCATCGAGAAGATCTCGGCGTGCTTCGCAAAGGCTGCCTCCGAGTACAGCTACAAGGGCACCTACTTTTCGGTCTATCCGATCAAGGTGAACCAGCAGCGACCCGTCGTCGAAGAGCTGGTGCGCCACGGCAAGAAGTTCAACATTGGACTCGAAGCCGGCTCGAAGCCCGAACTGCATGCCGTGCTTGCGGTGATGGATAACAACGAGGCGCTGATCATCTGCAACGGTTACAAGGACGAGGAGTTCATCGAGCTGGCCCTGCTGGCGCAGAAGATGGGCAAGCGCGTCTTCATCGTTGTCGAGAAGCTGAACGAATTGCGTTTGATCGCCTCGGTAGCGGCCCGCCTGAAGGTGCGCCCCAACATTGGCATTCGCATCAAGCTGGCGGCTTCGGGGTCCGGCAAGTGGGAAGAGTCCGGTGGCGACGCTTCGAAGTTCGGTCTGAATGCCTGGGAACTTATCGAAGCGGTCGAACTTGCACGCGAGACCGACATGCTGGATTGCATCAAGCTGATCCACTTCCATCTTGGATCGCAGATCACGAACATCCGCAAGATCAAGGCCGGTCTGAACGAAGTGGCGCAGTTCTATGTCGAGATGATGCGCTTCGGCTGCAACATCGAGTTCGTCGACATCGGCGGCGGCCTTGGCGTCGATTATGATGGTTCGCGTTCGTCCGTCTCTTCCAGCATCAACTACTCCATCCAGGAGTATGCCAACGATGCCATCGCGACGCTGGCTGATGCGGCCACGAAGAATAACCTGCCCCATCCGCATGTCATCACCGAGTCGGGACGGGCATTGACGGCCCATCACAGCGTGCTGATCTTCAACGTGCTGGAGCGTGCAGCCGTGCCGCTGTGGACGTCGAAGGACCGCGTCACCAAGAAGGACCACGAGCTTGTGCGCGAGCTGCATCAGATCCTTGGCGCGCTGAACAGTCGCAACATGCTGGAGTCGTGGCACGACGCGCAGCAGCTGCGCGAGGAGGCGCTGGATCGGTTCTCGCTTGGAGTGCTTGACCTGCGCACGCGCGCACAGGCCGAGAAACTCTACTGGGCCGTTGCCGAGCGTATCAACGAGATCGCCTCGACGCTCAAGCAGGTTCCCGACGAATTGAAGTCGCTGCCGAAGATGCTTGCCGACAAGTACTTCTGCAATTTCTCGCTCTTCCAGTCACTGCCGGACTCGTGGGCGATCGACCAGTTGTTTCCGATCATGCCCATCCACCGGTTGAACGAAAAGCCAACGCGATTCGCGACGCTGCAGGATATCACGTGCGACTCCGACGGTAAGATCGATCACTTCATCGGCCTTCGTGACTTCTCGCACTCGCTCCAGCTGCACGAGCTGAAGCGCGACGAGCACTACTACCTTGCTGTCTTCCTGGTTGGAGCCTATCAGGAGATCCTTGGCGACCTGCACAACCTGTTTGGCGATACGAATGCCGTTCACATTCATGTGACGGACAAGGGCTACGAGATCGCCCAGGTGATCGACGGTGAGTCCGTTGCCGACGTACTTGACTACGTGCAGTTCGATGCGAAGAAACTCGTCCGCACCATGGAGACGTGGGTGAGTGCGGCTGTCAAGGAGAAGCGCATCAGCGTGCAGGAGGGCAAGGAGTTTCTTGCCATGTACCGAAGCGGACTCTACGGGTACACGTATCTGGAAGAGTGACGCCCGTTACGGCGCGTCGGGCAGATACGGTTTGACCATGATGACCTGTTCGCGCTCGACGACGACGGCGCCGACGTTGGCACCCTTTGGCTTGCGCACGTACTTGCGCTGCGTGTAGATGACGGGCGTGTACGAGGCGTTACGTGCTTGCGAGTAGTAGGCGGCGATGGCGGCAGCGCGTTCCAGAACGTCCTTTGGTGGACGCTCATTCCCGCCGCCACGAAGAAGGGCATGCGATCCGCTCACGCCCCGGGCATGCAGCCACCAGTCGTTCTGCTTGGCAAAGCGCATCGTGAGTTCGTCGTTGTTCGCTGCATTGCGCCCTACATACAGCGTGTACGTGTCGTTCAGAACAAATGTGCGATAGACGGTCGTGCCGTCGTCCTGTGCCCGGTCGTGCATGTAGCGCTCGTTCAAGCGTTGAAGGATCTGCTCGTCGGCCGTCTGTTCGGCCGTCGCAAGGTCTGTCCGTAGTTCAGACAGCCGCTGCTCGAACACGGGAATGCGCCGGTGACGCTCGGCAGCGGCCTGGACGGATTGTTTGGCCTTGGCGTAGTACGACGTAGCATTCTCGATCAGCGACCTCGTCGGGTCGATGCTGATCGTGACCATACTGCCATCTACATCCTGCACCGTGATACGGTCACCCTTGATGTGCACATCCGTTCCCTGCGCCATCAGCAGGTTGCCGTAGTGTCGGTACATCGACGTGCGGTCGACGTTGGCCACGTCGCTCTGCATGCCACGCAGTGACCTCTCCGTGCGTGCGATCCGCCGGCGCAGTTCCGTCAGCAACTGCGTTCGCATCGATTTCAGACGTGCCGTGGTCCGACGAATGCCCACCGTGCGACGCAATGCCGCATTGATATCATCGTACTGCTCCAGAACATCCCATCCGTGCAAGGGCAGCAGCGAGAACACCACGTCATCGCCACGCCGAAGCACATAGTACGTCGTGCTCTCTCTGCAGGCCGCCTCAACATCCGACACATGGTCACGCTCGGCCTCGTACAGATTGCCAAGGGGCGGCGTACCGGCCGCGGCAACGGCGAAGGTTGTGCCGATGAGCTGCTTGGCATTGGTAAGGGCATCGACGATGATGCCATCGCGGGTCACGACGATGTTGCCGTGGCCCGAGCCAAAGAACAGTGCATGCATGACGAATGTGTCGAACCAGAACGAAACGATGCGGTCGTCGGCATGCTTCGTCACGTGCGCACACTGCATGCCGCACAGCATGTCGAACCTGTCGAGCGTGTTGCTGCGGGCGCGGCGGATATTCGTCCGCTCAAGGATGGTGCCGTAGGTTGGGTCGACGCTTACGGTGATCACGATCTCTGCACCGTCCTTGAGGAAGCACAACGTCAGAACGTGCTTCTCCTGCGAGAATGCCTCGAGTAGTTGCGCGCCGGCAAGCCGGCGATGCAAGGCGTGGGCAAGATGCTCCAGCGTCAGGTAATGGCGGATCACGGCGTCGGCTCGGACTTCCGTGTACGTCGCGACGCCGCGGAGCGGCGTCTTTCGCCTGTTCCCGCTGCAAGCTGCCGCTGCCAGAAGGCCGGCATTGAGGGTAGCAACCGCTCCATGGAACTGCGCTGCCATGCCGATGCGCTGCGATACCACGACGTGATGGCCTTGACGTCGGCCTTTGATGTGTCGGCCGCGGCAAGCAGGCGCAGTCCGCTTGTGATGATGCGTCGGTCGAGGCGGCCGCGCCACCAGCTTACAAGGTCGGACGCCTTGCGGCGGCTGCCGCGGTTCAGTCCCTCGATGGCCGCAAATCGTACCATCTGATCATCGTCGAGCAATGCCTCGCGCAGTAGTGCGAACGCCGGTGCACCTCCAAGCGAACCCACGGCAAAGGCACTGCGTGCGCGTACGTAGGCATGGGTATCACGAAGGGCCTCGACAAAGAACGGCAGGGCCGAGGCGTTGCCGATCTCCTGCAGGGCATGAATGGCGTTGCGACGCTGCTGCCAGCGACTGCCGGTGGTCAGGGCTCCGATGGCCGGGATCAGCACCGTGTCCATGACCTTGCCCGCAAGCGTGAGTACGGTGCTCTGCGTCACGGTAGACTTGCTGGACATGCTGTCGCTCAGGAGTTGTCGCACGGCAGTGGGCGAGGCTGCATAGATCTGCGGGATCACCTCTTCAAGGGCAAGACGCTCACGTGGCATCTGCGTGCCAAGGTAGGCCGCAAGACCCGGCAGTGCCGACGCCCCCATGGCAGCGAGCTTTGTTCGGGCCGGTTTGACGTTCGACTGGTATCGCAGTGGTGCAGCAGATGCCTGGACCATCAGACTGTCGACGCTGGAGCGAAGAGGCTCCGACACGGTCGTCGGCGCAGTGGTCTGCGCAGGCGTTTCGCCAGCAGCTGTCGCCGTAAGCTCGAGATCGGCGAAGACGCCATAGGTTGATTTCAGACTGACCGATGCATTGCGCGTCGTGCTTCCGTACGTGTCTGTACCTGCTGCATCCACGAACAGACCGATCATGCCGTATCCGCGTCGGTAGTCCGAAAAGCCCATGGTGTTTTGTGTGTTCGACGCAACGTAGGCGTCGTTGCCTGCGGCGTCGACCAAGATGCTGACGGCATTGGCATTGCCGCCGCCAAGCGAGAGCGACTCGCATGTATAGCTGTCGTTGCCGGCTTCGTCGATCAGCGTTCCCGTGGCAACGTCGTGTCCGCAGCCCTGGCTGACACCGTGCGACACGTAGACGTCATCACCGGCACGGTCTCGCAGTGCCCCCCAGGCAAAATGGACACCGGAGCCCTGGGCGTACTGATAGGCCTGATAGCGGTCTTCGCCGTCATCGTCGATCAACGCACCAAGGCCATACCAATACGCCGTGCCCTGACCGTAGATGTCGGTCGAGTACTGATCGTTACCGCCATGGTCCAGCAATAGTCCGATACCGCCCGAGGCGATCGGGCGTATGCCAAGGGCTGCGCCCTGCGTAAAGGTGACGTGATGCGCCTCGTACCGCAGCACATCCACGTAGGGGCTGATGGCCAGGTAGGTGTCATTGCCGGAGCGATCCGACAGGATGCCTACGCCCCGCGTGCCACCGAATCCTTGTGCCTGCGCATGCGACCGATACAGGTCAAAGCCGCCGTCGTCAAGCAGCAGGCCAAGACCAAAGATGCCACAGCCCTGCGTGTTTTGTCCACCAAGGTAGGAGTCATTACCGGCAAGGTCATGCACGATGCCCACACCAAAGATGCCGCAGCCCAGCGACTGATCGTCGGCTCTGTAGGTGTCGTTACCGTTACGGTCGATCACGATGCCGATGCCGCCAAGGCCCGAGCCAAGATCATAGTCCGAGGCCAGATAGGCATCGTCGCCATCAAAGTCGACGATGCAGCGCACACCATACGCAAGTGCTGTGTCCTTTTCCGTATCGGATAGCTGATATGTGTCGTTCCCACCGATGTCGACGATCAGCAGGAAGGTGCCCGTATACGTATCGTTACCGCTGCCGCCAAGTGCCACGCGTCCTGCAGGTGTATGCAGGATAACAGTCTTGACGCTGTCACGCAGGACATCGCTTGCACGATCAAACTGTGCAACGTACTCCAGCAGCTCCTGATACAGCGACCATCCATGTTGGTAAACCGACGTCATCGAACGCGGGTTTGCCTTGTTCATGAAGGCTCGCGTTCGCTCTTGCGACCGCACCTCGTCGTCGTGAAGCTGCCAGAGTGAAGCCGTTTCCGACTCGGTGCTGTTCATCCACAGTGAATCACACATGTCTACCAGCAGCCGCTGCGAAAGGAATCCCGTGCGTGCCGCCTTTGTCGAGTCGGCGGCAATCAGACAGGCAGCGATGTAGCGCTTCAGGAAGGTAGCTCCAATGAAGCCTGCAGCGCGCTCGGGATCTGTACCCAGCCGTCCGGCAAGTTCATTCGCCGTCATCGTCAGCTCGTAGCGGTGACGCCGGAACTCGCCCAGCCCCATCCGCGACATGCTCCATGCGACAATGCTGTCCATGGCATCGGACTTGCGACCGGCTGCATGACCTCGTATCGATTCAAGTTCATCAAAGGGGCGAAGCGGGTCCGAAAACGAGATGTCGTGCACGGGCAGTCGATGCACGTCCGCGGGCAACAGGTCCGGCGGCATGGCCAGATCCTGTCGGCTCATCCCAAGGGCGAACAGCGCGGAATCAACGGCCCGCACGGCCACGGTAGGCCACGACCACTGTGCGGTGGCCGTTCCAAGCGACAGAAGCGTTGCAACGGCAAGAACGACGGGAACGCGGATATGTGGGTGCATGGGGGTTACTTCATCATCGTGCGAAGTTCATCGGCAAGAGCGGGGCTCGACGTATGCAACTGTTCGATGATAGCCATCGCTTCCTGCTTGCGACCAGTGCGGATGTAGACGCGGCCGATACCTGCCGTGATGTTATCGTCGGTGCTGAATCGCTCACGTTGTGACATCAGATAGGCCAGGCATTCATCGAGTCGCATTGCCGCAAAGAGCGTATTGGCAAGTTCGGTGTGCAGCATGGCGACGGTATCGTCGAGTGCGATGGCCTGACGATGGGCCGCGAGGGCATCGTCGACGCGGCCCTGAGACCGGTACGAGATGCCGATGGCATTGTATGCACGCGGAGCAAGAATGCTGTTCATGACCGCACAGCGCCGAAGGGCGACGACGGCATCCTCTGAAAACCCGGCATGATCAAGGGCCAACCCCAGATTGAAGTAGGCTTCGCTGAAGTTCGGCCGGAGTTTTATGGCCTGGCGAAGCGCCTTGATGGCCGAGTCGGATTTGCCCGCAAGATCGAGTGCCGAGCCAAAATTGTACCAGCCGTCGGCATCGTCGGGATATCGTGCGACGTACGGACGCATGACGTCGACTGCCTCGCGATGCCGGCTCCGGGCGCCCAGTGCTGCGGCGAGTGTCTTGTATGTCGCTGCGCTGCCAGGATCGGCGGCAAGTGCGGCGCGATACCGATCGATCGCTTCATCCCATTGTTGCAGGTCCTGGTGCACGTCGCCCAGCGTCGTCAGCAGGCGCGCATCATTCGGTCGTTGGTCCACGGCCTGCGCATACAAGTCGGCCGCTTCCTGCAGTCTGCCAATTGTGCGGTAGCACATGGCAAGCATGACGATGACCTGTACGTCGCCAGGTCGACGAAAGGCCTGATCTTCGAGAGGGTCGATCGCTTCCTCGAAACGCTTCAGCGTCATTAGTGTCTGCGCAAGGCGCATTGCGAACTCTGGCCGCGATGGAAAACGTCGGCGCGCCTCGTCAAGCACCAGCAACGCAGAGTCGTGCTCGTTCATGCGCAGCAGCGACTCGGCGTGTACGGACCATGCCTGGGGGATGTCCGGCTGTTGTGCCCGTGCCGTGGCGCTTGCTGATCGCGCTTCGGGATAGCGTTGCAATTCGATGAAGGCCACGCTGCGCGCCAGCAGCACTTGGATGTCGCGGGGCTGGCGCTTGACAAGAGGGTCGGTGATGGCAATGACGTCGCGCCAGCGACGCTCGGCCGCCGCCTTGGCGGCGCGCTCCATCGGCGTTGGTTGCTGGGCAAGAACCGTTGTGACGGCGAGGAACAACCAGATGATGATCCAGATTCGGCGTTGCATTGGCAGGTTCAGGGCATGACGGGCAGCAGTGTCGTGTGAACGTCTCCGTCCACATAATCAAGCGAATGTACGACCCACGTCGATGCCGTCGACGGATGGTCTGGCCGAAGCATGTTCCACCGAAGTCCGTCGCCCAGCA
Source organism: Candidatus Kapaibacterium sp. (assembly GCA_018882585.1). Taxonomy (GTDB): domain Bacteria; phylum Bacteroidota; class Ignavibacteria; order Kapaibacteriales; family Kapaibacteriaceae; genus ZLKRG46. The sequence continues at coordinate 25,001 of VFFB01000018.1, forward strand.
GGATCGGAGCCGTGTGCAGACGCAGTTCGTGGATGGCGTTGTTAGCCAGCAGCGACGTCAGGACGGTCGGGCCGGCCTCGACAAGGAGCATCGTGACAGAGAACTGCGTGGCACAGACGTCAAGTGCATCGGCGATGCTGAGTCGTCCGTTGACGCTTGGTATGCCAATGACGCTGCAGCCACGATCGCGCAGTGCCTGGGCGGCATCGCTGTCGTTGACGTCGGCAGCGCATAGGATCACAACGGGGGACACGGCCGTCGAAGCGACAAGTGCACCGTCGATCGGAGTACGCAACTGCGTGTCAAGAACGATGCGCATCGGCGAACGACCATCGACATGGCGAACGGTGAACAGCGGATCGTCGGCAAGCACCGTACCTACGCCTGTGAGCACGGCGTCGACTTCGCCGCGCAGGGCATGCACCACGTGGCGGCTGGCCTGCGAGGTGATCCATTTCGAGGCCCCGTTCCACGTGGCCATGCAACCGTCGAGCGATTGGCCGATCTTGGCCATCACCCATGGTCTGCGATGCGTCATCCAGTGGGCAAAGCCTCGGTTCAACCACAGGCATTCGTGGGCAAGCACATCGGTGACGACGCTGATGCCTGCCTCTCGAAGTGCTGCAATGCCCCTTCCCGACACCATGGGATTCGGGTCGGACATTCCAACAACAACATTGCGAATGCCCGAGGCGATGATGGCATTGGTGCAGGGGGGCGTCTTGCCCTGATGGGCACATGGCTCCAGCGTGACGTACATCGTTGCATCGGCAGGGACGGTGTCGAGACCGGCAAGGGCAGCCACCTCGGCATGGGGTCCACCGAACACTGCATGCCATCCTTCGGCAATGATGTGATCATTGTGAACGATCACGCATCCTACCCGAGGGTTCGGTGCGACGTGTCCGGTGCCGCGAGATGCCAGCTCCAGGGCACGACGCATGTACGGTTCGTGATTCATGGTTGCGGTGGCCATTGCACGTCCAATGTCGAACGATAGGGGAACGGAATGGCCGGAATCAGGATCTCTGCGGTGTACGTGCCCTTAGGGACCGTCGTGCCGGACGAGGTCTGGCCGTTCCAGATGCGCGACACGGTTGCGACGTCGCCACGCTCCTGCGGTTGGACGGATGTGATCATGGTCAGGAAGGCCATGCCGCTGCCTGAATTCCACACCTCGGTACCCGAGGCATTGAACACGGTCACGCGCACATCTTCCGAGCTGGGCAGGTATTCCTGCTCCGGAAGCCATACGCGCTGCACGTGGGCACCTAGTTCGATCCCGCCATCATCCGTGACGTGTTGAAAGGGGCTCAGTTCGACCGCAGAGGGATCGATCATGGTGACGGCCTGTGGAAAGACGACGTGGTCCGACGCCGTAACAACCGAGACGTCCACCCACGGACTGGCGAACTCGGTAGCAGACGCAACAGATATGATCGCTTCGCCGATCAACGTCACTGCCGAACTGTCGGACGGTACTGCCTTGCGTGTCAGCTGAAAGTCGACCGTATCGCTGTAGAAGCCTTGAGCGGCGCCGACGGCGGCATAGACCGTTCGGATGACAGGATCGGACGTACGAAGGGTTGGCAAGGTGGCAAACGACAGTCGCAGGGTCGTGTCAGACAGACGCATGCCCCGAACGGCAAACACGGGCTCGCCAAGGCGGATGCCACGAACGTCATAGGTACTCGAAAAACCGCGGTGACAGCCGCCGGCCAGGAGGCCTGCCTGCAGCACCACGAGCAGGATAAGCATGGTGCGATTCATGAACGCAAAGATAGGTCCGTACGGGCGGCCACGGCCTGCGTAATCACCTGTGACATTCGATCCGTGGCACGGCTTGCTGCATCGAGTACTTCCGCGTGTGATACCGAAACCACGGACGTATCCGTAAGCGTGTTGGTGATCATCGAACAGACGAGCGTTCGCATCCCGCGGGCGACGGCGCGCTTCAGCTCGACGGCCGTCGACATGCCCACGGCATCGGCACCAAGGGCACGCAGCATGCGTATCTCGGCCCGCGTCTCGTAGGATGGTCCAACAACCTGTACGTACGTGCCAGACCGGACGGGAAGGGCGGTGCCAGCGCAGCGTTCCAACGTGGCAAGCAACCAGGGCACGTCCGGGGACGGACGCAGCGGCGACGCGTGGTCAGACCGTCGAAATGTCATGTCGATGATCTCGGCCGGCAGCAGCACGTCGCCCACGCCAAGAGTTGTTGCAAGACCACCCGTGGCATTGGTCAGGATCAGCGAGTCGGTACCGATGTCGGCAAACAGGTCCACCAATGCCGTGACCTGCGCAAGCGTACTGCCCTCGTACAAGTGCAGACGTCCCGTAGCAATAAGCACGTCTACGCCGGCAATGCTGCATTCGACAAGGCTCCTGCCATGTCCTTCGACCGATGGAAGTGGCAGACCGGGAATGCCATCCATTGGGTGTTCTGCTAGGACCGTGACGCCGGCCAGCGCGCGCATGATGCCCGAACCGGCCACGATGGCAATGCCTGGCCGACGCTTGAGTCGACCCTGAAGATGCTCGGCAGCCATCGTGTTGGACATGGTCATGTGCAAACCTAGGAAGCGCCGACCAAGGAACGACGGTGGCCACGTTGATATGCTATCTTTGCCGCATGATCAAAAGCATGACGGGCTACGGACGCTTCGAGGGCATGGTCCTTGGCAAGCTATGTACGGTGGAAACGCGCTGCGTCAATGGACGCTATCTGGACGTCTCGGCAAAGATGCCCAAGGACTGGTCCGACAAGGAATTGCTAGTTCGCGAACTGGTCCGCGAATACGTCTCGCGCGGCTCACTGTCGGTTTACATCCGCGTGGACGAGACGGTCGCTGCCGCCGATGTCCGCCTGAATGCCGACGCCGCCCGGTCGTACGTTTCGGCATTGCGAGCACTGCAGCAGGACCTTGGTATCGGTGGCGAGTTGACTCTTGACCATTTGGTTGCCTATCCCGGCATGTTTCAGCCGTCGGCGGCTGTGGCCGAACAGGCCGACTGCTGGCCTGAGCTGCGCATCGCCATTTCTGGTGCGCTTGAAGCCTTGAACGCCATGCGTGCCAAAGAGGGCGCGCAACTTGCGCTTGACTTCCTGGCGCGGCTGGACGGTATCGAATCCATGTTGGAACAGATCGAAGCACGGTCGCAGGCTCGCATTCCGGCAGAGCGCGAGCGCCTGCGTGAACGCGTCCGCCAGCTGATGGACGACGGCATCGTCGACGAACAGCGACTGCAGCTCGAGATCGTCCTCCTTGCCGAACGGCTCGACGTGGCCGAGGAATGCGTCCGCCTTCGCTCCCACCTGAAATTCTTCCGCGAGAACCTGGCCGAAGGCGTAGGCATCGGCCGCAAGCTCAACTTCCTGCTGCAGGAGATGAACCGCGAGGTGAATACCATCGGTTCGAAATCGAACGATGCCGAGATCGCCCGCATGGTGATCGCCTGCAAGGAGGAGCTGGAGCGCATCCGTGAACAGGTACAAAACATCGAATGACGAAGCATCTTATCGTGCTGAGTGCGCCCAGCGGCGCGGGAAAGACGACGGTGGCGAAACACCTGTTGGCAACCTTTCCCATCCTGACGTTCAGCGTGTCGGCCACGACACGTCCCATGCGTCCCGGCGAGGTCAATGGCAAGGACTATGTATTCCTGAGCCGTGATGAGTTCCGCCGACGCATCGAGACCGATGATCTTATCGAATACGAGGAGATCTTCGGCAACTATTACGGAACGCTCCGTTCCATGGTCCAGGAATCCATTGCCCGGGGACAGTTCGTTGTCTTCGATGTGGATGTGAAAGGGGCCCTGTCCTTACAACGGGCGTTTCCTGACGACACCCTCCTGATGTTCGTTGCTCCGCCGGACATGCAGACGCTCGAGACGCGCCTGCGCAGCCGCAAGACGGAGTCGGAAGAACAGCTTGCCATGCGCCTTGCGCGCGCCGAAATGGAAATGGGTCACCGCGACGATTTTGATGTCGTTCTGGTGAACCGTGATCTGGCACAGACACTTGATCGTGCCGAGGCCATCGTACGGCAGGTAACCGTGGGCGCTCCGGAGCAATCTTCGCTCTTCGGTTCGTAGAGTTTGCCGATTCGTATTTTTGCCGACTATGAAGAAGGCAACGGCAAAGACGAAGGCAGCAACGGACGGAACATCTCCATCTGCAACCGCAGTGGCACCGGCAGGCGATGCCGCAGCCTTGCGTGAACGCATTCTGCGTGATTACCGCATCGCCGTCGAAAGTCGGCAGGCCTCACTGCTGGGTCGACGCGAAGTGCTCACCGGCAAGGCCAAGTTCGGCATCTTTGGCGATGGCAAAGAGATCGCCCAGGTGGCGATGGCGGCAGCATTCCGCAAAGGCGACTGGCGGTCGGGATACTACCGCGACCAGACCTTTATGTTCGCCATTGGCGAAAGCGATGTGCAGAAGTTCTTTGCGCAGCTGTATGCACACACGGATATCGCCGCCGAGCCGGCCTCGGCCGGGCGCTCCATGAATGGCCATTTTGCCACGCGCTTTCTGGATGAACAGGGCAACTTCCTGTCGCAGTCGGACCGATACAACGTCTCGGCCGATGTCTCGCCAACGGGTTCGCAGATGCCGCGCCTTGTAGGTCTGGCCTATGCGTCCGTCCTGTATCGCAATCTGCCCGAGCTGCACGACCTGCGGTCGTTCTCGTCGAACGGCGATGAAGTTGCCTTTGGCACCATTGGGAACGCCTCGTGTGCCGAGGGCATGTTCTGGGAGTCCGTCAACGCCATTGGCGTGCTGCGTGCGCCGGCCGTGATCTCTGTGTGGGATGACGGCTACGGCATCTCGGTGCCCAATCACATGCAGGTAACAAAGTCGAACGTCGGCGTGCTGCTCTCGGGTTTCCAGCGGGCGCCCGGAACGATGGACGGCTATGACATCCACGTTGTCCGCGCCTGGGACTATCCCGCCCTTGTCGAAACCTATGCCAAGGCCGCCGAAACGGCTCGCAGGGAGCATGTTCCCCAGATCGTGCACGTGATTGAAGTCACCCAGCCGCAAGGACATTCCACATCGGGATCGCACGAGCGATACAAGTCTGCCGAGCGTCTGCAGTGGGAGAAAGACTACGACGGCATCACCCGCATGCGAGCCTGGATGCTCGAACAGGGGATTGCCACGGCCGAAGAACTCGACCAGCTTGAGCAAACGGCCACGGCCGATGTGCAGGCCTGGAAGGCAGCCGCATGGAATGCGTACATCGGACCGATCCGTACAGAGATCGCCGAATGCTCGGCCATCCTGCAGGATCTTGCCGCCGTCGAACCGTCCGTTGCCACCATCGCTGCCGACCTGGCGGCGATCCGCGAGCCATTCCGGCGCGACATCATGGCGGCGGCGCACAATGCGCTGCTCGCCACGCGCAACTCGGATGCGCCTGCTCGGCAGCGGCTGCTGTCATGGATCAAGACCTACGATGCATCCATCGACCCCTTATATGCCTCGCACCTGCACAGTGCTTCTGCCTTGCGTGCCGCCGCCGTCTGGGCTGTACCTGCCGCCTACGCAGAGGATGCGCCGTCGGTGAATGGCAGCGAGGTTATGAATGCCTGCTTCGACGCGGCCATGGCGCGCAACCCGCAGGTTGTGGCCTTTGGTGAAGACGTCGGACAACTCGGCGACGTCAATCAGGGCTTTGCCGGACTGCAGGCAAAGTATGGCGCGCTGCGCGTGGCTGACACGGGTATCCGCGAAGTGACGATCCTTGGTCAGGCCATCGGCATGGCCATGCGAGGCCTTCGCCCGATAGCCGAGATGCAGTATCTGGACTACGTCCTGTATGCATTGCAGCTTATGAGTGATGACCTGTCGACGGTGCAGTGGCGGACGCGTGGTGGACAGAAGGCACCCGTCATCGTCCGCACCCGCGGTCATCGCCTGGAAGGTATCTGGCATTCGGGTTCGCCCATGTCGGGCATCATCAACCTTGTTCGCGGCATGTACGTTTGCGTTCCCCGCAACATGACGCAGGCCGCAGGCATGTACAACACGCTGCTTGCGGGCGATGACCCTGCGCTTGTGGTCGAAGTGCTGAACGGGTACCGGCTCAAGGAACGCCTTCCGGCAAACATCGCCGACTTCAAGGTGCCGCTTGGTGTGCCCGAGATCATTCGTCCCGGCCGCGACATTACGCTTGTTACCTACGGCGCCTGCTGCCGCGTCGCTCTCGATGCTGCAGCGCAACTTGCCGAGACGGGAATCGAGGTCGAGATCATCGACGTGCAGACACTGTTGCCATTCGACGTCACGCAGACCATCCTTGGCTCGCTGCAGCGCACCAATCGTATCGTCTTCTTTGACGAGGACGTGCCCGGCGGAGCAACGGCCTACATGATGCGTCAAGTGCTCGAGGTCCAGCAGGGCTACCGTTGGCTCGATTCGGCTCCGCGAACCATCACGGCAACGGAGCATCGCCCTGCCTACGGTACGGATGGCAACTATTGGTCGAAGCCCGAGGTTGAACACGTGTTCCGCGCCGTGTACGACATGATGCACGAGGCTGCGCCGACGTCCTTCCCCAGGATTTTCGACGCCCCCTGACAATTGTCATAGTTTCTATGACCGTTTGCCACGTCTTGACGTGGCTATTCGATCGCATGTAGATTCGTGCCGTACGAGGCCGGTCATTTCCTGATCGGTCGCCTTTGTTACGCGCATTGACGAACGGGTCGAATGATACTTCACACCTCAATCCCAGATGTACCTCCGGCGGCGGAACCAGCCGAATCCGTGTATGCCGCGCATGTATCCCGGCAGTCGGGGAGTGCAGCGTAATGGAGCCGGTCGTACCATCGGGAGTGTCCGGAACAGCCGTTTGTCATCACTGTGGTGATCCGTGTCGTGACGATACTGTCACGGACGGTGTCCACGCCTTCTGCTGCAGCGGCTGCAAGTCGGTATTCCAGATCCTGCAATCACACGACATGTGTGAGTACTACGACCTTGACAGCCGTGCAGGCGTCTCGATGAAGGGGATAGGGGGCGATGAATATGCCGTGCTTGACGATGTCGAGATCGAGCGGCAATTCGTTGAATTCGAGGGCAATGGCATACGAAGACTTCGTTTCGAGACTCCCACGATGCATTGTGCTTCGTGTGTGTGGCTGCTTGAACAGCTTGACAGGCTTGACACGGGCATCGTGCGTTCGCAGGTAGACCTGATGCGGAAGCTGGTGCGTGTGGATATAGACCCAGCTCGAACGTCGTCGCGGGCCGTGGCCGGCCTGCTTGCGTCCATCGGCTACCGACCGCTGATACGTCCCGAGGGAGCTCGCGGAACGTCGGCTGCGACGCGGTCCGTCTATCTGCGTCTTGGCGTGGCCGGCTTTGCGGCCGGAAACGTCATGATGTTCAGCATTGCCCGGTACTTTGCCGGTCCCGACGGAATGGCGACGTCGCTCGTGACACTGTTTGACGTCCTGTCGATCGCGCTCTCCGTGCCCGTCCTGCTTTACGGGGCATCGCCCTGGTGGCGATCTGCCTGGGGCGCTCTTCGGCAGCGTACCATCAACCTTGACGTACCCGTTGCACTTGGCATCCTGGTGCTGTTTGTGCGGAGCGTGGCCGACATCCTCCTTGGACAGAGCGAGGGCTTCCTTGATTCGTTCACCGGACTGGTCTTCTTCCTGCTTATCGGACGGTTGTTCCAGCAGAAGGCCTTCGACGCCGTTTCGTTTGATCGTACCTATCGATCGTTCTTTCCACTCAGCGTGCGCGTGCTGCGAAAGGGCATCGAATCGACGATCCGCGTCGATAACGTCCGTGTGGGCGACACCGTGATCGTGCGCAATCAGGAGGTCATCCCCTGCGATGCCGTTCTGTTGAGCAATGCCGGCTACGTCGATTACAGCTTCGTCACTGGCGAGCAGATGCCCGTCGAATGTGTCGAAGGAGGCACCGTCTATGCCGGTGGCAAGGTCGTTGGACGTCGACTGCGCATGACCGTCACCAAGCC
>VFFB01000116.1 GCA_018882585.1 Candidatus Kapaibacterium sp.
CCGGTACACCGGTGACAAGCGTCAGGACATGTCCATTCGTGCCCGCCGCGAGTCGCGTCGTGGCGTTGGCCGCGTTACGGATGATGATGTCGCCGACTGATGTCATTGGGTCAGTGAACCCACCCGGAATGGTCTGCCATGAACCATCGCCTCGTAGCCATGTCGACGTGTCCGCCGTGCCCGTGCCAAGGCGCGCCTGTGCGAACACTCCCGAGGAAATCTTGCCGGCGTCCAGCGACGGAATGTCGGCCGGCACAAGTGCCCGGAACGTCGGCGTCCCACCGACACCGTCCGGTGCGGCAAGGATGGTGTTAGCGCCTTGCGAGGCAAGTGTCACGGTAATGCTGCCGCTCGACGTCACCGGAGATCCGCTGACACCAAAAATTGATGGCATCGTCAGTCCGATGGACGTCACGCCGGTTGAAGCCGCCGGCGGAGTCGCAAGGCCCAAGGAGCCCATGGCATAGAGCGCAAGTCCAAACATCAGAGCAGCCCTCGTGAACGCAGTTGACCCTCGATGATCGGCATGGCCATCGCAATCATGACCGTGCTCACCCGTGAGTAGTCATATCGGTTGATGACCTCAATAGCCTGCACAGGAACAGTGTCCGGCAGTGTCACTGTCTTGGTTTTGGCCGACATATCACGACGCGGCTTGATGACAGAGACGGTGCTGACATATGCCTCCAGGTCCGACAGGGCCTGCTGTGCCTCTCGCGGCGTCAGAGCCGCAAACCTGATCCTTGGCAGCAGATCGATGAGCTTCTTGGGTACGTCGGTAAAAAAGGTCGCTTGCATCAGATACCTCCGTTGAACAGATCGGCGGCGTCATCATGGCGCATGATGGCGGGCTGTGGCGTGCCGGCATTCATTTCGCCCGGCTGCACGACGTGCGCTGGTGTGCCGGCCGGTGCAGCCGCCTCATGCCGTGGGTCAGTCCTCGGTGGCAGACCGACACCGCCGCGGTTGCGATGGCGACGTCGCTCTATGGCATCATCGATGATGTACCCCACAGCCTCTCCCAGTTTGGAGGCGATAGGTGAGATGATCGGCGCGAGACCCGAAAGCAGTTCGATGCCCTGTTCCAATGCCGACGGTGGCGGATCCCCAAGTGCCTCCTGTGCGGTGCGTGTGGCCTCTTCCACGGCCTTTTGCGTGAGGATCTCGACATCCTTGGCATGCAGCTGCCGGAGCGTATCCAGTTCGTAGGTGTGCTGCCGGCGTAGCATCTCCAGCTCCTGCTGGTGGCGCTGCTGCGACGTCTCGAGTGCTGCTTCGGCGACGAGGCGCTTCTGCTCGGCATCGATGATGCTGCGCTGCAGGTCATCAACACGGCGCTGCAGCGATATCGCCTGATCACGGTTAGCGGCAAGCTCGGAGCGCATGGCCTCGATCATCTCCTCATACGCAGCACGAGGAACGCGATCAGGGGTGCCCTGTTGCAGAATGATCGGCATGCCCGGGGTCGCTTGTGCCGTGCCTTGTGGCAGCTCACCGTCACGCAGACCCCCCAGTGCTCGCTGTGGCATCATCGTACCCGAGAAGGCCAGTGCCGTTGTACCGTCGTCGGCCTGCTCGTAGAAGAAGAAGCGACGACCGGGTTTCAGGCCCTCCGGATTGCGAGAGAGGTACTCCTCGAACGTCGCAACGCCGAGGGTCTCATGGAAGTACGATCCGGGATATTCTCTGGGGTAGGCGATGCCGTGCTCATGCACCTGTGCGAAGGCAACCATTTCGTCGCCATCGGCATCATGCTCTGCGCCACGTGGTACGGGTCCGAAGACATATCGACGACGCTTGTCGATTTTGGGCGTCATCGCTCGCCGGCGGGGCTCGGTGTCAGATGGTGTGGTAGTCGACATGTTCTTGTGTTCCCCGGTGATTGCTGATGGTGTTCGGGCCGTGACTCGCGGCCTCCTGTGGATATTGTCATCGACTCATGCAGGTGTCAATGCGTGGCAGGTGCCATGGCAGGTAGTGCTCATGATGCTGCTAGCGCATGCGCCATCGCATCATGCACAGCAAGGGATATCGGACCAACTTGTCAGTCGGTTCAGCTGAGGTCGAGATCCACTGTGCCAGCCCACCATAGACCTCGATGCTCGTGACGTGTTCGAACTCGCGGTAGTAGTCGACGCCAAAGGGAAGCGGAATGCCGATCGACAGATCTCCCAGATGTCCCCGCCGGCCTGTCGTCAATTCCTGTACCGAGGAGTCGCCCAGATCAAAGACGGCGATGCCGTTGACGAGGATCGTCGGACGGCAATAGTTGGGCTGGTGGTTGCCCATGATCCCACCACGGAAGTGGCTGGCCATGTACGCGTCGAGCGTTGATGACTGACTGCTGTCAATGGTCGTGTTATTGGCGGCATTCTGATGAGCGCTGCCTCCAAGGGTGGCATCATAGCCTACAAACTCGACGCTCTCGAGCAGGACGCCGGATTCTGCGTTGAAGACCTCCGCCAGATCGCTCAGAGGCCTGAGCCTTGTCGAGTACGGAGAGGTCGCGACGGCTCGCGTACCCATCTGGGACGCCGACTGTCCGCACTTCTCCATCTCTGTGACGTAGCCATCCACCTGATTGGCGACGTGACTATAGCTGAAGCCGTAGTCCGACGTATCTGTCGTTGACAGCCACAGGCCGACACGCACGCGAGGATACTCGCGGACTACCTCAGGAGACAGGCATGCTTGCAGTGCCATGGTCAGCGCTGCTCCGTCATGTGATAGCCGAACAGCGACACGCGAACCTTGATTGGCACGCCGAAGTTTGCTCCCGTAGTGATCTCATGGGAGATCGTGTAGTCAACGACTGCACCCTTGGCGATGGCATATCCCGGATAGTTCCGGTCGTTGCACTCGTCGTTGAACGCATGGATGTCGATCGGATTCTGTGTCTGCTTACCGGCTGCCGTCTTGATGTCGACCAGCAGGAGATCGGATGTGTTGAGCTCGTCATAGACGCGTCTTGACGTGCCGGAGGCGAGGTACCACGCCGAGATGCGATGCCGGCGAACGTAGAATCCCATCTGGGGATCGATGCGCACCGTCACCACGGCACTACCGCCTGAGGTCTCAATCGTACCAAAGGCTGAGTAGCGGAAGTGGTTCGCAACGCTGAATGGGCTGTTGGGGGTCATAGGTTGCTCTGTTGAGAGTAGGTGATGGATCCTCGCCACCTTCGGCACCCCCGTTCGGAGGATTGACGGGGGTGCCTTTGGTGTGCGAGGTGGAAACCGCCGGAGTCACCGGGCAGTCACCGAGGGGAAGTCAGCAGAACGCGGCCGTCGTCGGGCAATCAACCGTGCGCTTCGAAGAGCTCTTCGATAAGCAGGATGAGCGACAGGTACTGGCCGGCACCCGTCAGCCCGCCTCCGGTCACGACAGGCTGCGCCGTCGTACCCGTGGCAACGTTGGCTCCGAGCGTGAAGCCCGACTGGATGTCGATCTTGAACTCGGTCTCGATCTGCGCAGCCAGCAGGACAGGCTCGGGCAGCATGAAGATGCCGTTCTGCAGGGCCGACGACGGCTTGGCAAACGCCTGTGCGGCGTTGCCGATCGACGCGATCGCGTACGGCACCAAGTCGGCGACGCGGAAGACCAGACGGTCGTCACGGCGGCGATACTTGAAGCGGAAGTACGACGACTGCTCGAAGATCTGCTGCTGCTTGCCGTAGATGTCCACGGGCGAAGCGGCGAAGTGCAGGTTGTGGTCGACGGCCAGACCACGGATCACGACACCCGTCTCCTGCTGCGGGAACTTGTAGTTGTTCCAGAAGCCGTCGGGGTTCTGTGCCGTGAAGAACTTCTCCGTCACGAGTGTGGCACCCTCTTCGTAGAACTTGGTGCTGCGCACGATGCGCAGCGTCTTGCCGACCTTGTCGGCTTCCTGCGGAAGGCCCATCTTGCGGAGAGCTTCGCGCACGGCGTCGTTCGTCCCAAGGGGCTGTTTGGTGGGGTTGTCCATGTGGACTACTCCGATGTGAGTGGAGGAAACGGTGAATCACTGTCCGTGTTCCCCCAATGGCGGCGAGGATCTCCCCAGGGCGATTTGGTCTCTGCTCGCAACACACACGTGGATCGTGCGGTCAAAGAGCTCTCCACTGCAGACGTTGCGAGGGTGCTGCAGCGGGCGTTCATCAGCTCATATCAGTTTCGAGATGCGTATCCGGCCCAGCCCGACGACCAAGAATCGTTGATCGCTTGCTGATAGCCGTCCATCAATGACCGCTGATATGAGTCCATCAGCGAGCGCTGAAATGTGTCCTCCAGTGTCGGCTGGAAGTTGTTCTCAAGCGTCGACTGGAAGTTGTTCTCGAGTGTCGACTGGAAGTTGTTCTCGAGCGTCGGCTGAAAGCTGTTGCTGAGATGAGCCGGCAGTGCCGCAGGTGCGACTTCGACCTTGGCAGCGTTCGGTGACGGTGGGTACAAGTGCACCCGTTCTCCACCGATCGTACGAACCTGTGTGCCGAGCGGAGGCGTAACTGGTGCCGTGGTGGGCACATCATCGCTCATTGCACTGCGGGTTTCTGTCGGGTCAAACCGATAGGCATACTTCCGGAAGATGGGCCTGATGATCGCATCCTGCCCACGAGCGTAGATCAGATGCGCCGCCCCGACACCCATGACGCCTGCCATGTATCCCGGCGAACGAAGCGCGCCACCGATCACGAGATTGGTGGACATGCTCGTGATATACCCGCGCCATCCCGTGAGATCGACACGGAAGATGGCCTCGATCGCTGTTGGCAGTATGACGTACATCGTCCCGCCAAGGAACGCCATCAGATGATCGGACCACGCGGCCTTGGTGCCGAGGGTCACCTTGAGGTTGTCAAGGGTGCGCCAGAACGTGTTTCGTGCCTGAGCAGGGGCGCCGGCGCTGGGAGTCTTGGTCTTGTTCTTCATGATCTCTGGACGGTTCGTGAGTGATTGGGAGAAAGGCAGTCCTCAGGTCGGCATCCGTCGTAGTGCGCCTCAAGCGCCTGCCAGTTTGTACCCGGCGAAGCCGCCGGCGACACCCGCCAGCGCCGAGATGATCAGTGATACGCCGATGCGCTTGCCGGTAGACTTCTTCATGTCGCCGCGCCCCGTCCACCACCAACCGCCAATGGCTCCAACGGCTGCCGAGCCGTAGCCATATGTGTTGGCGATGCGCCGGACGCTGAAGGCCGAGCGCGTCGAGCCTGTGGTACGTGTCGTCGTCGTTGTGCCACCACCGGCCGTTGTGGAGCCGGTGGCAGTCGCCGAACTCTCTGGATTGACAGGTGGCAGCCCCATGCTCGACCGTGCCTTGTCGATCTCGGCTTGTGCTGCGCGGTCGAGCTTGGCATAGAGCTCTGGTGAGATCGTCTTGGCGACCTCCTTGACCGGCTCCGTCACCGAGTCGATGACCTCTTGGCCGGCTTTCTGCCACGAATCCGGCAGAATCTGCGCTGCTGCGTCGAGCGCACCGCCGATGTCAAACGACAAACCCGACAGTGTCGGTCCCATCACAGGCATGGGCGATTGCTTCATCATCGCAGCATCAAGGGTCGTGGCATATCCATTCGTCATCATTGCACCTTGTGGAGAAGTGGTTGTCAGTTGTCACATGGCTCGTCATCACACGGCTGATCCTCGGCCGGCGACAACGGGACACTTGGGAATCGGTAGTACACACGCTCGTGACGCTCGATCATGGCCGGACAGTCCGGACAGTCGCTGCTAGGAGTGGTCCGCACAGGCGCATCAGATCGAACGACATCGATCACACGTCCTTGATGCTGACGCTCATAGGTCTCTGTCTCGGCCGCGGAGACGTCCTGACGCTGTGACGGCGGCGTCCACGTCGTACACGCCGCAAGTCGCCGCTGCAGGACGTCGATATCAGCTTGGTAGCGATTGCGCTGGTAGGTGAGATCCTCCTGTGCCTGCCGCAGAGCTTCATAGGTCTCCGCATCGCCACCTGCCGTGCGGATGACCTGTTGCAGAGAGGTGATTTCGCGTTGGAAGGCTGTTTCCATACGCGCCTGCATGGTGCTGAGCGCAGCAACGTCTCTTCGTGCTTGATCCAGAGATGAGACCATCGTTGAGGTCTGCGTCTGTAGAGCGTCAAGCACCAGAAGGATCTCCCGAAGACGATCGTCATCAGGCTCAACCGGCGCTGCATCACCCCGGACGGCCAGTATGGTCCGGAGTCCATCGATGACCATGCGGAGATCGTCGTATCGACGATCGGCGTGGAGCACCACCCGGTCCGTGGCTTGGGTAATAGCCTCGGTCAGACGACGCAGATTCTCACCGTTGTCGATCGTTGATGACTCCGCTGCATCTGTTGTCACTCGCTCGCGAATCTCCGTCAGGAGTCGCTGTACATTCTCCCAGCGGTAATCGTGATTGTCACCCTCCGATGGAAGCCGCAGTGCGTCGAGTCGGCTAACGATCGCCTCGAACCACTGGTCATAGGAGCGCTCGCGCCCAGCGGCAACGCGCAGGTCGGCGATCAACGTCTCAAGTCTGGCAAATGACTCTGTGTAGTCCTTCGATTCGCGGTCGCGAATCGACGTGACGAGCTGCTCAAGCCTTGTGAGACGCTCGTCGGTAGCCGACGTGCCGGTGGTCAGGATCTCCTGCAGCATCGATCGAAGCTCAGCGAACTGGCCGTCATAGTTCCGTGAGGTGTTCTGCTCGATGGCCGCAAGGCGCGAGCGCAACTCCGCCATGTGCTGCTCCGAACACGTGGGACATGTCGACGCTAGGCGCTCCATGGTCAACTTCAGTTCATGCAAACGCCGATCGAAGTCGATGGAGGGGGCTGTTCGCAACTCGGCGATTGAACGCTGAATCTCCAGCAGCAGTGGTGTGTGGTCCGGTCCCGAGACGGTTACGCCTTGATCGGTGACGACTGCCGGCGGGATGACGATGGATCGCACGAGACTCTCCAACGCATCAAATCGGCGATCGTAGTTCTGGCATCCTTCCGAGGAACTGCGTGTCTCGATCAGCTGTCGCACCTCAGCTATGTCGCGTCGCACGGCCGCGTCATCGTATGCCTGTGGCATTCGAATGGCGCGCACTGCCTGCTCCAGTGCTGAGAGTCTCGTCAGCATCTGCGTGTCATCATACCGGGTCGTTTGCAGTGTCGCCAGTGTTTGCTTGACCACCGAGAGGTCCGACCTCAGATCGCTCACGTCCAATGGTTCCCCTTGGCCCAAGCGCATGACAAGCTCCAGGAGTCGCTGCATGTCTCGCTGCGTGGCCTTGAGAATGGCCACCGATTCTGTACAGCACGCATCTACGGATGGCTTCGGACAACAAGCAACGATCTCGACCCACTGACCACCGATGTTCGCAAACCAGCGGTCGTACGGGTCAGGTGAGAATCTGGCTTCGTACATGAATGTGCACGGTGCCTCCCCCTGCATCGATTGATGCATCACCGTCGATCGATCCGGTGTCGTCACTGATCCGTCCGGCGACGCACTGTCTGTCGAAGCGTTGTCTGTCGAGCCGCTACCGTCCATGGACGGCAGCATGATGGAACCCAATCCAACAGTAGCCGACGGGTAGATTGGAGACTGTTGCTGCTGGCGCATCGTCTCAAAGGTCTGCGGTGTCATGGCGGCGCCTTCGACGATCTCTCCGGCACCAATAGGGGTATAGGCGAGCGAACTCTCGATCCACTCGTTGCCCATGGGCTGCATCGGTCGGGCCGCCCATTCCTGCCACTGCTGGGTCCCGACGGGACGTCGGGCCCGGAGCTGGAAGGGAGCGCCATTCAAGTTGTTGAGCCGAATGACGGCCTCTTCCCACGCATTGGTACGTGGCGCACTCGTTGGTGTGGGTTTGACGGGGGCTTCGCAACGTGACGGAGGACAGTACAGGTACGAACCGCCCACAACACGAATGCAATCCGGAATGACCGACGGCCGAGGTATCGTGACGCTAGCACCTCCGGATGACGTTCTCGGGCCAGTCCCCGCGTTGCCTTCGGAGCTCGTCGCGGTATCCAGCTTCGGTATCTCGACACAGCACCCATCGGAGTCGCGCATCTGTGAAGGCGGGCAATCCGGGACTTCATCCGGTGCGTAGCATACAC
>VFFB01000117.1 GCA_018882585.1 Candidatus Kapaibacterium sp.
TCGAACCGGCGCGTTATCCGACATCTCCAACGGTCGCCTTATCCGACATCACGAACGGTCGCGTTATCCGACATCACGAACGGTGGCGTTATCCGACATCACGAACGGTCGCGTTATCCGACATCTCGAACGGGCGCGTTATCCGACATCTCGAACGGGCGAGTTATCCGACATCTCGAACGGGCGAGTTATCCGACATCTCGAACGGGCGCGCAGATCATCGCGTCCACCACCATCAGTACTTCTTTGCGATTCCGTCTTGCTGCAAGCGTTCGACAAGCAGGCTGAGGGCTTTTTTCAGGTAATCATCGAAGCTGACGTACTGATTTTGCTGGTTGACGTCGATCTCGACGTATCCCGTCCAGATGGTCTTGAGCGTGACCGCATCCTGAACTTCGCATTCGAAGTTGAGACCAGTGACGACCTGCTGCGAGTAGCCGCCCGCCGTGACGGTAGCGCCTTGGCCGCGAGCCGTGTTGCCGTATGCGCTGGCCGTGGCCTCTGAATAGCTGACCGACGGAATGTGTACCGTTGCCCGGTCAACTCCAGCCATACGCATCCGAACGTAAGCCTGTACATCGACTCGCCGCAACAACTCTGCTTTCTCCTCATCGGTATACTCACGCACCGGTGGGATTGCCGTGCTGAGGGGAACGGCTGTCAGATTCTTTTTCCTGAATTCAAAGACAGCAAGAGCTTCCATCGACTTTTTGGATGGAGGCGTTCCGGTTTCGATGACGTAGAGAAATCGATGCCTTGGACCATCGGTGTAGAAGGGATCCTTGTTGGAGGTGATGCGTCCGTTGACGCACGACGTCAGCAGCAGCGCCAGTGCGCCAAGTATGAAGGTCATTCGCATGATGGGGGCCTCCGGTCGAACATGTGTTCTGTAGTTGATGTTAAACTGTCTGCGAAACGGCAATTTAACTGCACGGGCGCAGTCCTTTTGCAAGGGTGCCACGCCCGTGAGGAGAGAGATGTAGCCGAAGGAGGGTCACGACTACATCATAATCAGGAGCGGTAGATAGCTGATGCCGCTCGAATGCGTCAGACGCACCGTGTAACGTCCGCTGGATAGCGTTGCAGGTAGATGAAGGATATGCTCGCCACCTTGTGTGACGCGGTCTGACGCTACGATGCGTCCCTGCAGGTCCATCATATGGATTGTTGTGCCGGCAAGGACGTTCGTGATGGTGACGACGTCCGCAGTGCGCTCCAGCACGCTCGGACGTAGCTGCGGTCCCGTCGGCTGGACCGATTCGTCCTTACCGTTTGCCGTCAACGAACAGAAGCTGGCAGGGCCGGGGTCGGCATACTGCAATGCAAAGCCACCCTCCATGGTGCGGATCTTGAACTCGTAGATGGCATGGGGCTCTGCCTTCCGCGCCGAGCTGCCCCAGCCGGCCTTGCCGGCTTCGACGATGGTGGTGTCGGCCGAGACGTCGACGCCATTGCGTATCACGGTGGGTCTGCGCGACGGGTCCTGCCACACCCAAATGCCCCAGTGCTCGCGCCCGTCTCCTGTGAACAGCTCGAACAGGTTGTAACAGCTGGCATTGTTCGGCATCTGCGTGGCATAGATCCAGTCGTTCAGGATATGCAACTCGCCGCGACAGTACTGTGCATACAGGTCCGAGAACATGCCGCTTGCAGGGTTTGCTCCGGCCCACTCTTCCGGAGTAAAGGCGCCGTCGATCTCGCCCACGCCCGCGCATCGGTTGGTCACCGGTTGCTGCGAGCCCGATCGATAGGTGATCGTCGTTTCGGACATGTGTCCGGATATGTCGTTCGGTTCTTTCTCGAGTCCAACAACGCCCCCTTGTGGAATGTAACGCTCATACTGTTGGGTGATGATGCCGTCCTGTGCAAAGACAGCCGTGCGGATGGTGGGCTCGCGGATCAGACCGTACCCTTCGACACCATTGGCATCACATTCAAGCGAGGTGCGCGTAGAAGGAACGTACTGCACCGGATCGCTGCCCGTGGGGATGATGAATAGACCCGCCGCGACCACTACTCCAAACTCGTAGATGGTATGGGGCACTGTGTCGCTGGGCGATGGACCAAAGCCGTAGCCGCCGCCGATGACCAGGGTGCTGTCGGTTGTTACGTCAACACCATTGAGCTCGACGATGACAGGATTGGCACTGTCGTGCGTGACCTTGATACGCCAGTGCTCGGTGCCATTACCCGTGGTGAAATCGAACAGGTTGTAGCAGTTTGTTTCGTACGATGAAGAGCCGATGAGCCAGTCGTTCATGAGGTACATGATCCTGCGCTCGGAACAGTAGTCGAGGTAGAGGTGCGAGAACCGACCGACCATCGGCGCAATGCCGGACCATTCGCGGCTACCGTCGGAAAGACGCGTGAAGGTCCCGTCGATGCGATGTCGATCGACACACGAGAGCGTGCCGCCGTGACCGCCGTTGGGATAGGTGGTCACAGGAAAGTCCGTCGGACGACGTCCCGCATCCGAGAGGTCCTTCCGACCTCCGTTCTGCGTGGTCGGGTCCGGATCCGTTTTGTCGATGTCGGTGTCGAGCGTGTCTCGATACACCGTCATCGCGAAGTCCGTGAGGCCATACGGTCCGTCGGCAATGCAGATGGCTACGGTGTGGGTACCAGCGACGATGGTTACGGGCGTGCTGATCGTGATGACGGCATCGTTGGCATTGAGGATCGCTGTAGGCACGCCGTCGATCTGTGCCTGCATGCGCTGCATGGAGACCTTCGGGAACGTGCCGCCTGAGCGGGGAAACAGCGATAGTGGCTGTCCGGCAACGACGGTGTTTGTGATGGCGGCGATGTCGAATGTGGTGGAGGTGCTTTGCGGACATTGGGCATTGACCGACAATGCGAGGCAAAGCGCGGCAATGGCCGTGATGAGCGTTTTCATGGTGATGTCTCGGTTTCGGTGAATGATCAGTGGCGCACGACGATGCGATACGTGCGGATGTCCGTGCCGTGCATGACGCGGCCCACGTAGGCGCCGCCGGCAAGTGCGCTGGTGGGGATTGCAAGACGGCGCTTGCCGGTGTCTGCATGACCATGGTCGATGCGCAGTTGCAGGATGCCATCAAGGGAGTACACTTCGGTGATGGTCTGCCCCGGCCGTGCGAAGACGACGTCCAGGATGGCCTCGTCATCCGATGGTGTCGGTATGGCGTCCAACACATCCGGATCGTTCGCATTCGTGCGTTCGTTGGCCACAGAGGTGGTCTTGAGATCGCAGTCGACTTCGAGTCGCTTTGACAGGATGGTGTTTCCTTCGACGAAGACCAGGCTGACAACGCGCTTGCGCTGCCCTTTGTCGCATGGCGGGATGTTGAAGTACAACCGACAGCATTCGTCCTTGGCGAAGTTCTCGGCAACAAGTTTGTACACGTCCTGCAGTTCCGAGCCAGTCGTAACCTGGTATACCTTACCTGAGGGTGCTGCCGCCACGAACTGTTGCATGGTATCCAACGCTTGAACCTCACCCGGTTCGCCAATGAAGCCCAAGGCCATCAGGTAGATCGGCACGTTGGCAGCACGGATCTCGCGCAACACGTCGGCGCTGAACGTCGCCGAGTCATTATCGAGTCCGTCTGTGAGCGCCACCAAGGCCTTGTTCGTACGAGCATGCGTGGCCAGCATGCGACATCCGGTGATGATGGCGCGGTAGAACGACGTGTTCCCGCCGGCTATGAGCCGATCCACGGCCTTACCCACCAGCGACGTATCGGCAGTCCAATTCTGCGTCAGACGTACCGTTTGGTTGAACTGGATCAGCGAGAGACTATCGCCGGGCTTCAGCCTGCGCATGAAGTCGTGGATGGACCGCTTCACGGCTGTGAGCCGATCGATGAACTCGGTGCCGTAAGGGATCAGCTCGTCCATGCTGCCGGACACGTCAACCACAAGGCAGATCGAAATGGGCTGTGTGCGTGCCGTATCGCAGACCAGCGAGTCCGGACAGATGAACTTGCCGTCTGCCACAATGCCGAGTTGCTCCTTGGTGGCAAGCACGTTTCGCGTGCCACCAAGTGTTGTACTATCCAGTGTGACGATCGACGCGTCGATACGAAGGCCGACCACTTGGTTGCCGGACTTCACAACGGCGGCCTTGCAGATGTTGATGTCGGTGTTGAGGATCTCTTCGACCACGATCGTCAGGCCACCGCAGTTATCCTCGTACCGCGGGATCACGGCGCCCTGACTGATGTTGTACGTCGAGTCGACGATCATGAACGAGATCGCGCTGCCGGTTCCCGACATCACATGCTGATACCGGTGGAATGTCGGGTCGAGGGGCAACGGCGGCAACGGTTCGCCGTTCACGCGAAAGCCGAGGTATTTCCTGAAGCTCAACTCGAAGAGCGGTGGGATCCCAAGGTTCGAGGGCGGGAAGCCGTACACCGTAGAATCGCCAACCCAGTGGGGAATCTCGACGAAGGGTCTTCCCATGAAGGTCTTCGGCGGCCAGCGCAGGGCGTCGATCTCCTCCTGGGGTACGTCATACACCCAGACGGCATCGACGCCGTGACAGTCAGAAAACTGTGGCCACTGCGAATACGTACCGCTCACGGTGATCCTATATCTCGCATCCGCACGGGTGGGCGGGGTGACGACAGGTGTACCTGATGTTGCGGGAAGATTCAGCGTGACCGGAAACTGCGCTTTGGCCGACGTGACGGCAAGGACGACAAGGCAGACAGCAACAGCTGCGCGATGTAGCGAGAACATGAAACCTCCTTATGATGAAGTATGAATCGTTGACTTCTCTCGTGGTCAACTCATGCAACATCCGAGGATGCATGCCTCGTATCACGTTGGAAACGTTGCGGAAATGTTGGCAGCCGTGCTACCTGATGCGCACGTGCGTGTGTTCAAGCCGGAGCCCGTAGCTGCGTGCCTGTCGTGGACCGATGTAGCGTATGGTGTAGTACTCGGCAAGATCTTCGTCGAGCGCATCTGTGAACTTGCGGTTCAGCTTCGAGATCGTCGAGCGGAAGTTCTCTGTCGGCGTCATCTTGGACTTCTTTTTGCCATAAGTACCGTCTGAATCCGCTCGGTCTGGGAAAGACTCCTTCAGGTACTGGTCAACCTTGGCAACAAACTCATCGTCCATCACCCTCGCGCTGACGCGATAGCGTGGATCGCTGCCCCCTTTCGCAGCCTTGATGCGTTCAAGGAAGAAACGGTAGTACGCAAACTGGATCGGCGACAGGTCGATGATGGTCTGGCCGACCTTGACCATCCCTTTGTCGATTAAGATCTCGATCGGCCGTATGGCTATCTGGCGCAGCTGTTTATTCTCGGCCTCGAGTGTTCGGATACGGGGCAATGAGGAGTCGAGGCGCACCTCGCGCAGGGGCTTGTCGGTGAGTTCGCGTTCGATCGTACGATAGAGCTTGATGCCGGCATCGCCCGACTCGGCAAGCAGGATCCAGCAGACCTGCATGGAGGGCGTACCGGACGAGATCGAAGCCACCAGCGGCGACTTGGTGTTACTGTGCGACTGGACGATCTCGCGCAGCTTGGGATAGATCTCGTTGTGATCCGTGGGATCATCGATATCCATCGTGACGATCGACGTGCGCGTTGCCGGTGCCACTCGCTTTACGAGTTTGGCAAACCTGGCGGCACCGTCAATCAGATCGAACCGCACGCCATCACCGGTGGTGGCGATCAGGACGACCTGCCTTGGCTTCAATTCGAGCACTGCCGTCAGGGCAGGACCCTTTGCTTCATCAATCAGTTTTACGTCGGTCGTACCAACGAAGGTAAACAGAACCATTACCTACGATCCCCACGGTTTTCCCATCCTATGTAATATTGTGCGATTGGTAGCAATCGTAATCTCTCGGACGTAAATATAGGGCACGACGGATGGATTCAATCACGGCGAAGATTGCAGCGAAGGTTATCGAGGAGAAGGCATTCGGTCCGCTTTTGTTATTCCTGCACGATGCACTGGTAGCTGTCGATCCAGAGTACTATGAGAAGATCGTCGTGCAGTTCCTGATGCAAGGAAAGAACGTTGCGAAAGGGCAATACGCCTACAAAGGTGCGACAACCATTCTCAACGAACGAGGGGAGCGACGTTCGTCCCTGAAGGAGTACGACTATCAATTCATGCTCCATCTGTTTGAGTTCCTCACGAGGTACGATGTCAATCATGACCAACCCATCACGTGGGCGCCACTCTTCACCGTCAGATATCCGTTCACGCGCCACGTACAGAACAACATCAAGCTTCTGAAGTCTCAACGCAACATGCTTGCACATACAACCGAGACCGGACTGGCCCGTAATCACATCAAGATCCTTGTAGGGCAGATGCTGAGCGTGTTCCAGAACGAGATTGCCGTCGTCGTCGAGAAACGTCCCGATGTGTTTTCGCAAGAAACGAGCGATGCCGTACATGACTTCGTGCGCTTCTTGGAAACGGACGCCATCGACTCGATCATGGAAACGATCAAACGTCATGAGTCCGCACCACAGGTAGAACAGCTACCAGCGGATTCAACACCCCTAGAACCTGCGCCGGAATCGCTGCCGACACTTGCGCCGGCAACAGTGTCTCATGCGGCTTCTACGCGCATCGGGCCCGTCCACGTTGGCATTACATTTGCAACCATCGTAGCAGCTATGGCCCTGTGGTGGTTTTGGCCGGCGACGGAACCTTTCGCGCCGCCTACGCCGCCGCGCATCGTTCGACACTATGTTGTTGCCGTTGGTAGGCCGTCGACGACGGAGCAGGCAGGAAAGTTTGTGCGCCACGTTGCGGCGTACGCCAATGCTCAGGATCCGGTTGTTCTAACGTTACTTTCAGCTTCGGGTGATAGTCTGCGCTTCGCACTACAGAGTAGCGTTGCGAACACAACAAGCGATAGCGTGACGCACGCACTTTCCGTAGTGAATCACGTTGACGATTGGGAGACATTCATCAGACTGTATCAGCGCGCAATTGACGCCTCTGTATATGTGGCGCAAGATGAGATAGCGTCCGGCGACTCAGTTATTGTGTATCTAGCCTATCTGGGGGCAACTCCAACAAAGGAGGCGTGGGATCGGTTTAGAAAGGATAGCGCACTGGCAGCAACTGTGAAGTTCCGTCAAGGATCAATTGCACGTATCGGCAAGCATCATATTCGCACTGAGTTCGTGGGGTATGACTCGATATCTACGGAACAGGCGAGATTTATCAATGAAAAGCTGTACAAAAAATCATCCACCGTTAATCGATCACTCATCACAATTCAGTAGGCACGATTCAACATGGTCAACTATGGAACGGTAGGAATACTGATGATCAGCATGCTTGTCGCAAGCTGCTCAACATGCAGAGAGGTCCCCGGTTTCTTTGTTCAAGGTCGAATGACAGCTGCCGTCAACAAGGATGGCGAGTTCATACATCGCCCGAAATCCGCCGTCACGCGATCAATCACGTTGACGAAACCGGGCGAGGTATTTCGCGTGTCTGAGGGTGAAGTACTAGACTTGAACATTCCTGTAGCGATCGATCTTGGACGCTATTCATTGTCTGTCGTCCCGTCTGTGACGGCCGTCACTGCGGGCGCACCGATGTTTGATATTGCGATCGAGCGAAACTGTGTTCCGCGCATCCTTGTCAATCGCAGCTGTCAGAAGATCAACTGGTACAATCCCTACGTCCTGCCCGAAGTAGTTGTCGAGAACAAACGTGACCAGCAGCTGATATACACACCTCTTTACAATCCCGACATGGCGATGATCGGCTACGAGATACGCCTTGGTGATCATGAAGAATGCGGCTCGAATGCCTACAAAGAATGGAGGCGCATAACGAAGAAAGGGACTGTGCGTAGTTCATTGCGATCATCAACCAAGCAAGATCCACTCAAGATACAGGAAGTGTTCGGGCCAGAACTGGAATGACGTGCTGAGCGTGATTGACGAAGTGTAGTTACCCGATCTCCCGCAGCAGCGCCTGCCGTTCGATCTCGAGTTGACGTATGCGACGTTCAAGCGTGTCGAGTTCTTCGGGCATGGAGTCGATCTCGATTCGGAGCTTAGACGC
>VFFB01000118.1 GCA_018882585.1 Candidatus Kapaibacterium sp.
TCGTAAGGCGGTTGTAGTAGAAGTCGACCGAATAGACCAGTGACTTGCCAAGGCTACCATTGTATCCCAGCTCGTAGCCGATGTTCTGCTCGACGTTAAGATCACGATTACCAACGCCCCAAGCTGCTGGCTGTATGCCTCGCGGATCCATCTGACTTGTTACCGTGGGGTCAAACAGATTCAGCATCACGTCCTGCGTTGCTCCGGTAAGTGCCGACAGCGTGTCGTTGATCCGTGTTTGGATCGGGCGGAAGTTCACCGGACGTCCCTGCGCCGAAAAGGCAGGACGGAAGCCATACTTGCGGAAGAGCTCCGAGAAGTTGGCGCGCTGGAAGGACCTGCCGGCAGAGACGCGGAAGGTGTGACCCGATGCGGGCGAATACTTCAGGGCAAGGCGTGGCGAGAACTGTTGCGGATAGACGTTTGCATTGTCGTAGCGGGCCGATCCAACAAAGGTCAGCTGCTTGGTGATGTCAGCTTCGATCTGACCGTATACACCACCGATACGTGCGATGATCGGTTCCTCCGGAAAGACCGTTCGTTCCGATCCAACGGACATATACTGGTACTGTCCACCAACAACGTACTTCAGGCCGTCGGTGATGTTGCCGTTGTACTGTGCATCAAGGTTAAGGTCGTACGAGTCATCAAGGATGATCGTTCCCGGAGGAGCAGCCAGGATGCGCATCGTATCGATGGTGCGGCGGGCGTTGTACGTCGTCTGGATGTTCAGATGCTCATCGTTGTAGGCGATACGGGCAAATGGCTTTTCCGACTGCGGCACATGAATACGGCCGGCGCCGGCCAGCATGACTTCGTTGCCCCACTGACTATAACCGAACTCTGCAAGGACGGACTTGGACTCCGACAGATCGTAGTCCATGCGGATGGTGCCGTACGTGGCAAAGGTCTCGCGATCTTCTCTCGAAAGCGGGTTCAACTCGCGCGCAGCAGGCCAGAGTGAAGCATACTCGGAAACCACCGACGCACTGTCGGTACGGTTCTGCGCAAGGTTGAACGACTGCGAGCGTCCGAGCGTGACCTTATAGGTCAGATCGCCAAATGCTCCGGCATGGCGCACATCGGCACGCATGGTCTTGTAGTCGCCGCCAAGGACCGAGATCTTCGTTCCCTGTGCGTCACGAGGCGCAAGACTACGGATGTTCAGCACGCCGTTGAAGGCATTGGCTCCGTAGAGTGCTGCCGCAGGACCGCGCACCAGCTCGATGCTCTGCAGATCGTCGAGTGCGCTGGCAAAGGAATTCCATTCGACGGCGCCGATTTGCTGGAGCGACACATCACGTCCATCGACAAGGACGAGCAGACGTCGGTTGGTGCTGTTGTTGAAGCCGCGAGTGTTGACGTTGAAGTCTGTGGCGCCATTCTGCACGATATCGACGCCGTTCAGACCTTCAAGGGCACGGCCCAGCTGATTACCGCGTGCCAGACGCTGCAGTTGCTGCGGCGTGACGGCGGTGATGGCCGACGGTGACTCCGTGATCTTCTCGCGGCGCTTGCTTGCGCCATAGACCACGACTTCGGATGCCGTCGTCACACCCCGTTCTACTTCGATATCGATCGACGTCGTCTCGGCACTCTTGATCATGACATCGGCGATCGTCGTGTCCTGAATCTCGGCGCCTTGCAGCACAACGCTGTGCTGTCCGGCAGGTATGTTCTTGACCTGGAAGGCTCCCTTCCGATTAGAGTACACGGCAGAGCCTTTTCCATCAATGTAGACTCGCACGTAGCTGGCTGCATCCTTGGTATCGCTGAAGCGGATCACGCCGGAGAGCGTCCCCGTCTGGGCGAGCATCATTGCAGGTGCGAACAGCGCGACGATCACGATCAACGCCTTCATGAAGGCGCGATAACCTTGCTGTGCGCGATTGCGTCCCATCTCGTCATACGTGGTCGGTTCTTCGGGTACCGTCGTTGCAAGGCCATCCACGTAGCGGTTGAACATGCAGAATGCCGATCCAATCAGGATGGCATCGTGAATCTCGATATCCGTGGCACCGGCAGCGCGTGCGCGTGTAACGTCTTGTTCCATGATCTCAAGGCCTCCGTTCCGTACAAGCAGGGCAAGCGTGGTGAGTTCCCTCAGTTTGTCGGAGGGTTGTAGTAGGTCGATCGTGTCGGCAGCACGCAGCACATCCTCGCGACCGATGCCCATGTGGGCGGCCGTGATTGCGGCGTGAATGTTCGAGCAGTACTCGCAGCTGTTGGCGCGTGAAACGGCCGTGGCGATGTATTCTCGCTCGCCAGCCGTCAGCGAGTGGTCATCATGCAGAAGCACGCTTGCCAGTTCGTTCAGGGCAGCCGAAGCGTCAGGTCGGACCACCATGGGGCCGCGAATGCCATACAGGCCAGGGGGTAGGTCAATGTGTGGCATGCTGTTGCCCCGGTGATGCGTATCCTGTGGTTGTCAGCCGGTCGGCCAACGCATCGTAGTAGCTGCTGTCTTGCGGCAGATCCGTGGCCAGGCCGTCCACATAGCGATTGTACAGCGAGAAGAGCGCTGCGATCAGCACCGTGTCGTGCAGTTCCACATCCGTCGCGCCGGCCTTCCGTGCGTCCTCGACCATGTCGTCCGGCACGATGCCACCGGTGCGGACTGCGGCAGATATGCGCAGCAGATGCGCGATGCGATCATCGACCTGTCCGCCGAAGGGGTTCTGCAGCACGTTGTGGACGGCTTCGACCGAGCCGACATACCGTGCAGCGGTTACCACGTGGGCATTACTGCAGAACTGACATTCATTACCCACACAGACGACCGAGGCGATCAGCTCTCGTTCGCCTTCGGTAAGCGTATTCGGACCGCGTAGCAGGAACTGCGTCAGGTCTCTGATCGGCGCGCCCGACTCAGGATAATCCTGCAGCAGGCCTGTGATGCCGGGATAGGTCGAAACGAGGTTAACGTGTGGCATCCGGCACCTCGAAGGAATAGCCCAGTGTAGCCATACGTTCGCCCATCGGCACATAGTCCTCGAACTTCTCAGGCGTAAGCGCCCTCAGTCCGTCGACGTAGCGATTGAACATGCAGAATGCGGCAGCGATCAACACGGTGTCATGGATATGGCGATCGACGGCGCCGAGTGCGCGTGCTTTTGCCACGAGCTCATCGGATACATTGCGGCCGCCGATGCGGACGCGCTCCGCGATATCGAGCAGCACTGACATCAGTTCTGACACGCCGCTTCTGTCATTGCGGTACACCACAGCATCGACGACATCACTGTCGGCGCCGTAGTGAAACCGGGCGGCGGCAGCGTGCGACATCGTACAGAATTTGCAGCCATTACCGTGAGAAACAAACGTCGCGATCAGTTCTCGCTCGCCCTTTGTAAGCGGGCTTTCTCCGTGCAGCAGCACGTGCGCAAGTTTCTTGAGAGCAGCACCGGTTTCGGGTCGGAAATCAAACAGGCCACGAATACCGGGTGTGGTTGGTGAGACCGGAATATGGGGCATTGAGGGTCCTTACGAGGTAGTGAATTGTTCGGCGGATGGTGTTACCGTTCCGAAGGAACGGCGTGCATACAGGGCCGTAAGCAGGCCCACGACGAGCATGCTAGTGGCCATAAGCAGCGTACGTTGGAAGCCCCCCAGCGCCTCGGCTATGAAGCCTACCTGCAGCACAGCGATCGCTGTGACGGTACGTCCAAGATTGAAACAGATGCCGACGGCCGTAGCTCGGACGGCGCTCGGGAACAGCTCGGGCACGTAGAACGACATCAGTGCCTGCGACATGCCGAAGAAGATCGAGAGAGCCGAAACGGTGATGATCGCATGTGTTGACGACGCCGGCAGTACGCCGTAGAGGAAGGTGCTGAGTATGATCACGCCGGCATAGCAGATGATCAGACTGTTGATCCTACCCGTGAGGTGTACCAGGGGCGCAACTAGCAGACTCCCGACGATGGCGCCCATGCCAAGAGCTACCATCACGGCTCCGCGGATGGCAACACCCGCATCACCGCCGGGGAACGTCTGCGACAGCCACGTAGGCAGCCACGTGAACGACGTCCACAGCACGATCAGCATGCAGCCATAGACCGTGACGCCCACAGCAACTTCGCGTCGCATGCTCCCAAGCTTGCGCATCACGCCTGCACGCGACACCTCGCGATCGGCAACGATACATGCACCGACCCTTGTACTGAATGCCGGAAGCATTGGAATGTTGAAGACCAGGAACAGCAGCACGGCATGGGTGTACGGGATCGCTGCTGACTGCAGTGCGCCGGACAGGACGATTCCCACGGCGTACGAGTTGGCCAGGATGCCCATCATCAGCGGGCGACGCGTGTGCGGCAAAATCTCGGACCCGATTGTCGTCGAGACGACCATCGCGGCGCCCACGAACACACCCGCGGCACATCGCAATGCGATCAGTGCATACTGATCGTGAACGAGGACGGAAGCAGCCGTGAACATTGTCGCTGCAAGCACCACGCCGCCCAGCACCGGCAGACGGTCTCGAAGGTCGGCCCACAATCCAAAACCGATGCCACCAACGATCCAGCCGAACAGGAACATCGACTGCAGCATTGAGCCGAACTCGGCCATCGAAAGCGGCATCACGCCCTGCTGCCAGGCCATGATGTCGGGCAGGTACGTGGGCCCAGCCGATGCGATTGCGCCGCAGGCCATCCCGCCAATCCAGCAGATGGCAAATGTCAACCATGCTTCACGAGTCATGGCTGCGAACATCGCAGTATTGCAATGCCATAATCAATCAAGTAGAACAGAAGTTCGTTAAGTCTCCCGCAGTCGGGGCGAAGCTTCTTCGTCGAAGCGGCCTCGAACGTCATTCAGAATCTGGCACTCTCTCCGGCATAGGCACTTGTCTGCCGCTGCCGTATCTTTGTCGTTCACGGTCCCGTAGTTCAGCTGGATAGAACGTCAGCCTCCGAAGCTGAAAGTCAGCAGTTCGAATCTGCTCGGGACTACAACCTGCACCGGACATGGCGCTCGAATGCCACCGTGCAACGACGATAAAAAAGCCTCACTGCGGTATCCGTAGTGGGGCTTTTTGCTGGAGTTTCGCGTGTGCGGCCACGCGGCCCTGCCACATGAAGATTTCTGGCTATGTTGGGTAGCACGTACCGTTACCAGCAGAGGTTATGATGTCGACTCAGATTCAACGTGTCAGCGCAATAGTACTCTGTTGCCTCATGGCAATACTCGCCACGTTCGCCCTAGAGCCGAGCGTCGTCACGGCAGGCATCACGGAGCCCTGTCTTACCGTGAAGATCCCGTTGGAGGAGCGCATCCGTGCTGCTAGCGCGGTGATCTACGGTCACGTCGTGGCGCAACGCGCCGTGTGGGACGATGCCCGTCGGTCGATCTATACCATCAACAGCGTCGTCGTCAGCGACGTCTGGAAGTCCTCAATGCCCCTTCCCGATACCATTCCCGTTGTTACAGAAGGTGGCGATATGGGCACAATGGGCCGCACCGTGATCGGAGCCTTGCAGCTTGCCATTGGAGACGTGGGGTATATGTTGCTAGAGCCACCACGCAATCGTGACATCACCCTTCTCGATGCCGGTACCCGGTCATGGTTTCGTCCGTATGCCGAGGTGCAGGGATTGCTGGTAAGGGGCAATGACGGAACCGTGCGTGACTGCTGGGGCAGCACGGGATGCGATGTACGCACGTTCGAGCGCAGACACCTAGGAGCGCTTGACCACACGGTGCGAGGTCCGCATGCAACGACATCACGAACAACCATCGATTATGGTAAACCGGTGGAGCTTATACAGAATGCCGTCTCGATCAGCCCTGCAGCTTGCATTGGCGGTAGCGGCCAAACGATCACCATCAGCGGCAGTGGCTTTGGCGATACGCGTGGCGACAGTTACGTGACGTTCACACCCGACGGCACGAGCTATTACGGAGCCGAATACGCGCGGACCTTTGTCTACGAACGCTGGTCGGACAACGAGATCGTCGTCGAAGTGCCACCGGCATACTCCGGCAAGGTGCGTGTAGCAACAGGTGCAACAACGCACGAATCGTCCGAGACGCTCCGAGTCACATCGAACCTGGCCGCCCGCACCATCAACCCGCTGACATTCAACACGCTGATCAACACGAATGGTCAGGGTGGCCTCACGTGGGCGATGGACCCCAAACTGCATGCGAACGATACGGCGCGCGCCTGTATTGAAAGTGTGATGCGACATTTCCGATGCAAGACGGGAATGTCATTTACGGTCGACCCGAATCCCGCTTCGGCAGGCTATGCCTTGAACGACGGCATCAACGCCATCGTCTTCGACGCGCCTGGCTACGAGCTTGGTGCCGGCGCTGTGGCCTACTGCGACTGGATATGGTATTCGTGCATTGTTGGCAATGAAACGTTCTACTGGGTGCGCGACGCTGACTGCAGACTTTCGTCGAAGTTCGACTGGTACTATGGCGATGGCCCCAATCCCGCCTTTGGTATGGCCAAGCTCCGCTACGTCCTGTACCACGAGATCGGTCACGCCCATCAGTTTGGTCATGTGAGCGAAGAGGGGCAGACCATGCATCCGGTTGTACAAGCCCTTCCGGCCGAGAACTGGCTGCGCCGCGACGTCATCACCGAGAGCGAGCAGACTGCCGGCATCTTCATGACGTCGTTGGGGCGCGAGTTCACGTTCCGCGGCTGCGGTGTACAGCCGTTGTTGCCGCCCGCGAACGACGACTGCGACAAGGACATCTCTGTTGACGTCACTGAGGGGTCCTCGACACCAACGTCCGCTTCGCCGCTGCTGCGTCCCAACCCCGCACATGACTTCGCAACGCTTGACCTTGGTGCGCTTGCCGGTGTCACCACAACCATCTTCGTCATGGACTGTTTCGGTCGAACCATGGCTACCATTGCGGTACCGCATGACATCGCCAGCATCGACATTCCCGTTGCGCAATTCGCAGCAGGGGCATACCAGATCGTGGTTTTGGGCCGTGGGCAGATGCTTGGGGCGATGCCATTCGTGATTCATTAGCCCCCTCCCCGACCCTCCCAGGGCCCTCAGAGCCCCTTTCCAGAGGTTTTTTTTCAGGAGCCGTTTACCAATCACTTGCATGGATGCGTAGTTCTACTATGTTCGTGACGAAGGTTCTTGAAAACGGGGTGAACCATGACCCAGCGTTGCACTTTACGGGTGGCAGTACTCTTCTTTCTCGTGCTCGCCGCCGCGACCATGTCGATGCATGCTCAAACAGCATCGAACTTGCCTCATCGCATGAACTATCAGGGGATCCTCCTGCAACCGGATGGATCTGTACCACCCGATGGTCCGGTGACGTTAGGCATTGCCATCTACGATCAGCCACAAGGCGGCGTGCCTCTGTGGCAGGAAACGATCGCGACCAGACTTGAGGGCAGCGTCTTCGATGTCGAGCTCGGCACGATGTCGGCCATCGACCTGCTGTTCAATAAACCGTACTACATCGGCATCTCGGTCAACGGAGGCAGCGAACTCACACCCCGCACTCCATGCACCACAACGCCGTATGCATTCAGGGCGATCTATGCCGATACGGCCGGCATCGCAACAGACCTTGACTCGAATGCCAAGGTGGTCCGATCTCTCAACGGGATGCACGGCAACATCACGATCCGCGGCGTCAACATCACCGTGACCACACAACCCGGCCTCGTCGAGCTCCGCATCGGCCGGATACCTCTCGATAGCGTCGACTTCCCTGTGGGTACCCGCGCCGGACAAGCACTGATCTGGAATGGGACGCGCTGGATCGCCGATGATCTTCCAACAACAACGTTCATTGCAGGAAGGGGCATCGATATCCGAGGCGATACGATCGGCAACACGGGTGATGTCGACCCACTCGACGATGTGCTGTTCTCGACGCAGGCCGGCGGCGATATCACGGGAACGTTCCTGCAACTTCGCATCGCACAAAAGGGCGCAACCCCGGGCGAAGCACTGATGTGGAATGGCACGGAATGGATGCCATCCCGCATCCCTGCCGTGGTTCTTGAT
>VFFB01000119.1 GCA_018882585.1 Candidatus Kapaibacterium sp.
GACACTTTGTACTTCTTCGACGTTGCGGGCACGCCGTGGGCGTGCGACTCGCGTACGATGCTGACGATCTGCTCGTCGCTGTAAAGGCTCTTCCGCATCAGTCCTCCTTTGAGACCTCGGTCTCAACTTACAACTGGACCGATTTTTTCACACCACTCCACACCAAGATGTGCGGATATTCATTGCATTCAACGATGTTGCCAAGCGACGCACAAACAGACCCGAGGAAACTGTCTGCGTTGGCGTGAATCGAAGTGAAGAACGAGCCATAGAATAGGCTACGCTGCATCAGGATGTAAGCCAAACGTATGCACCTGGAATGATTCGACAAGCAACGTAAAACCGATTCAGACCTCGCATACGTAGGATTGCCCCCTACCCCACCATCTCGGCGTTTTCGATGAAACGTATACCGGGCACGGGATGCAGGGCATCGGCGATCATGGCAGCGGCAACGTCCGTGTCGCGGACGCCCCGCCAACGGGCAGGGATCAGACGCGCAAGCGGCACCATGATGAGCATCGAGAGGCGCTCACCAAGACGAAACTCGCGTCGGTGGCCCAGCAACAGGGACGGACGCACGATGGTGAGCGAGGTAAAGCCGATCGACCGAAGGTCGGCTTCCATTGCCCCCTTCACACGACTGTAAAAGATGCGAGAGTTGATGTCGGAGGCGATGGCACTGACAACGATGCAGTGCCTGCAGCCACGCTCGTACATGGCCCGCGCAATACGCACGGGAATGTGACGGTCGACCTCTTCGAACGCTGCCTGCGACCCCGCACGCTTGATGGTGGTACCTAGACAACACATGATCACGTCAGGCTTCCAGTCATGCGGATAAGGGGCGCTGAGTTCCGCACGCCCCGGCGTGCGAATGGTGCCGAAGGCAGGATCACTGCGGAGCATCGAGGTAAGTGCGGTGCCGACAAGGCCCGTGCTGCCAAGGACGAGAACTTCCATTACGGGATGACCAATGGTTGAGAACTGGTGAACGGACCTGCGTGCAGAAGCAGGTGATAGACACCGGCGGCAAGACCACTCACGTCGAGCGTGGTCTCGTACGTGCCGGCAACACCGCGGACAAGCTGCCATGACCGTACCACCCGACCCGCGATATCAATGACACGGAAGGTTGCTTCACAGTCGATGCCTAGTCCGTATCGAATGAGCGCGACGTCACGTACAGGATTGGGTACGGGCGGCTGCAGACCAAATCGTCCGGCGCCGATCGAGACCAAACGTCCCTCGGTGTAACAAACGTTGTCGATCGTGACCGTAGCATCACTGCCCTGCGGTACCAGACAATTCGGCAGGTCGGTAAGACGGACCTGCATGGATGACGTCATGGCTGCCGACAGATAACTTCCGAAGTCGATCGATACGAACTGTCCCGTTGCAATCGGCTGTGCGCCGGCATAGACTCCGTCAACGCGCAACACACTGTCAGACGGATAGGTCATCGTAACACTCCAACCAGCAGCGACGTCGCGATACGACATTGTGCTGCGCAGGGCTGTAGGATGATGCCGAATTAGCACGGACAGTTTGGCGAGGCCGAGGACAGACGGCGGAGCAATGTCGAGCACGACAGGAACACTGAATGTTGCACCGAGGTCCGACCTGAACGTTGCCGGAATGCTGACGGCGATGGGTGCGTCGAGGCCGACAGCCGTCACGTTGACGACAAGTTCGGCATTGCGCGGATTGTCGTACGAGAAGGCGGCCGTGGCTCTGCCAGTCGTTGATGGTTGGAAGATCACTTGCATCCGCTGCGACGATGACGGCGGTATCGAGAATGGCGGCGCCGGCTCGATGCTGAATGCCACGACGTCGCCACTGCCACGGACACCTGTGATCTGCAATGGCGCCGTAAGGTCGTCATTCATCATGTCGACATAGGCCGTGTCGGTCTGACATGTCAGGATAGTGTCCATGACGAGCGGCGGCAATACGCTGCGCTGCAGCCCCACACCGTCGACATCGACACTGTCCGTTTTATATGGCGGCACGGTTCCCGGCAGGCCGTCATGCACCATGCGAACCGTGGTGCGACGTGTGCCGACGGCCGCAGGCGCGAACCGGACGGGCAGATCGAGCGAGTCGCCCGGAGGGATTATCACAGGCCACGACGGCATGGCTGTCTCCCACGTAAAGTCCGTCTGCGAAGCCGGCAACTGCACATCCGTCACCGTCAGCGGCCACCGCGCATCGCGGTTCCACACGCGCACAACTCCACGCTCCTGACTCTGCGCGCCCACAAGGACGGGGGCGAACGAGAAGCCTCGGGCCTGCAGAACGGGCTGATAACCGTTGCCTCGAATATGGGAACGCAGGACGGTATCGATTCCCTGCGCACGCACGTCAAGACTGCACAAGGCACTTCCACGCTGCCACGGCGCATACTGCGCCGGTATCCGCAACGTGTCGCCCGCAGCCACGCGCACCGGCAATGCTGGCAGCGTTGCCGTGATGCCCGTGCCGGCCGTGTCACGCAGCGTGATCGACGTCAGATCGACGTCGACAACGCCGTTATTTACGACGCGCACTGCGGCCGTGGCCGATGTGCCAAGACGCTGATTGCCAAGGTCGACATCCTCGATGGAAAGCTCCGGCTTCACGCCTTCGGCCTGGATCTGCGTGAAGGCGATGCCGCATTCGATGGGCAGGTTGATGTCGAGCTGCGCCGTCTGCAATCCCACCTGCGTCGGCGTATACGTCACGGTCACGTTGATGCACTCGCCAGATCGCAAGGTAACAACGCCGGAGGGCGTGATCTGGAAGTCGGGCGAGCCCTTGATGGCAAGGCTGCAGCGAATGTTGCCGCGACGCTGACTCAGAATGATGCAGTCAATCTTCTGCTTGAAGGTCGTTCCCACGACGTGACGTCCAAGGTCGACCGATTGTTTGTTCTCCCAGTCGCACTCCGGACGTCCCTCGCCCGAGACGGTGAACGACGTGAACGTACCGCACGAGCCGTAGACCTTGACGATGGCCGAGCGAGGTCCAAGGCCGGTCGGCGTGAACCGCAGTTCAAGCGAGCGCACGCCTCCCGTGTCGAGCAGTACGCTGTCGAGCTCGTCGATCACATCAAAATCATCAGGATGCGCACCGGCGATCACCACACTGTCGATCCGCAGCCAGGTCGTGCCAATGTTGCGCAAGCCGATCGGCGCCGAGAATGTCGCAGAGCGTCCGATCGCCGTCGAATCCATCACCACATTCTGCAGCGGTGTCGCAAGTCGCGGCTGCAGCACGCGAAAGGTCTTGTCCGAAACATCAGACACGGCCACACCAATGGCCGTCCGCATGATCCAGACGTCCTTCTGCCCTTCGCTGATCACAACGGCAGGCGGCGTGAAGGGGGCAATGAACGTCCCCTCAAAACTGTCGGTCCGATAGCGATAGCCCGACGCATCTTCGGCGACCTTCATCGCGGGGTCGGGCTCGATGACGCCGTCAGGCAAGACGGATGTCTTGGGCTGTCCGCCGGAGCTGATGCGCAGGAAGATGGCAGACAACTTATCGTCGGTAAGATCGACCTCGTCGATGACCGAGCCGAAGGTGTTGTAGCATGATAGGAATCCGCTGCCTTCGCCCCCGGCAAGGATCTCGTATCCGCCGCCATTGAGCAGCTTCAGCCGCAGGCTCTTGAGCTCGATGAATGATCCCTCGCGATCATTACCGGCCAAGGTCAGTCGCCACAGCAGCTCGCCCCGCTTGGTGTACTTGGCCACGAATCCTGCCTGCTGGTCGAGCACCATGCGTGGCCAGGATTCGGCGCCGAAGACGGCTGCCTGACTGGCCGATGAACCGGCGATGATGACGTTGCTGTCGGGATCGACCAGCACACCGCACAGACGCTCGTTGGCACCAACGTCACCGCGCAGAAAGGTCACCCGTGTGAAGTTTCCGTCGGCGTCGAGCACGGCGAAGTAGCCATCCGACCGGTTGAGCGCCGATCTGGCCTTGATGGTGTCGATCTTGGTGTCGCCAACAAAGTAGCCCGTCGCATAAATGCGGTCACCGCTTGGATCGACGGCAATGGCCGTGGCAATGTCCTGCCCAACACCGCCCAGGCGCTTCGCCCACAGCAGACGCTCGCCGGCGATGGTGGTCACGCGAACACGACCCGTGGGACATCCCACCGGTGGCTGCCAGTCGAACCAGTCGCCCGTGACCGAGTCGGCTATGCTGATCCACGAAATGCCGTCGCAGGTGAATTCCAGCCGTACCGGCTGGTCACGCCGGATGCCCGTCCACCGGATGCGCGTCGACTCGCACGTCGTCAGCACCTCGCCGCCATTCGGCGTGGTCACCACGACCGTGCCGCCGCCGCCGATGAGCGGGACCGTGGGCAGACACGACGGACTGCCAATGAACGACAGGACGGCCTGACGCGTGATCCGCTCCGCCCCCTGCATAAACTGGACCTTGATGATGGCGGAGTCACCACGCTTGATGACGCGCGGCACGAAATCGATGACACGGAAGTTCTGCGTGTTGCTGATCGCGATGCCGTTGATGCGGATGTCACTGTTGTCGGCCCTGATCACGATCGTTGAGTCCCGCGTCTCGCCCGGTGCAGCATCGCCGAAGACGACCATGGATGGTGCGGCGCTGACGCTGTGGACGGACTGCGGCGGCGTGACGTAGGCCACGGTCGTCGTAGGCTGACGTCCCCGTCGGAATGATACGCTTGCCGTGCGACGTCGGTCCTCGTCAAGGCAGACCATCGGCGATATCCACGAGATCTTGCAGATCTGCTTGCTGATGGCTTCGACAGCCAGGCTGTTGAGCAGCTGCATCAGGGACTGCTCGTTGGCAACCACGCTGCGGCCACCCGTGGCCTGACAGATCCGGGCGATGGACGGATCCGTGCGACTGATCATCAGCGTGGCCGAAAAGATGCGCAATCCCTGGGCCCGCGCTGCAGTGATGGCCTTCTGCTCAAACGTGAATCGGTCAGGAATGGTTGGATTAGGCTCGCCGTCGGTCAGGAAGAGCGCCACCTTGGGGATCTCCGGCGATCGGCTGCCCATCTGGTCGAAGACGTTGGGCACACCGAAGAACGGCACTTCGTAGTTCGTTGCTGCCAGCGGCACCAAACGCTTGATGGCCTCAAGAACAGGGTCGGGCGATGTCTGCCAGTCGCAGATCAGACGAGACTTGCCGGAGAAGCCGATGATGGACAGGGCCGTTTCGCCGTTCCAGGGCATCTTTTCGACGAAGAGCTTCAGGGCGTCCTTGACGTAGTCAAGGCGCTTCTTGCCTCCGGGAAGAACCTGGTCCATGGAATTGGACTCATCGACGATCAGCACCATACTCACCGACCCCGAGGCCGTCGTCGTCTTGCAGGCATGTGTCAGCGTCGCCGTCAGGTCTTGCGTTCGGCCATCCGGATAGGTCTCGACAACACGCAGATCTTTCTCGGTAAGGTCGGCATAGGGCTGCCCCGCCGCGTCAAGCGCAATGTAGTTGGCCGTGATCTTCGGAAAGGAGTCCGCGACAACGTTGTACAACGCAAATTCCTGAGCCGACACGCTGCCCCCTGCCACCATGCTGATGAAGGTGGCCGCTAACAGCATGATAGACTGCATGCGTGGCTTGTGTAGACCCGTCGAACTCACGATCGAGCAAAATACGGTGAAAGCGTAGGGCAACTGCCCCCGACTTGGTAAGCGCGTACTCCTTGGCAATGGGCGTTGGGCTTGGGTTGATAAGGCCGATCAGTCCCCCCCCCCCGGTTACTCCTTGCGCTCGAACTCGGCGTAGGCTTGACGGAGCGTCTCAAGGAAGATCCGGGAGTCTTGCGCTCCGCTAACGGCGTAGGCGCGGTCGAAGACGAAGAACGGCACGCCATTGCAGCCGAACGAGTGCGCCAGGTCGATATCGGCGCGGATGGCGTCGGCATAGGTGCGTTGGGCGAGCACACGCTCGGTCTGGGTGGGGTCAAGGCCGACCTCTGTTGCCAGACGTACCAGCGTTGCGCGGTCGTCAACGTTGAGACCCTCGGTGAAATAGGCCTTGAGCAGACGTTCCTTCATCGCCGACTGCTTGCCGTACTGCTTGGCGTGATGCAGCAGCGCATGTGCGTTGAATGTGTTGGCAAGGATGGCCTTGTCGAGATGGTAGTCCAGTCCGACCTCGGCCGCAGCCTGAGTTACGCGTGCATTCATGGCCCGCGCCTGCTCGATGGGCATGCCCTTGGCCTTCGACAGATATTCGTCGACGCGCAGCGCTGTATCGGTGACAGCGTCCGGCATCAGCTGAAAGCTCTTGTATTCGACCTCGATGTTGTCTCGCTGCGCAAACTCGGCAAGCGCTGCTTCGAATTTGCGTTTGCCCAGGTAACAGAACGGACAGACAATGTCGCTCCAGATCTCAACGCGCATCTTCATGGTTTGTCGGTGTTGTGGTGATGGTTCTCCCGCCCTGCCACGTGCAGAATCTGTCTGCGCTGCCGCAATGGATTGCAGCAGACAGCACATCAGGCCGCCAAGCAGAATGCGTACGATCGAACGGGATGCTTTGTGCATAGAGTGTAATTTACCGAGGTGTTTCTGGATACAAGCATTTGGATACAAGCATGATGACAACAGCCATTGCAGCGCTCCAAGCCGCGCGGACCATTGCCGTCGTAGGTCTGTCACGCTCACCCGGGAAGCCAGCGCACGATATTCCGCAATACATGGCAGGTCGAGGCTATCACGTCGTCGGCGTCAATCCCGGTGCCGTGCCCGCCGTTGGCCCGGTGAATGTTGTTGCATCGATCCACGACGTGCCTGACGCCATCGACATCCTGAACGTGTTTCGTCCGTCGAGCGATACCGATGCCATCATCGACGAGGCCATCGAGCGACATCATCAACGGGGCGACATCACGTGTATCTGGCTGCAGTCGGGCATCACCAGTCGCGAGGGCGCAGCCAAGTGCGCTGCAGCCGGTATCACGTACATCGACAACACCTGCATCTACGTGATCCAGCAATACCTGTAACGGCACGTCGAGACCCTGTGCTGAACGGTCAGATCTGGTCGGCATGCTCCCTCAGCCAGTCGGCGCGGCCCCGTATCGCCTCGCGTTCAGCAGCGGCGAACTTGTCGTACGAGGCGTACACCATCCGCATGCGAACGTTGCGCGAGAATGTCGCACGGTGACGCTCCATGAAGTCCCAGTACAGTGCCGTAAACGGACATGATGTGTCGCCGGTGCGCTCGTCAGTACGGTAATGGCATTGTTTACAATGGTCGCTCATGCGGTTGATGTAGGCAGCGCCCGAGATGTAGGGCTTCGACGCCATGATGCCACCGTCGGCGTACTGACTCATACCTATGGTGTTTGGCGCCTCGACCCATTCAAACGCATCGATGTACACCCCCAAATACCACGTGTGCACCTGATGCGGATCCACGCCCAACAGCAGGGCTATGTTTCCCGTGACCATCAGGCGCTGAATGTGATGCGCATAGGCATGCTGCAGCGTGGCGTTCACAGCCACAGACACACATCGCATCTTGGTCTGTCCCGTCCAGAACCATGCCGGTAAGGGGCGATGATGACCAAGTGCGTTGCGCTGGGTATAGCCCGGCATGTTGGCCCAGTAAACGCCTCGCACATATTCGCGCCAGCCAAGGATCTGGCGGATGAAGCCTTCGGCCGAGGCCAGCGGGACGCGCCCAAGGCGATACGCCTGTTCGGCCGCGGCAACAACGTCCGAAGGTGCGATCATCTTGACGTTCATCGCGAACGAAAGCAGCGAGTGAAACATGATGTCGGACCGCTCGCTCATGGCATCCTGGTACGGACCGAAGGTTGGCAGGACATGGTCGACAACGTACTGCAGGTGCCGCAGCGCCTCGGCTCGGTCTACGGGCCAGCGGAATGCCGATGCCTGCGGATCGCCCACGGTACGTACACCGCTGCGCACAATGGTATTCCACAGC
>VFFB01000120.1 GCA_018882585.1 Candidatus Kapaibacterium sp.
GCCATGACGAGGAGGGCTGGGCATGTGTGTGATGTGGTGGCCCTTCGAATCACGATGTTTGCAGTCATGCCGCGCGAATTCATTGCCTTTTTGCAGTTGCGTTTCTTTCTTGCCATGGGCTGGCATATGCAGGCCTTGGTGGTAAGCTGGTATATCTACGCAGTAACCAAGGACCCGCTCATGCTAGGCATGGTGGGGTTGGCCGAAGCGATACCTGCCATTGGCCTTGCCATGCCGATGGGCTACATCGTTGATGGCATGGACAAGCGCACTGGTATTCGTCGGGCCGTCGTGCTGATCCTGTTGTCGGCAATGGGCACGGCTATGTTGCTACAGCCTTGGGCGGCCGAGCGCATGGGGCCGTCGTTTGTGCTGGCGGGCTTGCTTGCCATGATCGTCGTGAACGGTGCGGCCCGCGCCTTGTATTCACCGTCGATGTTCTCGACACTTGGTATGATCGTGCCGCGCGACGGCATCGGACGTGCCTCGGCCATCAACAGCACGGTATGGCAGGCAGCCATGATCCTTGGTCCGCTCGTGGGCGGTCTGATCTATGGCAGTTTCGGGGTAGAGGTTGCATCGTACGCATTCATCCTGATGATGGGAATAGGGGCATTGGGTGTGCTGCGGATCACGTCAAAGCCGGCCGTTGTGCACGAGCGTCAGGCTAGCATGTGGCAGGACGTCACGCAAGGGCTGCGGTTCATCCTTGGTAATCCCGTTATCGTCGGCGCCTTGTCGCTCGACCTCTTTGCCGTACTCTTTGGCGGCGTCGTTGCCTTGCTCCCTGTCTTCGCGTCGACCATCCTCATGGTGGACGAAACCGGCCTTGGCATGCTGCGCGCTGCCATGTCTGTTGGTAGTGTTGCAATGATGGCGTGGCTCAGCTATCGGCCTGTAGCACGAAATGCCGGACGGTCTCTGCTCATCGCCGTGGCCTGCTTTGGCTGCTGCATCATTGCCTTTGGCTTGAGCACGTCGTTCTGGCTTAGCGTTGGCATTCTGGTTCTTGCCGGAGCCTTCGACAGTATCAGCGTCGTCATCCGGCACACCATCCTGCAGTTGCAAACGCCCGAGCACATGAAGGGCAGGGTAGGCGCTGCCAACACCATGTTCATCTCGTCGAGCAACGAGATCGGCGCCGTCGAGAGCGGCATAGCGGCACGATTGCTGGGCACCGTTCCGAGCGTCGTATTCGGAGGAGCCATGACGCTACTTGTCGTTGGCGTCGTGGCCATACGCAATCGGGCCTTGCGTCGCATGCACATCGACGTTGCCTCATAGGCGAGTTCTGTGGCGCCGTCAATGCCCCTTTCCCCTCCATTTGGCATCCTGATTTTTCCTTATCTTTGTTGGCTATACTCCGCAGAAGGCCCTGTATGCCTGCTCGGAGGTCACACAACGACATTCATTACAAACCTTCATTTGGTGACCTGCAATGGCAGAGATCTCAAAGGTCCGGAACATCGGTATTTCGGCACACATCGACTCGGGGAAGACCACCTTGTCCGAGCGCATTTTGTTCTACACGGGCAAGATTCACGCCATCCACGAAGTGCGTGGTAAGGACGGCGTTGGTGCCAAGATGGACTCGATGGATCTCGAGCGCGAGAAGGGCATCACGATTCAGTCGGCCGCCACGTATACCACGTGGGGCGACTACAACATCAACCTGATCGACACTCCCGGCCACGTGGACTTCACGGTGGAAGTAGAGCGCGCGCTTCGCGTTCTTGACGGTGCTGTGCTTGTGCTTTGCTCGGTTGCCGGTGTGCAGTCGCAGTCCATCACGGTCGACCGTCAGATGCGCCGTTACAGTGTGCCGCGTCTGGCCTTCATCAACAAGTGCGACCGTCAGGGCGCCAACCCCGACCGTGTTGTCGATCAGCTCCGCGAGAAGCTGTCGCACAACCCGGCCTTCGTCACCTATCCGATCGGTCTGGAAGACAAGCTCAACGGCGTGATCGACATCGTGTCGATGGAAGCTGTGTACTTCGAAGGCGAAGGCGGCTCAGAGATTCGTCGTGACGCCATCCCTGCCGACATGGCGGCAAAGGCCAAGGAACTCCGTGAACGCTTGATCGAGGTGGCAGCCGACTATGACGACGACCTGATGGAAGTTTTTCTTTCAGGCGGCGAGCCAAGCAAGGAACAACTTGTGGCAGCTATACGCAAGGGTGCGATATCGATGAAGATGACGCCGGTCTTCTGCGGCTCGGCCTACAAGAACAAGGGTGTGCAGGTGCTGCTTGACGGTGTGACGTCGTACCTGCCGTCGCCGCTCGAGACCACCATTGAGGCTCTGAATCAGGACAAGGACGAAGAAAAGACGGCGCTGTCGTCGGATCCCACAAAGCCGCTCGTCATGCTTGCATTCAAGCTCGAGGACGGCCGCTATGGACAGCTCACCTACATGCGTATCTATCAGGGTACCGTGAAGAAGGGCGATTCGATCATGAACGTCGCCAATGGCAAGAAGGTGAAAGTGCCCCGGCTTGTGCGCATGCACTCGAACGAAATGCACGACATCGAAGAATCACAAGCTGGCGACATCGTGGCAATGTTCGGTGTGGATTGCGCTTCGGGCGACACGTTCACGGACGGCAACGTTCGCTTTACCATGACGTCGATGTTCGTTCCCGACGCCGTGATCGAGCTTGCTGTTGCGCCCAAGGACAAGGCCGGTCAGGTCAACTTCTCGAAGGCCTTGAACCGCTTCACCAAGGAAGACCCGACGTTCCGCGTGATGCGTGACGAAGAGTCTGGCGAGACCATCATCAAGGGCATGGGCGAATTGCACCTTGAGATCTACATTGAGCGTATCCGTCGCGAGTACAACACCGAGATCACCGTTGGACGTCCGAAGGTTGCCTTCCGCGAGGCCATCTCGCAGCGTGCCGACTTCAACTACACGCACAAGAAGCAGACCGGTGGTTCGGGTCAGTTCGCCCGTGTTGGTGGCTTTATCGAGCCCCTTCCGTCGGACGCCGTCGAGAACTACGAATTCGTCGACGACATCGTCGGTGGTGTTATTCCTCGTGAATACATCCCTGCCTGCGACAAGGGATTCAAGGAAGCCATCATCGAAGGTACGCTCATTGGTCAGCCCGTTGTAGGCGTCCGTGCCACGATCAACGACGGCGCAACGCACGCCGTTGACTCGTCGGAAATGGCCTTCAAGACGGCTGCACTCTTTGCATTCCGCGAAGCCTACGACAAGGCCAAGCCGATCATCCTCGAGCCCATCATGAAGCTCGAAGTATCGGCTCCGGAAGAGTTCCAGGGCACGGTCATCGGACAGGTCAACCAGCGTCGTGGCGTGATCATGGGAACCGACAACGACATGGGCTACGTCACCGTCGAAGCCGAAGTACCGCTCTCCGAAATGTTTGGCTACTCGACAGACCTCCGCTCGGTTACGCAAGGCAAGGGCGAATTCTCCATGGAATTCAAGAAGTACCAACAGGTGCCTCGCAACATCCAAGAGGAAATGGTCAAGGAATACCAGAAGAAGCGCGCCGAAGGCAACAAATAGGATAACCTGTGGCTTCAGCCACAGGCACCGGATAACCCACGACTTCAGCCACAGGCACCGGATAACCCACGACTTCAGTCGTGGGCACCGGATAACCCACGACTTCAGTCGTGGGCACCGGATAACCCACGACTTCAGTCGTGGGCACCGGATAACCCACGACTTCAGTCGTGGGCACCGGATAACCCACGACTTCAGTCGTGGGTGCGACTTCAGTCGTGGGTGCGACTTCAGTCGTGGGTGTGGCTTCAGTCGTGTGCCCCGTGGGCACGGAACATGTAGGGGCGCGGCATGCCGCGCCCTTTTCGTTGTTGTGTCATGATGCGCCCCACCAGACATAATGGTTTTGGGCGACCACGCCCCTGTTGCCATTACGGCAATCGGTTGCCCGCCATGCAGTAGCTTCGCGTCATGCGCACACGCATCGCTCCTACGCCGTCGGGCTTTCTGCATCGTGGCAATGCCGTCAACTTCCTGCTGACGTGGAAGCTGGCGCAGCGGCATGGTGGAAGCGTCTTGTTGCGCATCGACGACCTGGACCCGCAGATGTCGCAGCCGGTCTTCGTTGACGACATCTTCGCGACCCTCTCGTGGCTTGGTATTGCCTGTGATGAGGGCCCTCGCACGGCAAGCGAGCTGCACGACGTCTGGTCGCAGCGGCACCGTTTGCAGCTCTATCATGCAGCGCTGAACGAGCTGCGTCGGCAGGGGCGCGTCTTTGCCTGCGCGTGTACCCGCAAGCACGTACTTGAGCGATCTCCGCACGGCCGCTATCCCGGCACATGTCGTACGGCCGACATCGACCTTGACACGCCCAACGTAGCATGGCGGCTGGACGACGATAGCGTACGTACCCTGCCGTATCCAGTAGTGCGACAAAAAACGGGTCTACCCTCGTACCAGATCGCCTCGCTTGTCGACGACACCCACTTTGGCATCACCCACATCGTGCGCGGTCTGGACCTGCATCCGTCAACCCTTGTGCAGCGGCGCATCGCGTCGATCCTTGCCCCCAACCACCCCTTCCTGAGCGTCGTGGTCTACCACCACCCGCTTCTAACCGACGACCACGGAGCCAAGCTCAGTAAATCGCAGGGGGCGATGGGCGTGCGGGAGATGATCGCTGCCGGCGAAACCTTGCAGCGCATCCAGGACATCGTTGGACCTATGCTGGAAGCCCTGGGTAACGGGTTATACACATGAACCATCGCCTTTCATTTGCACAGGAATCTCCTCTCCTCTATATTTGCAGGCTCTCGCAAAAGCCTCGATACGAACCAGACAGTCAACGGAGATACTGTGCCAACGATCAGTCAGCTTGTCCGCAAGGGACGCCAGGTCGTCAATGTAAAGTCCAAGTCACCTGCGCTTGATGCA
Source organism: Candidatus Kapaibacterium sp. (assembly GCA_018882585.1). Lineage (GTDB taxonomy): Bacteria > Bacteroidota > Ignavibacteria > Kapaibacteriales > Kapaibacteriaceae > ZLKRG46. The sequence continues at coordinate 4,913 of VFFB01000120.1, forward strand.
TGTCCGCAGAAGCGCGGTGTATGTACGCGTGTGTACACCACGACGCCGAAGAAGCCGAACTCGGCGTTGCGCAAGGTTGCCCGTGTGCGACTGACGAATCAGATCGAGGTGACGGCCTACATTCCGGGTGAAGGCCACAACCTGCAGGAGCACTCCATCGTGATGATTCGCGGTGGTCGTGTGAAGGACCTGCCGGGTGTGCGTTATCACATCATCCGTGGCGCAGCTGACACCCAGGGTGTCAACAACCGTCGTCAGGCCCGTTCCAAGTATGGAGCCAAGAGGCCGAAGGCGGGTGCTGCCGCTGCTCCGGTAGGAAAGAAGAAGTAACACTGATTAACAAGCGGTAGCAATCATGCGCAAGAAGCGTTCAGACAAGCGGCGTGTAACGCCGGACCCGCGATTCAACGACGTGATCGTGGCAAAGTTTGTCAACAACATCATGGAGCAGGGCAAGAAGGCCACGGCTCGCGGTATCGTCTATGGGGCAATGGATCAGATTGCCGACAAGACGAAGCAGGATCCGATCGAGATCTTCCGCAAGGCCATCCAGAACGCTGCTCCGGCCATCGAGATCCGTCCGCGCCGCGTTGGTGGTGCGACGTATCAGGTGCCGATGGAAGTGCGTGAGGAGCGTCGTGTGGCCCTGGCCATCCGCTGGATCAAGAAATATGCGACGGACCGTCGTGACCGTTCGATGGCCTCGAAGCTTGCTTCGGAGCTTATTGCTGCGGCCAACGGCGAAGGCGGCGCCATCAAGCGTCGTGACGAAATGCATCGTATGGCCGACGCCAACCGTGCCTTTGCGCACTTCCGTTGGTAAGAGACGGCTTCTACTGTTCTTTGAGATCGACGAAGAAAACGCGAGGACCCTCGAAACACTCCTGCCATGCCCCGTACCGTTGATATTCACCGCGTCAGAAACATCGGCATCATGGCCCACATTGATGCGGGGAAGACGACGACGACGGAGCGGATCCTGTACTACACGGGAGTGTTACATCGAATGGGAGAAGTTCATGAGGGCACGGCCTTCATGGACTACATGGATCAGGAGCGCGAGCGGGGTATTACCATCACCTCGGCCGCCACGACCTGTCAGTGGCGCGATCATGTGATCAACATCATCGACACGCCGGGGCATGTGGACTTTACGGCCGAAGTGCAGCGTTCGCTGCGTGTGCTTGACGGATCGATCGCCTTGTTTTGTGCGGTCGCCGGTGTCGAGCCACAGAGCGAAACGGTCTGGCATCAGGCCAATGAGTACCGCGTACCGCGAATTGCCTTTGTGAACAAGATGGATCGCATCGGTGCCAACTTCCCCAGGGTATTGGACATGATGCGGTCGAGACTCGGAGCAAGGCCGGTGGCAGTACAGCTGCCGATCGGTGCCGAGGACACGTTCCGGGGCGTCATTGACCTGATCGACGGCAAGGGCATTGTCTATGCCAACGACGACGGCATGACCTATGACATTGTCGATATACCGGAGGACATGCGCGAGCAGGTTGCCGAATATCGAACGACGATGATCGAGGCCATTGTAGAGCATGACGACGAGTTGCTGGAGCGCTACCTTTCGGGTGGCGACATCACGTCGGACGAGATCCGGCGGGGCCTTCGGGCTGCGGCACTCGGCTTGCACATCACGCCGGTTCTGTGCGGATCATCGTTCCGCAACAAAGGTGTGCAACAGTTGCTTGACGCCGTCATTGCCTACCTGCCATCGCCGGCAGACGTAGGTGTGACGCACGGACACGACGTCAACGACGCGACCATCACCATCGATCGTAAGCCGGTTGATGATGAACCGTTCGCGGCGCTGGCGTTCAAGATTCTGAGTGACCCGTTTGTTGGGCGACTGACGTTCCTGCGGATCTACAGCGGCACGCTCAAAGCGGGCGAGCAGATCTGGAATGTCACCAACGGCAAAAAAGAACGTGCGGGCAAGTTGTTGCGCATGCACGCCAACAAGCGTGACGAGATCGACGAAGCCTATGCCGGAGACATCGTAGCTGTACCGGCATTGCGATTCACGCGCACGGGCGACACGCTCAGCGACCCCAAGCATCCCATCCTCCTCGAAGCAATCCACTTTGCCGAGCCCGTCATCAATCAAAGCATTGAGGCGCGGACCTTGGCAGACCAGGACAAACTGGCGGAATCCTTACATCGGCTCTCTGAAGAAGATCCGACGTTTCGATTCCATGTGGATGCCGAAAGCGGGCAAACGATTATTTCCGGAGTCGGAGAACTTCACCTTGACATCTTGGTGGACCGGCTCAAACGGGAATTCAACGTGCCTGTCAAAGTAGGCAAACCGCAGGTCGCGTATCGTGAAACGGTTACTTCGCCGGCCAGGCACGAGGGCAGATTTGTCCGCAGCGCCACCGGTAAGAACCAATTCGGACAGGTCACCGTCGAAGTCCGTCCGAACGATTCCGGAAAAGGCTCCAAGTTCATCAACGAACTGGCACCAGGTGTACTTCCGGAACCGTACGCAACAAGTGTAGAGCAGGGGGCAATGGAAGCCCTCAAGGTTGGTCCCGTCGCCGGCTATCCCATGATCGACGTCACGGTAGCGCTGGTGGACGCGGCATACAATGAAGACGACGCAACGGAAATGGCCTATGCCATTGCCTCTTCGATCGCGGTTAAAGACGCGGTTCGGCTGGCCTCGCCGGTCATCCTCGAACCGTGTTTCCGTGTCGAAGTCGTTACGCCCGAAGAATACGTGGGCGAGGTCATTGCAGACCTCAGCTCGCGCTACGGAAGGATCGAAGGGATACAGTCCCGGGACATCCTCCAGGTTGTTACGGCGGTGGTGCCGCTGTCGCAGCTATTCGGCTACGTAACACAGTTGCGCTCACTCTCGCAGGGACGTGGTTCCTACACGATGGTCTTCGACCATTACGAACCCGCCGTCCTGAAGCGTTGAGAG
>VFFB01000121.1 GCA_018882585.1 Candidatus Kapaibacterium sp.
GGTCACGGCGGCGTGGTCTACGGCGTTGCCATGAGCAACGACGGCAGCACGATCGCAACAGCCTCGGCCGACCGCACTGTGCGCACATGGAATGCGACCACCGGCGTGCAGATCGCCAAAAGCGACGAAGGCCTGGGATCATACCTCGACGTCCGATTCGACGCAACGGGCAGCCAGATCCTGGCAGCCAGCGGCGACGGAACGGCGAAGTTCTTTGACGCAAGCACGCTGCGACGGCTAAACGGCCTTCCCGGGCATAGCGGTCTGGTCTACAGCGCTCGCTTCGATGCGGCCAAGCGTCGTGTGGTAACGGCGTCGACAGACTTCACGGCACGCATCTGGGATGTGGCCGGGCTGCGGCAGGCCGAAGACGCGTCCGACAATGCCTTCGCCATTGTTGGCGGAACGATGGCCACAGATGATATCGACGTCGGCGATGTTGTTGTCGGTACCGGTCGTGATGCCTCCTATGCCGTCGTCCGCAACACCGGCACCGATCCACTTGCAATACACAGAGTCCACCTTAGCAGCGGCAACGTCAAGGACTTCGACATAACGCCTGTTGACGCACCGCAGGTGATCGCACCCGGTGGCGCCCTTGTTACCGAGATCCGCTTTGCGCCCACGGCAACCGGAATACGTTCGGCAACACTCGACGTGGATCTGGGTCGCGGCACGCAAAGCATCACGGTCAAAGGTCGCGGTGTCCAGCCGGCGATCGCCGGTCCTGCCCTGGTCGAGTTCGGACGTCGCGTAGCCAACCGCGACGAGATCGACACGACCATCGCGCTGACCATTCCCTCGGGCGGCGCTGCCGTGAACGTCCTCAGCACAACGATCTGGGGTCCCGCCTCGACGCCCTTCAGCTTCAGCGTAGCCGAAGCACCGTATACACTCTCGCCCGGAAGTACCCGCCCGCTGCGCCTCAAGTTCAAGCCCACAGATCTTGGCCGCTTTGCGGCCAAGGTCAAGATCGACGTCGAAGCCGGCGAAGACGTCGAGATCTACCTCTACGGCGAAGGCGCCGGTGACGCTGCGATCCAGACATCGTCGGCGCTGGTGTTCGAATCCAGTCCGTGCTCGACGTCGACCGCCCAGCGAGACCTGACGTTCCGGAATACGGGTAACTCGACGATGACCGTGTACGACATCGCCTTTGAGGGACCTGACGGCGATGAGTTCTCGATCACGGCGCCCGCACTGACACTCCCCTTCACCATGCCACCCAACGACAGCCGGACACTCACGATCCGACATCAGCCAACAGGCACGGGCACAAAGTCGGCCCAGGTCATCATCGTCACTGATGCCTTGAACGCTCCGTCCGGTCGCTCCGCCGTGCAACTCGTTGCCCGTCAGGACAGCGTTGGCTACGAGCTTTCCAGGCCCACGCTGGTGTTCAGCGGCGTGAATGACGGCGACGTTGCCACGGAACGACTTCAGCTGATCAACAACGGGACCGTCGCTTTGCGCTGGCCGCGGACGTCGATCCCAATCGACGATAAGTTTACCATCGTCTCGATCAAGCCCGACATCACGCCACCAGGCAGTTCCAGCGAGATCACCGTCCGCTTTGCCGGAGGCGCAGCAGGCTCGACGTACAACGCTTCGTATACCTTCGTCGACTCCGTCTGCCGATCGGCAGTCAAGATGAACATCGTTGCCAACGTCAAGTCGTACATCGGCGTGACGGTCGCGGCCGGCACGCAGCGCGTACGCACGTCAACGGTCATCGACGTGCCCATCTACGTTACCGACAAGGTGAATCTTGACCGTACGGGCGTGCGGACCTTCACGGCCGACGTGCTGGTAAATGCCACGATCCTGTACCCGCATGGCAACACGCCGCAGGGCACGCTCGATGCCACGCGGACCATTCGATCGATCCCCGTCACGATCACCATTCCGTCGGGTACCGACTCGCTGGCATCAACGCTGCAGTTCAAGACACTATGGGGCAACGACACGGCTTCGACGGTACGCTTTGGCAACATCGTCGTGGCCGATACCATCAGGATCCGTTCACGTGAAGGACAGGTCATCTTGGACGATCTGTGCCGCAAGGGCGGTCCCCGACTGTTCCGCAGCACGGGCAACGGACTTGCCATCGTGGTAACGCCGCAGCCCACCACGGGGCCCACCACCGTCGACCTTACCGTCGTCGAACGCGGTCAGACCTTGGTACAACTCATCGACATTGCCGGACGCGTGGTCGAAACACTCGTAGACCGCGATCTTGTGCCGGGCACGTATCACGTGCCGTTCTCGACCGATACGTTGCCGGCAGGCGCGTACTTCCTCGTTCTCACCACGCCCTCCGACCGCATCACGCGTCGTGTGGACGTCACGAAGTAATCCAGACCGGAAGGACCTATCATGCGAACACTCACGCTGTTTCTTGCAAGCCTTGTCGTAAGCACCGTCCCGGCCCTTACCCAGGACCTGCCACCCACGCGCATCGGTGCCATCGCCAACTTCGGCTACGGTATCCATACTGCCTCGTTCCAACAGCTGGGCAGCATCGACAACTGCTGTCCGGAGTTCACCTCGGCATCCGGTTCAGGCATCTTCCTTGGCCTGCAGTACATCAAGTCACTCTCGGCCGACCTTGCCCTGCACGTCCGCGGCCATTATGGCATGTATGGGGCATCGTTCCTGCAGACGGAGTCGCAACAGGTTGCACTCTCAGACGGGAACCTCGGATCAGCCCTGATCGAGCATTCGCTGAATGCTGACTTTGCCCAGATCAGCATCGAGCCACTCGTGGGCTATCGCCTTGCCCCGGGCCTGCAAGCCCTTGGTGGCATCACGGCCGGCTTCAAGATGAGCAGCACCTTCGATCAGAAAGAACGACTGGTCGAACCCACGTCGGCGACGTTCACCACGGGACTCCGTGAGCGGAACGCATATCAGGGTGACATCCCTGACGCGACGGCGATCGCCCTGGGCATCACCGTTGGTGCCTCCTACGATCTGCCGCTCAATGCGTCACGCACCATGTTCCTGTCGCCCGAAGTTCTGTTCACCTTCTCGCCCCTCGGCGTGGCCAAAGGAGTGTCGTGGAGTGCTCACCAGCTGCGCGCCGGCCTTGGCTTTTCATTCGTACCGCCCGAGGTCGAAGAAGAGCTCACCGACGCCGAACTGCTGGCCTTTGCACGGTCGATCGAGCCGCCGAAGCGCGGCGATCTGACGGTACCTTTTACGTCGGACATCGCGGCGGCAGGCCTGCGCGATGACGGGACGTCGGCCGATATCGAGTCCGTCCGCATCGAGGAGTTTTCGTCGTATCGCGTACGCCCCATCCTGCCCTACGTCTTCTTTGGCCAGGGATCATACGACATCCCATCGCGATATCCGGCACTGTCGGGCGGCGCCGTCAATGGCTTCAGCATGAATAACTTCTACAACCTGAATGCCATCCAGACCTATCTGCACGTGCTGAACATCGTGGGCAAGCGCTTGAAGGATGATCCGGCGGCTACCGTTACGCTCACCGGCTGTGCCGACCCGTCCGACGGTGCCAATGCAGCCGAAATAAGTCGGGCCCGTGCACTTGTCGTTCGGGACTATCTGGAGCAGACCTGGGGCATCAACTCGAGTCGCATGATCATCGAGTCGCGCATCCTGCCCGATCAGGCCTCGAACAGCGAGGATGCCGACGGTCGCGAGGAAAACCGTCGCGTCGAGATCTCGTCGACCACGTCGACGATCCTGGCGCCGGTCACGTCGGCCGACACCATGCGCGTGTTCACGCCATCTGGTATTCGCTTTGCACCCAAGATCGATCCCGTGGTACCCATCGCTTCGTGGACGATCTTCGTGACGCATCAGGACCGGATCATCAAGACGCTGGCCGGCACCGATGCCGTTCCGACAGCCGCCGACTGGCGCATGGAAGAACAGGCACGCTACATCCCGCGCGATGCTCGCTCGGTAGACTACCTGCTGGTGGCGCGCGACAGCGTTGGCCAGGTCATCCCGTCCGAAACCAAGACGCTCAACATCAACCAAGTGACACTGTCGGATAAGGCCCGCACGGGTGGCACCGATAAGTCGATCGACCGATACAGCATGATCCTGTTCGGCTTTGACAGGGCGGACCTGTCGGCGACGAATCAGGAACTTGCTGCCTCGATCAAGAGCCGCATCACGCCGTCGGCCACAACGCGGGTCATCGGCTATACCGATCGATCAGGTGCCGAAGACTACAATCAGCGTCTGAGCGAGCGCCGCGCCCAGGCCGTGGCCGGCGCCCTTGGCCTGCCCGCCTCGGCAGCCTCGGGTCAAGGCGAGCGACTGCCGCTCTACGACAACACGACACCCGAAGGTCGGTTCTATTCGCGAACCGTTGAAGTGATCGTCGAGACACCGCGGCGCTGACGGATGCACATCCTGATCCTTAACTGGCAGGACCGAACGCATCCGCAGGCCGGAGGCGCCGAGGTGCACCTGCACGAGATCTTCGGCCGCATTGCCGGCATGGGACATCGCGTGACGTTGTTCTGCTGTCGGCATGACGGCGCAGCAAGCCACGAAACGATCGACGGCATCGACGTGATCCGCCAAGGCGCCCGACCAACGTTCAACTACGTTGTCCCCCGCTGGTACAAGGCCAATGTCGATGTGCTGCAGCCGGACCTCGTCATCGACGATATCAACAAGATCCCCTTCTTCACGCCGCGGTTCGTTCGTCGCCCCTTACTTGCCATCATACACCACTTCTTCGGCTCGACCATCTATCGCGAGGCCGGACTGCTGTCGGGGATGTATGTCAAGCATTTCGAAGACAAGATCGGCCGTGTCTATGGCAAGACGCCGATCTGCACCGTAAGCGACAGTACACGAAAGGAGTGCATCGAGCGCGGGCTGGATGCCAACAGGATCCGTGTGATCCATAATGCCATCGATCAGCATGCGTTCCCGATGCGTGTGGGCGTGAAGGACGACCAGCCGACCGTGACGTACTTTGGCCGACTGAAGAAATACAAGAGCGTCGATCACCTGCTTCGTGCCTTCGCTGTGGTGCGGCAGCGGATCCCCGCTGCACGCCTCAATGTGCTTGGAAGCGGCGACTACCGTCCGGCCCTCGAAGCGCTTGCCCGCGAGCTGGGCATTGCCGATGCCGTGACGTTCTTTGGCTACGTGAGCGATACCGACAAGGTCCGGTTACTGAGCAGCTCGCATGTCGTGGTCAACACCTCGATCAAGGAGGGCTGGGGCATCACCAACATCGAGGCCAATGCCTGCGGAACACCCGTTGTCTGTGCCGATGTTCCGGGCCTGCGCGACAGTGTGCGCATGGGCGAATCCGGTCTGCTCTACCCCTATGGCAACATTGATGCCCTTGCAGGTATCTTGACACGGGTGCTGATCGATGACGCCGAACGACGGCGGCTGTCGGACGGTGCCCTTGCCTGGGCATCCACGTTTACATGGGCCCGAAGCGCGCGCGAAATGCTTGACCTCTGCACCAACGTCGTATCAACATGGCAACAATAAGGATCGTCCTTGCCCTGCTCCTGGCCGTTGCACATGTGGCAGCGCAGGACGTGCTGGACAGCCGCGGAACGGAGTTCTGGCTGGCCTTCATGCCGAACGACCATTCCGGTACGAATCGTGACCCGAGTCTGATCATCTACGTCACGGCCGAACAACCTACGTCGGGCGTGGTCGATGCTACCCGAAGGACGGGCCAGACAGATCAGTATCCGTTCACCGTGGCCGTGGCCAATGAAGTTGTGCGTGTGAACCTGCCATACGGTGCCTACGAACTGCTGGGCGCCACCGTCAACTCGAACAACACGGGCGACTGTGAAGCGGTGATGCCTTGCGCCGTCCGCATCACATCTGACCTGCCGATCTCTGTCTATGCCGCTTCGCGCGAGGTAACGACGACCGATGCATGGCTGGCGCTGCCGACGGATGTCCTTGGCACAGACTACCGCGTGATGTCCTATGCCAGCGATGCCGTCGATGCGGCGGGACGCCTTAGCCGAGCCTATCCGTCGCAGTTCGTGGTGATCGGCACCGAGGATTCGACGGATGTGACCATCGACCTGAGTGTTGACCGAACGCAGCTGCAGACGGCATCGCAGCGCAACATCCGCCTGAATCGCGGTCAGGTTTACCTTGTGCAGGCCTACGTTACCCAGCAGCGTCGCAACGACGATCTGACAGGAAGCCGCATCCGCTCGACACGTCCGATAGCGCTGATCTCCGGACACTTCCGTGCCCAGGTACCCATCCTTGCGCCGGGCTCGTCGCGCGACATGCTTGTCGAGCAGATCCCGCCCACCGAGACGTGGGGAAAGAACACGATGGTGGTACCACCCGCCGAACCGTCCGGTGTGCTGTACATCAACGCCAGTGATCGGCCGCAGTTGCGCGTGATGGCAGCCAGAGACGGCACCAATGTCCTACTGAATGGCGTGCCAACAACGACCCTGCAAGGCGGGCAGACGTACACCGCAGCACTCACGGAACCGACCATTGTGACGGCCACGCAGCCCATCCTGTGCGCCATCATCGACAGATCGGCGGGGCGCGGCACAGGTACGCGCATCGGTGATCCGTCGATGCTCGTAGTGCCGCCCACCGAACAGTTCCTGCCGTCCTACACGTGCATCTCCATCGAACCGAATCCTAACGATCCTGTCAAGCAGCCGGCATTCGACGAGCACTACCTGACGCTCATCGCTCCGTTGGACGCCGAAGCCTCGCTGTTGGTCGACGGACAGCCGGTACCGGCGTTGCGACAAATACCCACAACATCGTTCGGCTACACGCACGTCCGCGTCCAACAGGGTACGCACCGTGCAGAATGCGACAAGCCATTCGGCATTGTGGCCTACGGCTACGGGCCCGCCGAATCCTATGGCTACACCGGCGGTATGGCCTTCGAACCGCTCAACCGTGCCAAGCCCGTCATCGTCGTCCACGACACCGCAGGCCGCGCCGGCAGCAAGGCCGACATCGTGGTGACATACGGCGGCGTGGCCGACTCTCTGCTGTTCTGGGCCTTCGAGCCGCTGCTGCTGAACATGACGCTGCAGTGGAATGCCACGGTCTTTGTAGGACGTGACACCGGAACGCTCTTTATCGATACGATGCGGTATCGCGTGCGGTATGCCTTTGACACGTTGGACATCGGCGACACCCTGGCCACCATCCCGGGCACCATCGTGCTTGGCAATACGGCCATGGACAGCGTCAAGATCATCGACGTGTTCTGGCAGAATGTCGATGGCGACACCGTCCCCATCAGCGCCTCGATCCGGAATGGCGCCATCCGGGTCCTTGACCTGTGCGACGAAGCAGGACGGACACGTCTCTTCGACCCCATCGCCCAGCCTGCCTCGCTCGTTCAGGTCTTCGATCTCAGGGGGCGATGCGTCGCCTCGGTTGCACCCGAAGGTCTGTCTGATGCGCTTGCTGCGCTCGACCGCGGTCTGTACGTGCTGGTCCGACACCATGGCCATCACGTCGTAACGGAACGTCGCCTTGTCGAATGATCATCCTGCTGCATAAGCCGTACGGTATCCTGTCGCAGTTCACGCCCGAAGCCGGCAGCAGGTTCGCGCCCTTGTCGGTGCTTGGGCTTCCGCCAAATGTCTATCCTGTGGGACGTCTGGATGCCGACAGCGAAGGCATGCTGCTGCTGACTGACGAGCCTGAGG
>VFFB01000122.1 GCA_018882585.1 Candidatus Kapaibacterium sp.
GTCGTAGGCCGTGCCAACACGCCGCGCCAGGGCGTCCACATCGTCGGAATGCATGATGCCCGCAAGCCGCAACAGGGCCGGACCGGCCAACAGGGCAAGGGCCACGACCGTGCTTCCCCACCACGTCCACCAAAGCATGGAACGCACCTGCATCGAGCCGTTGATGAAGGACTCGACAAAGACGAATATCGTGATGGTGGTACAGGCAACTGCAGCCGACAGCAGCAGACCGCCAGCGGCGGCCATAAGCTGCTCACGACGTCCGGTCGCGCGCAGACGCGATGTCAGCTTGGCATATCGTGCGTCAAGACTCATGGGTTCTGCATCCGGCCAAGGGCATAGACAATGATGTTGGTGCCCATCTTGAGCGCCGCTTCGCGCTTCTCCGGCGGATCGTGGTGCACGTCCGGGTCGGCCCAGCCATCGCTCGGATTCGACTCGTACGTGTAGAACACGCATAGACGACCATCGGCAAACAGACCAAAGCCCTGCGGCGACTTCTCGTCATGCTCGTGGATCTTGGGCAGACCGTTCGGAAAGTCGAAGTGACAGTGATAGATGGGATGCGAGAAGGGCAACTCGACAAGACACTGGTCGGGAAAGACCTTGCGGAGCTCCTCGCGGATCGATGCGTCCATGCCGTAGTCATCGTCGATATACAGGAATCCGCCATTCTCAAGGTAGGCGCGCAGACGTCGCGCCTCGGCCGTGCTCAGGTTCACCGTTCCATGTCCGGTCATGAACAGCATCGGATACAGGAAGATGTTGTCGCTGGCAAGGTCGACGAATTCGTACACCGGGTCGACGTTGATGTTCGTGTTGGCTCGAACGTAGCGCAGCAGGTTGATCTCGGCACTCGGATCATTGTACCAGTCGCCACCACCCGAGTACTTCAGACGTGCGATCTTGAAGGCCGACCGCGTCGCAGGCTCTGCAGGCGCAGGCATGGGCGGCACCTGCACGCGGATGCCCGCGGGCAGCTGCGGCATGCCCGGACGCGGCTGCTGGGCCATGACGTCGCAGACGCAGAGCATGCATGCGGCAAGGAGCAGGTTACGCATATCGACAACGAACGATCTTCTTTGCATCGGATTTGAAGGATGGTACGCCGAACATGTCAATGTCGATCACCTCGATCTGCAACCCGGGATGATCGGCACGGGCGTCGGCAAGTTCTTCCGTCAGGTCGCCGCCTTTTAAAAAGGCGCACTCGCCGCCGGGCTTCAGCAGCGGCGTCACCCACGTCATCAGCGCCGACACGCGGGCAACGGCCCGGGAGACGATAACGTCGCACGAGGCTCGATAGTGCGGATCGTCGGCAAGTTCTTCGGCACGGGCCGTGATGGCTCGGATGTCCTTCAGTTGCGTATGCTGGGCAAACATCGACGTCATCTTGACCTTCTTGGCGATCGAATCCACCAAGGTCATCTTCAGGTCGGTGCGCACGCACTTCAGCGGTATGCCCGGCAGGCCGCCGCCCGTGCCTACGTCCATCACGCGGGCACGTTCCGGAAAGCGGATGTACTTCAGCAGCGCAAGCGAATGCAGGATGTGCCGCTCCCAGATGTTCTGCTCGTCCTTGCGCGAGATAAGGTTGACCTTGGCATTCCAGTAGCGCAGGTCGTTGTGGTAGCGCTCAAGCCGCTCCAGCTCGGGCAGGTCGATCATGATGCCGTTGGCCGAACAGGCCGTCCAGAAATCGACCTTCGACATACCCCGCGTCAGCGGCGGTAGCCCCTGTTCGTCGTCGTGCTGTGTGGTATCTTCGTTCATGCGTAGCGATGTTCCTTCGTCAAATCTGCCCGACGTGCACGGTGGCCGACGTCCGTTCTTCAGCGTCATCTGCTGCACGTATCAGCGTCAGGCCCTGATCGGTCGTGCCATTGCGTCGGTGATCGCGCAGACGGAGACCGACTGGGAACTCATCGTCGTGGATGACGGATCGTCCGACGGCACATGGCAGACGGTGCAAAGCTACGCAGCCGACCATCCATCCATACGATCGATGCGTCATTCCAACCGCGGCGTCAGCCGCAGCCGCAATGCCGGCCTGCTGGCGTCGACGGGATTATTCGTCACGTTCATCGACAGTGATGACGAGTACCGGCAGGATCATCTGGCCGTCCGACGTCAGGTGCTGCTGGAAAATCCCGAGGTGACGTTCCTGCACAGCAATGCCGACGTCATCGGCGATCCGTATGTGCCCGATAAGGACGACCCCGCAACGAAGATCCATCTTGACGACTGCGTCATCGGCGGCACGTTCGTTATCCGACGTGACGTGCTGATGGACCTGGGCGGATTCGACGTGGTGGACTATGCCGATGATGCCCTGCTCTACGAGCGGGCCTCGGCCGCCGGCATCGTCATCGCCAAACTGGATCATCCTTCCTACGTGTACTATCGCACCACACCCGACAGCATGTGTAACTCCCATGGCTCGTGAATCCCTAACCAACAAGCAGGCGCGGCTGGCCCTGATCCTGGACCGTCTTGCCGCCGCCTATCCCGATGCCAAGGTCGGCCTGGACTTCACCTCGCCCCTTGAACTCCTCATCGCCACTATCCTTTCGGCCCAGTGCACGGATGAGCGCGTGAACATCGTAACCAAGTCCCTGTTTGCAAAGTATCGAACGGCTGCCGACTACGTCGACGTACCCGTCGAAGAACTCGAACTGGATATCAAATCCACGGGCTTCTATCGTAACAAGGCAAAGAACATCCAGGCCTGCTGTCAGCAACTTATCGAGCGGTTTGGGGGCAATGTGCCAACCACGCTCGACGAGCTGGTGACGCTTGCCGGCGTGGGCCGCAAGACGGCGAACTGCGTGCTGAGCAACTGCTATAACATTCCCGGCATCACCGTGGACACACACGTCACGCGGATCTCCAACCTGCTCAAGCTGGTCAACTCGCAGGATGCCGTCAAGATCGAATTCGCCCTGATGAAGCTCATGCCCGAAGAGCGCTGGAATGCCTTCGATCATCTGATCATCACGCACGGACGTCGCACATGCATCGCACGACGTCCGCAGTGTCAGACCTGCGTCATACGCGATTGCTGTCCGTCGGCCCAATAACACGTCACACTCCGCCCCGTTGCTGACACATATGCCTATACCGAAGGGAGGCATGCGATGTCGCAAATGCTTGCACTGGCACGGCTGTGGAGTTACCTGCAGGCCATGCCCGGAGGATTCCGCTTCGAGCGGGACGTGATGATCGGCGCTGTCAGGGTTGCCTTGTGCTGTCGGCAGACGCGAGTCGTGATCGACGTGGCCGACGTCGGCACCGACGGCATCGACCGCCTGCTGGCCCGGCAGGGCTATCGCGTGATGCGCTTCAGTCGATGCGCCATCATGGGCAGCATGGCCGACGTCTGTGCCGAGATCGTCCGCGTATGCCGTCAGCGCCGTCCTCGCCCCTTTGCCGGCATCCGCCGCATGGCCGAACTGAAATGACGCCGACTACCCTATCTTCGCCGCACATGATCATGGCTGCAATCATCGCTCTGCGCCGCGTCCTTGTCATCGCCGCCCTGTGTCTGCTGCACGGCTCGGCATGGGCACAGCTGCGCACGGAGTATGGCCTGCTAGGTTCGCTCGGCTACAACATCCATACCGGCTCGTTCTCGCGTCTTGGCAGCTTTCCGTCGTGCTGTCCGGAATTCACCGGAGGCACCGACCTGGGCATGGCCATGGGCGGCTATGTGGCGCTGCCGTTTGGCGGCAGCTGGAGGTTTCACGCTCGGCTGACGTATGCCAACGAGGGTGCACCGCAGTCGTTTGATGAACGCACGTATGTCGCTGACCTTCGCGATTCTGCCAAGGTCGTGCCGGCCATGTTCCGTCACACGCTCACGTCATCGCTCTTCACGCTTGGCGTTGAACCGCTCGTCGGACTGCGCTTCGGTAATCTTGAGTTCATCGGCGGCATGCGTGCTGCCCTGCCGGTGACGGCGCAGTTCGCCCAACGCGAAGAACTTGTCGAACCGGCCGACTACGGCGAATACCTTGGCGATGACCGTACGTGGGTCGAGACCGAGGCCGACATTCCCGATGTGCCTGCCCTGCGTCTTGGCATTGTGGGTGGCATCCGCTACGACCTGCCGCTCAATGCCAAGTCGACCCTTGTGCTTAGCCCCGAAGTGCTCTATCATCACGACATCAGCGGCGTCAGCAACGGCGTCACCTGGAATGCGCATCAGTGGCGCTTCGGCATGTCGCTTGGCTTCCGCCCCGAAGCGCGTAAGCCCGAGCCTATACCCCAGGTCGACACTACGCCGCCGCCGCCACCGCCGACGCCGGCGCCGGTGCGGCCGCTGCTGATGGCCGGCATCAAGGCTGAACTGCTTGACGACAATCGTGACCGGTCGGGCGATACCGTCATCAAGATCGACGAGACCATTGCCTCCGACCTACGTCCGCTGCTGAACCACGTCTACTTCGCCAAGGGGTCGGCCTCGATACCGGATCGGTATCGACGTCTGACGCCGGAGCAGACGCTCACCTTCGCCGAAGATCAGCTCTATGCACTGTCCACCATCGAGACCTACCACCACCTGATGAACATCTTTGCGCAGCGTCTGGCGGCACGCCCCAATGTGCGCCTGCGCCTGATCGGATGTCTGTCGGAAGATGACGGCACCACCGACCTCGACCTGGCCAAGCGCAGGGCCGAAGCCGTGCGGGCCTACTTCGTCGACGTGTGGGACATGGACCCGGCGCGCATCACCATCGATACGCGCACCTATCCCGAGCGGCCGACCAAGGCCTCGGACCCGGCACAGAATCCCCTGGCCTACGAAGAGAACCGTCGCGTCGAACTCGTCGTCACCGATGCCGCCGTCATGGCCCCCGTCATCACCACGGATACCATCCGCACGGCCACGCCCCCGCTGGTGCGGTTCACGAGCGACGTCACAGCTGACGCCGGCGTTACCCAGTGGAAGATCGAAGCCACCCACGGCGGGCGCCCGCTCTTCGTACGCGAAGGCCAAGGCACCAAGCCCGAGCCGGTTGAGTGGGACGTGGCAGCAGACCGATCGGCAACGCCTCGGACAGAGTCGCCGATCATCTACCAGTTGACGGTCGAAGACAAGACCGGCCACGTCGTGCAGACGCTTCCGCAGCAGGTGCCCGTGCGACAGATCACCATCCGCAAGAAACGCGTGGAGCGGATCGCCGACCGCGAGATCGACCGATATCGCCTGATCCTGTTCGAGTTCAACGATGCGGCCGTCAAAGGACAGAATGCCTCCATCGTCGACCTTATCAAGCGTCGCATCACGCCGGCGTCGACCGTGACCATCACGGGCTATACCGACAACATCGGCACCGTTGCCTACAACCGCGAGCTCGCACGTCAGCGGGCAGAGCGCACGGCCGCAGCACTTGGACAGCCGCTCACGGCCATCAAGGCGGCAACGGCGCAGGCGCCTTTCCCCTTGGAACTGCCCGAAGGCAGGGCCTATGCGCGAACGGTAACCGTCGTTGTCGAGACGCCCGTCAAGTAACCAACACAGGTCTCTCCGCACGTTATCCACCGTGCCCTTTTCGCCTCTCCTCGGTGCGGCAAGATTCGTACTTTGTGGCGCTTTGTATCTGACCTTTTCCGAGGCGTCTCATGAATCGCGTCCGCGTCCTTCTGCTTACCTGTTTCCTGTGCATCGGCGGCTCTGCCATTGCACAGACCATCGTCATCACCAAGGTATCACTGGCTGCGCCACCAACGAATTCCACGGCGCGTGCCTATGCGTTCAGTGCCACCGGAGCGCTGCAGTCCATGGGTACCACCGAGGTAACGGTATCCGAGGACGGCGTACCGGCCACGTCGCAGATCGCCTGTGACCCTAACAGCAGCGGACGGAATATCTCGCTCCTGGTTGCGGCCGACGTGTCATCGTCATCCCGGCTGGGCACACCGTCCATCGTCGAGCTTGAACGCGCCGCCGCCATCGCCGCGAATAAGGCCCTTGGCAGCGCCTCGGACGAAGTAGGTCTGGTCGCGTTTGACCAACGCGCCTTCGTGCTGCTGGGACTGACCACAAGTCGGACAGGATTCGATTCAGCTGCATCCTACATCGTAGCCGGCCGCGGCTCCGACTTCATGAACGGACTTACCTCCGAACCCATGGGCGCCTTCACCCAGCTGAACGTGTCACGCCACGCCCGCGTGCTGCTGCTGATGGTTGACGGACGGTCCAGCATCGACGCTGCCACGCTGCTTGCCACGGCGCGCACCTTCCGGATGGCCATCTACGTGATTGGCATGGGAACGGCGCTGACGGACGATCTGCGGATGCTGGCTGACTCGACGGGCGGCGCTTGGACCGAGTCCATCACCTCCGTAGCCGATGCCGAAGCCTATGCCCGCGCCTACGTCACGGATGCCAAGCAGCTTCCCGGTTGCAACATTTCGTGGCCGTCGCAGGTAAACTGTTCCGCCATCCGCACCATCACCTTCAAGCGGACAACCGTCGAGCGTACCATCAAGGCAGAAGCTCCGGCATCGCTGCGCGCATCGCTCGACGTGTCGACGTCATCCATCGCCTTCGGCGAAGTACCTCCCGGGCAATCCAGGGATGTGTCCGTCGTGGTCACGGCCCGCAACAAGGCCATTACGCTTAGCAAGATCACATCGAACAACTCGGCCTTCGGCATCATAGCCGGCGCTGCGCCCCCTGTCGTCACCCTGCAACCTGATCAGAGCCACACGATCCGCATCCGCTATCAAGCCTCGGATTCATCGGCCCGTATCGGAACCATCGTTGTTGAGAATGATGCCTGCGGGGCCGTCCCCATTTACGTCAAGGGAGGTTTCCGGGCGAAAGACAATCTGCTGAAGGTGGTCGCTCCGAACGGCGGCGAGCGTCTGACGGCAGGCTTGGACACGGCCATCACGTGGACGGGTGTCCTGCCGGAAGACTTCGTGCGGATCGACGTCAGCAGCGACAACGGATCGACGTGGCACACCGTGACCGAAGCAACCAATGGTCTGCGCTACACATGGTCGCCAGGCCCCGTTTCGGCAAACGCACGCATCCGCGTGCAGCAGACGCTGTTCGATCAGTCCAAGGTCGTCATCCTTGAAGGACATTCCGCACCGGCCTACGTGGCCGAGTTCATCGCCGGCGGCACAAAGGTTGCCACAGGCTCGCACGACCGCACCGTGAAGATCTGGAATGCCACAACCGGTGCTCTTGAACAAACCCTGCTTGGACACCGTGACTGGGTGTGGGCGCTGGCCGCCCATCCAAACGGCAACGTTCTGGCCAGCGGCTCGCACGACGGCGATGTCAGGCTGTGGAACATCAACGACGGTTCGATCATCAACACCATTACCGTCGGTGCCCGTATCTGGTCGATCGCATTCCGTTCCGACGGATCCAAACTCGCTGTTGGCTTCGAAGGCGGCATCAGTATCATCGACATCGAGACAGGCACGGTAGAGTCTACGACCAGCGTGCCCGGAACGCCCGTTTACAGCATCACCTATACGCCCTTTGATGCCAAGTTGCTGACTGCCGAAGGCTCCATCGCAGCCATCCGCGACCCGGCCACGCTGGCCTCGATCGACAGGCGCTTCGCGGGTCACGGCGGCGTGGTCTACGGCGTTGCCA
>VFFB01000123.1 GCA_018882585.1 Candidatus Kapaibacterium sp.
CGTCAGTGATGTGTTCGGTCCAGACTTTCGCCCCCCTATGAATGCCGGCCTATGTACTAGTACTTCAATAGGCACAAGTTGATTGGCAATGAAGGGAAAATCTGCAATCAGCGTCGACTGCCCTGTAGCAATGTCAAAGATCTCCGCTCGATTCTCATTGAAGCCAGCTACAACCAATATCTCTGTCGGCGAGATGAAGCATGATGCTTGTTGCCAGCGCGCGACTCTCAATCGGCCAACTGTGACCCATTTATCACGCAAGGCATCATATCTTTCAACTATGTCAGAAGGGCCGTTGTCTGTGTCACCACCTATCACATAAACATCGCCGGATGACGAGACAACTGCATTGACAATCCCTCGTTCAACGGACAATGGTGCAGCATCAACGATGCTTTTCGTGCGAACGTCAACAATCTGACAACTGGCCGTTCTAATACCTTCCATCACGCCCGTTGCATTGGTGTAGCCACCAATCACAAGCACCCGGCTGTTTCCTATGTAGACAGCTTCGTGATGATGTCGATCTGTAGTCAGCGACCCAATAATCTGCCAAGCTTTCTCCTGCGCAGGGAGCCGACTCGCTTGGAGAAGTGTGAAGATGACAGCCACCAACAGGCAGCCACGTTTAACGTTACGTAGAGTCACAATGACCTCCGGCAAACTTTCGTCACCTATCTGTGGTGTTCATGTCTCTGTCATGACACCTTAATGTACAAAAGTTCGCCGCTAGTCCTCTTGTCAGCAACTCAATTCATTCTCTCAACAGGAACGTGGCGCAGTAGTGTCATTGGTCCGCTGTCATTTCAGCCGGTTGCGTTCGTACCGACAACCCCAAGCACAGCTTCGCGACGTCTGACGTCGGAAAACTGCTGGGCATGCCGCACAATGGCGTCGATGTCATGACGCTGACGCTCCATGGCCAAACGCACGGCGTCTGCGAGACCTTCGTCGGAATCGGCGCGTAGGCCGTGAGGTCCGCCAACTTCCGGAAGCGCACCGCCGTTCGTGGTAACGGGAACACAACCGCACAGCATGGATTCGACCACGACCATGCCGAAGGTCTCTTCGATGCTGAACTGACAATATGCCGAGGCTCGCAGGTAGAGCGGGATGATGACGTCCTTGAGACTTACGAATCCCGGAATGATCGTGACGTTGTCGATGCCGGCAGCATCACGACGGGCCATATCGAGGGCCACGCCCGTGGGACCAATAACAACGAATTGAACGTCGGGGACCATCTTGGCAACGTGCATGAATCGAGGCAGTCCTTTACGGAGGTATTCCGTGCGACTGTCGCCCTGACATACCGTCACGGCCAGACGCTCCCGCGGCGCAGAGATGTCTGACGGCACAAACTGCGATAACACGCCGTTATACACGACGATTGCCGGTGCATGACGGCCCTCCGTCAGCATGTCCAGCTGACGTTTGGCATAGTCGCTTACGGCCAGTACCATGGATGCATAGCGAAATGTCTGCCGCGTGCAGAACCAACGCAAGGGCCGCATGCGCGCGCCGTAGTTGATCTCGGGCAGATAGCCGACGTCGTAGCCACCGGCTATGACGATGACACGCTTCCCCATCAAACGTGCCATCAATGTCGGCACAAGCGTATGATAGTCCGCAAACCAGCAGTACAACACATCATGCGTGACAAGGCTCGCGATCACGCGGAGCGTGAACCCAAGCATGCGCATTGCCCCTTGCAGGCCCGTGCCAAAGACGGTGTTGATGACGGTGACGCGATGCCGATGTGATAGACCGGCAACGTCGGTGGCGACGAAGGTACTGCGCTGCGGACCGATCAGCAGAACGCGCATCGACGTCAGAATGCGAATGACTGCAGACGGTGAAACGCCTCAAAGTTGGTCAGCTCGTAGTGGATGGGCGTCACCGCGGCCCACCCATCCTGAACGGCAAGATCATCGGCGTCGGGATGTGGCTCGACCGTCACAAAATCACCCGTCAGCCAGAAGTACTCACGTCCCATCGGATCCTTACGCCGCTCATACGAGTCGCGCCACTCACTGTGTCCCTGACGCGTGACACGGATGCCCTTGAAATCAGGCTGGCCGACGGTCGGCACGTTCACATTGAGCAACGTGCCCTTGGGCAGCTGCATATCGTGCATGCGCGAGGCAACCATGTAGGCCACCTCGGCCGCAAGCGTCATGTCGGCGTCGTGGTCAAAGGTGTTCAACGAAACAGCCATGGACGGAATGCCCATCAGCGTACCCTCGGTGGCGGCACTTACCGTTCCCGAATAGATCGCATTGACCGATGCGTTGCTGCCGTGATTGATACCGCTGACGACCATCGTTGGCGGCTGATCTAGCAGACAGCTGACGCCGAGCTTGACACAGTCGGCCGGCGTTCCATTGATGGCATAGCCGAACATCGATCCGTCACGGTAGAATGGCACGGCACGGAGTGGACTCGAAACGGTTAGCGCATGTCCGACCGCGCTTTGCTGTCTGTCAGGGGCAACGACAACTACCTCGCCAAGACGTCGCATGGCCTGTACCAACGCAAAGATGCCGCGTGAATCGATGCCATCGTCATTGGTTACCAGGATTCGGTGTTGTGCCATGATCATCGTGTAAGGTCCAGGTAGAAGACGAAGGCCATCAGGGCAAGCAGCATGTAGATACCGATCTGCTGCACCTTGATCTTGATGTTCGTGGGGATCTCTCGTCGCATGATGGCCTCGATACCAACAAAGACAAGATGTCCGCCGTCAAGACCCGGCAACGGAAGGATGTTCATCACGGCAAGCGAGATCGAGATCAATGCCATGAAGCGCAGGAACGGTTCAAGACCAAGTTCCGATGACTTTGCCGCCATCTCGGCAATGCGGATCGGACCTCCAAAGCTCTGCCGTACGCCAAGCTTTCCGGTGAAGACGGCTGCGAAGCTCGACCCGATCATGGCAACGGTCGATCCAACCTGGCCAACGGCTTCGCTCGTTGCAGTAAGTGGGTCATACGTTTTCAGCCGCACCGGCGCATCAAAGATCTGTCCGATGGCGACGCTGATCAGACCGTCCTTGCCAACGATCACCGGACGTGCCATGGTGGTACCGTCGCGTTCAACATGCATGGTGATCGTATCACCGGAATGCGAGCGGATGTATTGCTGCATCTGCGAGGCAACGCGGATAGGCATGGTATCGATGGCCAGCACGACGTCACCAGCCTTGAGTCCGGCCTTCCCGGCAGGGCGCAAGGCATCTACGGCGTCGAGCGTTACGCGCATGCCCGTCGGAAACAGGCCAAGGCCTTTCTGCTCTGCCATGGCCTGCATCAGCGTGCCCGAGGCCACTTGGATGCGCCTGGGAACACGTTGATCGGATTCGACATCCAGTGCCAGCGTCGCATTCGACGATCCCGCGAGCACGGCCTGCATCATGGGCTCCCAGGCATCAACGGCAACATCGTTAACAGCCATGATCTTGTCGCCCGCACGAAGGCCTGATCGCGACATCACCGAACCAGGTTCGACGTAGGCAACGCTGGTCGTAAGGTGTTCTTCTTCGCCCACGAACGTCATCAGGCCTGCGAAGATGCCGATGGCCAACAGGAGGTTCATGATGACACCACCGGACAGCACAAGGGCTTTCTGCCAGTTCTTCTTGGAACGGAACTCCCACGGCTGTGGTGCCTGCTGGAGTTGCTCGGTATCGAGCGATTCGTCAACCATTCCCACGATCTTGACGTAGCCGCCGATCGGTAGCCAGCACAGCCGATAGTCCGTGTCACCCTCGAGTTCGAGGTCAGGGGGCAGTGATCCGAAACTGAAGCCTGTGCGGGGGTTCCAGCCCATCATGCGAGGGCCCATGCCAACGGCAAAAACGTCGGCACGCATGCCCGTCCAGCGCGCCGTCATGAAATGGCCGAGCTCGTGCACGAAGACGAGCACGCCGATCAGCAGAATGAAGATGAGCAGAGTGGAAAGGATCATCGGTGTTGAAGTCGGGAACAGTGTTCGGTTGCATACCGCCGTGCCGCAGCATCGGTGGCTACGATGTCGTCCAATGACGGATGAGCGAGGCGTTCCATGTGATGCAGCGTTGTCGAGATGCAGGCAGGGATGTCCATGAAGCCGATACGGCCATCCAGAAAGGCTGCCACGGCAACCTCGTTGGCAGCATTGGCGATGCAGGCCGCCGAGCCTCCCTCGTCAAGAACATCATAGGCGAGCTGCAGACACGGGAAGCGCTCGCGGTCCGCCGACTCGAAGGTCAATGCACCGATCGATGCAAGATCCATCCTTGGAATGTCCAAGGGCTCGCGCGCCGGATAGGTCAACGCGTATTGTATGGGCACGAGCATCGTAGGAATGCCCATTTGCGCTTTCACCGAGCCGTCGATGAACTGCACCATGGAATGGATGATGGACTGCGGATGCACGACGACGTCGATCCGCGATGAGGGCAGGTCGAAGAGCCATCGCGCCTCGATCACTTCGAAGCCCTTGTTCATGAGCGTTGCCGAGTCGATGGTGATCTTGGCGCCCATCGACCAGTTGGGATGGCGCAATGCCTGTGCGGCGGTGACGCCGTGCAGGGATTCCATATCGTACGACCGGAAGGGCCCACCCGACGCCGTGATGATGAACGTCTCGATGTCTGCCCGACGCTCACCAACCATACACTGCAGAATGGCCGAGTGCTCACTGTCGACGGCGATGAGCGTGGCACCGTACGCACGCGCTGCTGCAGTCATGATGTCGCCGGCACTTACCAACGTCTCCTTGTTCGCCAGACCGATCACATGTCCTGCGCGGATGGCCGCCATCGTCGGCACAACGCCACTGAAACCAACCATGGCGCTCATCACGACATCGTTGTCAGCGTGTGCTGCCGCCTCGCAGAGGCCCTCTTCGCCAAGCAAGACCGGACCGGTGAAGTCCGGACACAACTCGCGGAATCGCTTCCATGCCCATTCCTCGCGAATGGCCACGCCGCGTGGTCGAATACGACGCACCTGCTCGGCAAGATCATCGACGCGCGTGTTGCACGTCAGGAAATTCACAACGTACCGTTCGCCGTGTCGGGACAAGATGTCGACGGTCTGCGTACCGATCGAGCCGGTGGAACCAAGGACAGTGATCGTGCGTGGTGACGTCATGCAATCACATGTAATGCCGTGCGATGTCTGCGCGGCTGCGTGGACGGAAACACTTGAACTCACCAGCTTCGACCGAGTCGTCTTCGACCAGGCGTACAAACAGGAAATGCTTCCTGAGCCAATGCCGAAGCGTCGTTCCGCGGTGTCGCTCGATATAGTGCGCCACGAAGGGATGTACTGCCACGGTCACGCGCAGCCCCCATGTCCGTGCCCGATAATTACGCAGCCAGCGGTCGATACTGCCCACAATGGTCTCGGGAGACTGCACGCGTCCCGTGCCGAAACACAGCGGACAGTCCTCGCTGCTGCGTTCGGCGATGTTTCGACGGATACGCTGACGCGTGATCTGCAGCACACCAAGGGGTGTGATCGGATACACAACGGTCTTTGCCCGATCGTGCATCAACTCTCGTTTCATCTCGTTGACAAGTCGCCGCCGATTCTCTTCCTGTGCCATGTCGATGAAGTCGATGGCAATGATGCCACCGATATCCCGCAATCGCAGTTGCCTGGCTACTTCACGCACAGCTTCAAAGTTGGACTTGACCGCATTCTGTTCCTGCGACTTCTCGTTCGAGGCACGCCCGCTGTTGACATCCACCACCACCATCGCTTCGGTATGGTCAATGACGATCGAGCCGCCGGAAGGCAGCGGCACATTTCGGGAGTGTGTCAATTGCACGTCACGCTCGACACCATAGGCATCGAACACCGGACGTGACTCGTTATGCAGCTCAACCTTCCCGTCAAGGAAGGGGGCAGTGCGCTTCAGATAGGATTTGATCTCGCGATAGAGCTTCCGGTCGTCGACGACGACCTGCTGCACGTCATCCTTGAACTGATCTCGGATCACGGCGAAGGTCACACCCGGTTCGGTATAGATGCGTCTGGGCTCCTTCGAGCGGCGCACCTCGTCTTCCATCTCGTGCCACGTCTCGAGCAACTGCTCAAAGTCGCCCCGTACGTCGTCCTCGTCGAGTCCCTCGGCGGCGGTCCGAATGATGCAGCCCATGCCTTCCGGAAGAATGGCCTTTGCGATGGAGCGCAGACGTCGACGCTCACGCTGCGATTGGATCTTGCGAGACACTCCGATGGAGTCGTCGAACGGCAGCAGCACAACGTTGCGACCCGGCATGCCAACCTTGGTCGTGACGCGGACGCCCTTCTGGGCATACGCGTCGCGCGTAACTTGGACGACGACCTGTTGCTTCTCCTGAAGGTTGATCGTGATATCGCCGGAACGCTTCGTCGAAAACGTCGGCAGTCGCTTGCGATGCACAGCCTTTGCACTCCGCAGTGCTACGTCGGCACTGCCAACGTCCGTCGTGGCCGGACGGTCGTCATCGTCATCGTCATCCGTTTCTGCTTCTTCCATCGTCTGGTCGACGTCAGAGAAATGCAGAAAGGCATCCTGGTCAAGACCGATGTTGATGAAGGCCGCGTTCATGCCTTGGATGATCTTCGTAACGCGTCCTAGGTAGACGTTGCCTACCTGTCCTTCGCGGTCGAGTTCCTCGGTGAACAATTCGGCCAGCCGTCCGTCCTCCGTAATGGCGATACGGACATGCGTCGGCGTCGAATTGATGAGAATGCGTCTGGACATAAAAAAAAACAGCCAAGTTTACCGTGGCGCCTCGTAGACAAACCTGCCGTTGCTTCCTTCCGGACCTGGCGGAGTTGGGCTCGCTACGACCGCACGGGACTTGGCCGAACCCAAATATACGGAAAATGGGCGGACCGACCATCAGTCGATCCGCCCATGTAACATTGACGTCAGGCTTTGAACTCTGGTTGCAGGCCCTGCCAGCACTCCCAGTAGTCGCTCTGCAGCTCGGCGCAGCTCATGGCAAAGGCCGTGGGCCTGATCACGAACCGGGATTCGAACATGAATGCCATCGTGCCGTCGATCTTCGTCGGCTTGAGCTCGATCTCCGTCATCTTCTTGTAGGTATCGGCATCAGGTCCGTGGCCGCTCATGCAGTTGTGCAGCGACATTCCGCCCGGAACGAAACCGCCGCCTTCCTTGGCATCGTAGACGCCATGGATAAGGCCCATGAACTCATTCATGAAGTTGCGGTGGAACCAGGGTGGACGGAAGGTGTGCTCTGCCACCATCCAGCGCGGCGGGAAGATCACAAAGTCCATGTTGGACGTGCCCGGCGTGTCGGACGGTGATGTGAGCACCAGATAGATCGACGGATCAGGATGATCGAACGACACACTGTTGATACATTGGAAGTTTGCCAGGTCATACTTGTACGGGGCATAATTCCCGTGCCATGCCACCACGTTCAGCGGCGAATGATCGTACGTGCCCTGCCACAGATTCCCTTGGAACTTGGCGATCACGGCGAATTCCCCGGTGCGGTTCTCATACCACGCAACCGGCGTCAGAAAATCTCTGGGATAGGCCAGGCCGTTTGCACCGATGGGTCCAAGGTCCGGCAGCCGCATCAGCGCTCCGTAGTTC
>VFFB01000019.1 GCA_018882585.1 Candidatus Kapaibacterium sp.
AGCATGAACTGCGTGGACCGACCATAGTCGGCATCCACCAGCAGCGGATGGCCGATGGCCGAACAGTGGACGCGGATCTGATGCTGACGTCCGGTTACCAGCTCGCATTCGATGAGTGTGGCCACGCGGAAACGCTCAAGCACACGCAGATTCGTCCGCGCTTCCTTGCCTCGCGCCGAGGGCTTCATCAGGCCCTTGCGTCGCTGATCCGGCGCAATGGCAATCGAAATGGGGATCTCGTCGCGATCGACAATACCGCTTACCACGGCGTGATAGAGCTTGGTAACGGTGTGATGTTCAAACTGCTCGCTCAGGTGACGATGCGCGTCTGCCGTACGGGCCATGATCAACACGCCGGACGTTTCACGGTCCAAGCGATGCACCACGAAGATCTCGCCGTACTTCTGCTGCAGCAGTCCGCGCACGTTGGGCAGTTCTTTGTCGAACCGGTCGGGTATCGACAGCAGTCCAGACGGTTTGTTGACCACAACAATGGCGTCGTCGCAGTAGAGTTCTTCCAACCGTTCTCGTTTCATTGGGCGCTCCGCCGGGCGGCAAGCAGGGTGTTGTTCAACAGCATGGCAATGGTCATGGGGCCAACGCCGCCGGGCACCGGCGTGATGGCCGCCGCCTTAGGCGATACGGCTGCAAAGTCGACGTCGCCGCACAGCTTGCTCGTTCCGTCTTCGAGTGTCTCTCGGTTCATGCCAACGTCGATCACAACGACGCCTTCCTTGACGTGATCCGCCGTGATGAGCTTTGCAACGCCGACGGCAGCAATGATGATGTCGGCCTGACGCGTGTGCGTGGCCAGGTCCGTCGTGCCCGTGTGACACATGGTGACCGTGGCATTGCCTTGCGGGCGCTTCTGCGCGAGCAGCATCGAGATGGGTTTGCCCACGATGTTGCTGCGGCCGATGACGACGGCATGTTTGCCTGAGGTGGGGATCTCGTAGCGCTTCAGTAATTCAATGATGCCGGCCGGCGTGCATGGCACGAAGCCGTCGGCACCGATCATCAGTCGTCCGGCATTCATCGGATGGAAGCCATCGACGTCCTTGTCAGGATCGATCGTCAACAGGACCTGTTCTTCGTCGATGTGGCGCGGCAGCGGTAACTGCACCAGGATGCCATGGACCGATGGGTCGGCATTCCAGGCACGTACTTGGTCCAGCACAACGTTGGCCGACACATCCGCCGCATGTCGCACGATGGTCGACCGCATGCCTACTTCGTCGCAGGCCTTGCCCTTGTTGCGCACATAGACGTGCGATGCGGGATCGTCGCCAACCAGCAGCAGCGCCAGATGAGCCTGCACACCGTGTCGATCCCGCAATTCGGCTACACCGGTAGCCACCTCACGGCGTATCTCGGCTGCCGTGGCCTTTCCGTCAATGATCCGTGTCATACCGTTCCGTCCTTGGGCCTGTCTTTGCCCCTTTCCATGACTCGATGGCCAACTCGCGCCATGGACGACGGACGAGATAGATATCGAAGGTCTTCAGCTCGCCCATGGAGCGTCGAAGGTTTGTTGTGCCGATCATGACCAGGGCGATCTGTAACCATAGAATTGCGTGGACAAACATGTTGCCCGTAAAGCTCACAAACATAACGATGGCTGCAAGAAACGGCAGTACAGAGGCATACGCGTCAAGCACCGGATCGCGCCGGACGAGATCGGGTAGCGAGGACCAGCGCATGTACAAACGCCACGAGACGCCCACCATCAGCGCAAAGAATACCGAGATGATGACAAGGCCGGCAAGGCCCTGCTCGGCCAGCAACGAAGCATACAGCGACGAGGGATAGGGCTGGTTGTGGGTCTTTCCAAAGTCAGAGAAGGCAAAGTTTCCGGGCCCGACGCCAAGCACGGGCGATTCCATCCACACGATGTACGAGGCAGTGTAGTCGCCCGTCCGCTGCGTGAGTGATTCCCCTACCAGCGACCCTGCTTCTTTGGCAAGAGCCTTACCCGTTATGATCGACTCGATACGCATGGCAAAGAGTTGCAGTACCGATACGTCGAAACTGGCCTTGATCACAACGTCGGCACCAACAACGATCATGGCCGCCATGGCAAGAATGCCCACCATTCGACGCGTGATCGTGGCCCGATGGATCAGTATCAACAGGATCATGACAACGCCCGTCAGCATGATACCGGTAAGCGAGAAGGCCGTTAGCAGTGCCAGCGAGCACATCACCACCACAAGGGGTCCCATCCACGATCGGACAAAGACTCCGGGACCTTTGCGCACAATGGGAACGATGACGATGGCGAGCACGATAGAGACGTAGGCGGCCAGGCCCGACGGCTCGCTGAAGATCGATGTCACGCGGAAGAAGTTGGCAAACTGCAATGCCAGCTGTCCGATCTCGAGCGACTGGTCCATCTTGGCCTTGAACGAGACGTTCGTTACCGACAACCAGGCCAGGGGCCAGTCGAAGGCTCGGGCTGGCAGCTGATACAGTCCGAACGGCACGATCAGCAGCGTGGCTGCCGCATACCAGCGCATGGCACGCGTCCACACGACCGATTCCTGCTGCATGCAGATAAGCAGCATGAAGAACAGCCAGATGAACGTGAAATGCGAAAAGGTCTTGATGGCCTGCTGCGCCTGCACAGCATCGCCAGATACCAGCGGGGCGATGCATGATACCAGCACAATGCCCCATACGGCAACCGACAGCGCCATTTCAGATGTGAGCGGAACGCGCAGCGGACGTCCCTGCCACAACAGGTAGATGGGCATCCAGGCAAACAACAGCGCCATCCATACTTCGACGGGCATGACGCCGAAGGAGCCGATGGCGAAGAGCTGAAATGCCTGCAGCATCGAAAGCAGGAACATGATGGGCACGTACCACGTCACATCCGGTTCCTTCCGCATGCGACATTGATCTGCATCCGCACATCGTCGATGGATGTAAGGGGGCGCTGACAGACGTTGCGGTGACACCATTGGACATGGGCCTGGGCGTCCGATGCTGATGCACTTCCGGCCTGCTGTGCGCCGAATACGGCATCGGGCATGTACACGGATTGGAGCAAGGCCAATGCCTGCTGCACAAAGGGGTCGTCATCTGCTCCATGCACGTGGATCTCCTGTGCACCATGCACCAGCATGTCCCACGCACACAGCAGCATGCAGAAGCCCGGGCCGTGCGTCTGGATAGCACGTCCCCACGATTGCACGCAAGCTTCGGCCGCGGCCTGCATGGCCGCGTCGTGCGTGATGGCCGCAAGCTGGGTCATGCACAGCGCTGCCATGCTGTTACCGCACGGATAGGCGCTGTCGTAGCCTTGTTTCTGACGTACGATCACGTCGTGGGTGTCTGCGCCTACGGTGCATAGCGTGCCGTCATCAGCCACAAAGCGTTCGCCGATCAGGCGCATGTGCAGCTGCGCAACAGCAAGAAAGCGATCGTCGCGCGTTGTCTGATAGAGTTCAACGGCGGCCCAGCCAACGGCCGCATGGTCGTCGAGCATGGCCGGGACTGACCCCACGTGACGAAGGTCGCGACCGGCGCCGCAGACGGACGTCAATCCGTCGAATGCGCGCACGGCCATCTCGCGCAGCGACGTGTCCTGCAGCGCCCGCGCAGCGCGAGCCAACGCACCGATCATCAGGCCGTTCCAATCGGCAGCAACCTTGTCGTCGGTGATCGGCTGCACACGCATGTCGCGCATGGCCAGCAGGCGTTGTCGTACGGTCTCCCATTCTGCATCGTCGTAGATGGCACGCCATGATGTCCGTTCAAGATGCGGGATGTTCTCTCGCATCGGGTCGCCCGTAGCCTCGTCGTGGAAGTTGCCGTCGCGGCATATGCCGAATCGCTCTGCAAGGCGTTCGTCGGCATGGTCGACGAAGTCGTCGTACGACCACACGTAGCACTTCCCTTCTTCGCCCTCGCTGTCGGCGTCCTGGGCACTCATGAAGCACCCTTCCGGACTTGTCAGGCATCGGCCAACGTAGTCGGCGATCTCGAGCACGACCCGCCGATACGCCTCGACACCCGTGTATTGCCACGCCTCGGCATAGGCCATCATCAGCATGGCTTGGTCGTAGAGCATCTTCTCGAAATGCGGCAGCAGCCACTGTCGGTCAGTGCTATAGCGATGAAAACCGAAGCCCACATGATCGTACATGCCGCCGGCACGCATGGCGTCAAGAGTTGTCGTTACCATGGCAAGGATCGACGCATCACCGGTGCGATGCGCTGCGCGCAGCAGGTAGAGCAGGTGGTGTGGACTTGGAAACTTGGGTCGGTTCGAAAAGCCGCCGTAATCGGCATCGAACGTGCGTCGGTGATGGTCGACGACGTGTTCCATGATGTCGGAGGGTACGTCGCCTGTCATAACGGTAGCAGCGTGGTCGCGCAGTGACTGTGTGATCTGCTGCGCCGTTTCCATCAGGCGCGTTCGGTCCTGCGTCCACACATCGTCGATCCGCGTCATCAGCTCCAGAAAGCCAATGCGGTTGCCGCGGCTGGTGCGTGGGAAGTACGTTCCGGCGAAGAACGGACGTCGGTCGCCGTCGGTCACGATCGTCAGTGGCCAGCCGCCGTGGCCGGTCATGCCCTGGCAGACGTCCATGTAGATCGCATCAACGTCGGGACGTTCTTCACGATCGACCTTGATGCAGACGTAGTGTTCGTTCAGGTAGGCTGCCACGTCAGCATCCTCGAAGGACTCGTGGGCCATGACATGACACCAGTGACACGTCGCATAGCCGATGCTGAGCAGCACAGGGCGGTCCAGCTCCCGGGCCCGGGCAAAGGCTTCGTCGGACCACGGCAGCCAGTGCACGGGGTTGTGGGCGTGCTGCCGCAGGTATGGCGAACGCTCGTTGGCCAGCGCATTGGCTGGCGCATTGTCATGCCTTTCCGGCATAGACCTCGGCGATATTCGGTATCAGGTAATCGCGGAAGGCCCGCTCCATGTCATAGGCCGGCTGCCATCCCCAGTCACGTCGTGCGGCCGCATCATCAACATCGGCGCACCACGAATCGATGATGGCCTGACGCTTCGGATGTGGGCTGTACGAAACGGCTGCATTCGGATAGGCTTTACGTACTTCTGCTGCGATCTCTTCGGCCGTCGGGGCAAACGCACCGATGTTATACACGCGCTGTGTAAGACGTTCGGCGGGGGCCGATGCCAGCTCGATAAGGGCGCGTACGCCATCGGGCATGGCCATGAAGGGGATCTTCGCGTCGGGGCGGACGAAGCATGCATATGCTTCGCCCTTGGCGGCGGCGTGGATCATCTCGGGCGCATAGTCGCTGGTACCGCCACTGGGTACGGTAAAGGCGCTTATCAGTCCCGGGAAGCGCAGGGCGCGGAAGTCCAGCACGCGCTTGCCGGCATCGTCGGTGAGCTGACCATAGCGGTCGCTCATATACCCACCCAGCTGTTCACAGTACAGCTTGTTGATGCCGTACATCGTGTGCGGCGTCAGAAACTCGCCTTCGGTAAGGGGCGCCGCGGCATTCTTGGCGTCGAGCGTCGGCACGCCGTACACAGCGATGGTGCTTGGGAACAGGAAGACAACGGGCTTGCCGATGCGGGCACCGATGGTGCGCGCCATGCGCAGCAGGCCGAACGTTCCGTTGACGTTCACGTTGTGCGCAACGTCGGGCCGCTTCTCGGCCGACGTCGACAGCAAAGCCGCCAGGTGGTAGATCTCTTCGAAGTCGTAGCTCTCGAGTTGCGCCCACAGGGCGGGGTCGGACACGTCGCCCTGAATCGTGGCATGGCAGTGCGCTGCCAAGTCGGGGCCAAGGGGGCTAAGGTCGACGGCCACGACGGCGCGGTTGGCATCGTTGGCAAACTCTTCAAGCAGCGTATGGCCGATCTCGCCGTTGGCGCCGGTAACAAGCGTGTACTTCATGGATGGGGGTATCGTTGTGCCGTGATGAATGCGTTCCGGCAAAGATACGATTCCCTGCACGTGGGTAAGGCCGTCGAAGAACGACTGCAGGAGGTGCACGTTGGTGGTCATTGATGCTGACGCCATTGACTTCGACGTTGTCAGTTTGTGGACGTTTACATCGGATCCTGGAGCTGTTCGCTCTGCGCTTCGGCAAGGCGCAGGAACTGCATCGTATGTTCCAGGCCGTAGCTGCGGGTGATGTCGGCACAGACGGTTGATCGTTCGCCGTAGCTGCGAAGAAATTCCAGCATCCCTTGCTGCTGCCATACGCGGTCTTGCGGCAGTTCCGGAAAGCGTCGTCGCAGATGTCCGTACGGATGCACACTGTCGGCCGACCAGAACCATCCGAACAGCGCGATGCGCTGTTCGTCGGCGGCGACGGCGCAGAGCACCGGCAGGACTGCATTCACAAAGAGTTCGCGTCGTATCGACCGTCCCTCGTAGGCAATGCGCACGCGTTCGGCGCGGTCGATGGCCGACACCAGTTCGGTTCCGGCAAGGATCGACAGTTGTCGCACCAGCAGCCCCATCGGCGAAGCGTCCAACCGTGACCGCATGATGCCCAGACGTCCGGCGTCCACCGGCCTGTGGCGACGGCGCAGCATGCGTTCGATCCACGCCGTCGCCATCGCGCGCATGGCAGCGGGCGCTCCAAGGCGTCGAACCAGGACCGACGCGGCAGCGGTCATCCGCAGCAGGCGCCGCAGCGCCTGCTGCTGCAATTCGTCGACCGGCAGGTCCGTCGCGTTACGGCGTTCCGCCGCAAGGTGCAGCCCCAACTTCACCGTCGCAGCATCCAGCACCAGCGTCCACCGCGCAGCGTCAACCACGGCATCGTCTTCCAGCACCACATGCAGCAGCAGCGACGCGTAGCGTCCGTCGTCGGCATGCCCATGTGTTCCCCACTCCGACGCCCGTCGATGCACTTCGGCATTGCCCACGTAGATCACGCCATCGTGCAGGATGGCCATATCATGCAGATCAGGTCCGCCATGCACATTGATGATGCCCGACGCCACCACCTGTATCTGCGTTCCGTCCGCACACGTCCATCGACGCTGCGGATCCGACAGCACTGCCTGCACGGCCCGCTGAAGGACACGTTCTGATATCTCGAGGTACATGCGCCATTGTGTCGGAAGAATGGCAGAGTGTGACATGGGAGTGGCGCAGCCGCGCACCACAAATCACGACCGTGGATACGGGCGAGACTGCGTCTCGCCCCTACGATCGCATCTGCGTTGCAAGGCGTTCTGCTTCGGCCTTGATGGCGTGGTCGAAGTCGGTGGCGGTGCTGATGTAGAGCAGGCCACGGGAGACGTTGAAGACGGCGGGGCCGTTGCCGTTGGCGGCAACGGTGGCGGCAGCGTCGCCGCCCTGCGTGCCGATACCAGGAATAAGAAAGGGGACGTCGGGGAAGACGCTGCGCAGCCCAGCCAGTTCGTCGGCATGGGTGGCGCCGACCACAAAGCCGACATCACCCTGACGTTGCCATGAAAGGACCGTGCGCATGACGCGTTGATAGAGCGGTTCGCCGTCGATTGTCAGACGCTGGAAGTCGTTCGAGCCGGGATTCGACGTCAGCGCCAGCACGTACGTCATGGAGTTCGGCACGGCAAGGAAGGGTTCGACAGAGTCACGTCCCATATACGGAGCTACCGTCACGGCGTCGGCCCGCAGGTCATCGAACAAGGCCGTGGCATAGGCCGCCGAGGTGTTGCCGATGTCGCCACGCTTGGCATCCATGATAACGTAGGCATCGCCGATCATCTCGCGCGTCGCATAGAGTGCCTCGATGCCCCTTCGTCCCAACCGCTCATAAAAGGCAAGGTTGACCTTGTAGCAGGCAGCAACGTGTCGGGTGGCGGCAATGACGCGTTCGTTGAAACGCTCGACGGCGTCGGTACGGCTGCGAAGATATTCGGGAATACGGTCGAGATCGATGTCAAGACCTACACACAATCCGCTTGGAGGAATCATGGCGGCGAAACTACGGTGTAGCAGGGTTCCAGCGACGGACATCGTACGCCACGTTCACGCATGGGAACCGTTCAAGGGAACCGTTCATCAAACACCGCGTTGTGTATCCTGACGTATTTTTACGCTCCGGCACGCAATGCGCCGGCTTCATCCACGTCCGGAGGCGCGGGCAATCGCTCAGACGA
Organism: Candidatus Kapaibacterium sp.; assembly: GCA_018882585.1. Lineage (GTDB taxonomy): Bacteria > Bacteroidota > Ignavibacteria > Kapaibacteriales > Kapaibacteriaceae > ZLKRG46. Next base: position 8,102 of record VFFB01000019.1, read on the forward strand.
CCTCCTACTCGCATTCCGAATTTCTCATGACATACTCCGTTCGCATCGTCGGCCCAGCCATAAGCCTGATCGTCGCCATTGTCCTCGCCTCATGCTCGGCATCCAAGCCGGTTGTGCCGCCCCAGGCTGACAAAGACAAAGACCCCAAGAAGTCCATCAAACCATATACGACCGTCATCACCAAGGATGCCGTGTCGGACACAGGGCTGTTCGTCGTACACCGCATCGACGAAAAGTTCTTCTTCGAGATCCCGAACACGCGGCTGGGACAGGAATACCTGCTCGTTTCCCGCATTGCCAAGACACCGCAGATCGGATATGGGGGCGAGGAGAACACCACGCAGGTCGTGCGCTGGGAGCGGAAGTATGATCGCATTCTGCTGCGCACGGTGTCGTACGAGAACGTTGCACCGGACTCACTGCCGATCAGCCGTGCCGTGAAGGCGTCGAACAACGACGAGATCATCAGGTCCTTCCCTATCGCGGCCTACAACGGCGATACTACGGCCGTCGTGATCGATGCAACGGACCTGTTCCTGTCGGACGTGGGCATTCTGACGCCAAGCCGTAGCATCCGCAAAGACGCGAAGCTGTCCGGCCTTGACAGAGAGCGCTCCTACATCGAATACATCAAGAGCTTCCCTACCAACATCGAAGTCGAAAACGTGGTGACCTTCGGAGCCGAAGAGTCGCCGCAGAATCCCGGCGCCCGCACAGCAACATTCACGATGCATGCCTCGATGGTGGAACTGCCCGCCAATCCCATGATGCCCCGCCTTGCCGATCCGCGTGCCGGCTTCTTCTCGCTGTATCAGGTCGACTACGGTCGTACGGAGCATCAAGCCGTCGGACGCGAATATCTGCTGCGCTGGCGCCTTGAACCAAAGGATACGGCAGCCTTCCTGCGCGGTGAGCTGGTCGAACCGATCAAGCCCATCACGTGGTACATCGATCCGGCTACGCCCGAGCAGTGGCGCCCGTGGCTTAAAAAGGGCGTCGAAGACTGGAACGTTGCCTTCGAGAATGCCGGCTTCAAGAATGCCATCAGGTGCATCGATCCGCCAACGCCGCAGGAAGACCCCGACTGGTCGCCCGAAGATGCCCGCTACAGCGTGATCCGCTACTATCCGTCAACGACGGAAAATGCCTACGGTCCGAACATTCATGATCCGCGTACGGGCGAGATCATCGAGAGCGACATCGGCTGGTTCCACAACATCCTGAAGCTGCTGGAAAGCTGGTACTTCACGCAGGCCGTCAGCGATCCGCGCACGCGCAAGCTGCCGCTGCCGGACTCGCTCATGGGCGAGCTTGTACGCTTTGTTGCAGCCCACGAAGTAGGCCTCACGCTGGGCCTTGCCCATAACATGCGTGCCTCGAATTCCTATCCCGTCGACTCGCTCCGCTCGCCGTCGTTCACCGCCAAGTACAACACGGCGGCATCCATCATGGACTATGCACGTTTCAACTACGTGGCACAGCCGGGTGACAATGCGAATACGATGCCCGGAATCGGACCTTACGACAAGCACATCATCCGCTGGGGCTACCGCCCGATCATCGGCGCCACCACAAGCGATGCCGAACGCGATACGCTGCACGAGTGGCTCAAGGTTACCGAGCGTGATCCGATGACACGCTATGGAGCACAGCAATGGGTAACGCTGGATCCGACGTCGCAGACGGAGGACTTGGGCGACGATGCCGTGAAGGCATCCACCTATGGCGTGGCCAACCTGAAGCGCATCATGGGCTACCTGTTTGATGCCGTCTACGACGAAGGTCAATCGTACAACAAGCTGTCCGACATCTATGACGACGTCCTTGGTCAATGGCGCCGCGAGATGGGCCACGTTGCCGCCCTTCCGGCCGGTATCGTCATCGACCGTCGCGTCTACGGTGTTGCCGGCCCGCAGTACACGCCACTGCCAAAGGCCAAACAACGCGAGGCCGTCGCCTTCCTCGACGCAAACGTCTTTACCACACCGACGTGGCTGCTCGAGCCGCGCGTGATGAGCGTCCTGCAGCCCACCGGCGGCGTGTCTCGACTTTCGGACATTCAGCAGGGCATGCTGTCGTCCCTGATGAGCAACGGAAAGCTGCTACGCCTGCTCGAAGTGCAGGCTTCGGGCGTTGCCGATGCTTACTCCGTCACGGAACTCTACGACGATCTCGAAGCCATCGTCTTCCGCGAGCTAGCGCAGCGCAGTCCTGTCGACTTCTACCGGCGCAACCTGCAGCGCACCTTCGTGACGGAGCTGATCGACAAGTGCGAGCAGAGTTCGGGTGGTGGGGGCTTCATCTTCATCTTCGGCGGGTCGGCGGCCATGGACTCTGACGTCCGCGCCCTGAGCCGTGCCCGACTGGTCTCGTTGCTTGCCAAGCTCAAGGCCGCCAAGGTAGCCGACGTGACGACCAAGGCGCACTACGACGAACTCATGCTGCAGATCACGCGCACGCTGGACACATCACGATAACCATCGCTTGCAAGGCAACCAAACACGACGTCATGAAGTCCCATACCAAGGTCGTCTGGCTCGGCTACGCCAGTATTGCGTTCAGCATCGTCTGGGGTCTGCCCGGTCTGCTCTGCGCCGTATACGCACGCCGCGTTGCAGCCGCCATTCCGCTGTCTGATGCCGCGCCCGACCGTGTGCGGCGCGATGTGCGCGGCGGGCTGCTCCTGGCACGTGTTGGCATGGTGCTGAGCATCATCGTGATTGCCGTTGTGTTGTGGAGCATCATCTCGACGCTGATCTGGCTGCTATAGGAAGGAGTCCAACCACCATGCAACAGCTCACGCCCATCATCAGTCTGCTCGTCCGCCTCTTCGTTGGCGGCTACTTCATCTATGCGGCCATCCCGAAGATCACCGAGCCGCTCGCCTTTGCATCAGCCATTGCCAACTACGGTCTGGTCCCAAGCTTCGCCGTCCACGCCATGGCCCTGGTGCTGCCGTGGCTCGAACTCATCTGCGCTCTCGGCCTGATGATCGGCTGGCGCATTCGCATGAATGCCGCCTTCTGTGCCGGCATGCTTGCCATGTTTACCATCGCCGTTGCCTATGCCGTTGTCCTTGGCCTTAAGATCGACTGCGGCTGTTTCGGTTCGTCGGGCGGCGACGAAGTAGGCTGGCCCAAGGTGGTTAAGAACACGCTCATGCTGTATGGCCTGCTCTACGTCTACCGCTTCCCTGCCTCGCCCATCGCATTGGACGGTGAGCGGAAAGGGGCAGTGGCGTGACGTGGACGCTGACCGACGGAGCGCTCCGCTTCCGTGATGGTATCGGAGCAGAGCCAATTGTGACCGACGGTTCGATGGCGCTCGAGCTGGCGCGACGCGGCTTTGCCGAGCGTCCGCCCGACCGGTACAACATCGAGCATCACGTGGTGATCGAGCGCATCTACCATGCGTTTCTCGACGCCGGAGCGACGCTGCTGCAGAGCAATACGCTGCACGCCAACCGCTACGCGCTCGAAAGTGCGCGGCTGACGGCGCGTGTGCACGAGATCAACCGGCGCGGCGTGTGGACGGCCCGTCAGTGTGCCGGTAGCACGGCCATCGTGGCCGGCGTGATGGGCCCGACGGGACGCTTCTTGCGTCCGCTCGGACCGCTCGACCCCTCCGATGCCACGGCCGCCTTTACAGAGCAGGCCGCCGCGTTGCTGGCCGCCGGTGCCGACATCATCATGCTCAAGAGCTTCCTTCAGATCGACGAACTCGAGATGGCCATCGACGCCGTCCGAGGTCTGTCCAAGGACGTTCCCCTCGTCGCCCTGAAGTCATTCCCCGAAGACGGTGCCATCCTTGCGGGATCGTTTCCGTCCGACATTGCTGCGCGACTTGCAACGCATGGTATCGACGCCATGGGCAGCAACGGCACGGTGGGACCGCAGCGCATGCTGGGAATCATCCAGTCGTTGCGCACCGACACGATGCCGCTGGTTGCCATTCCCGATGTGGGCATCCCAACGATCGTAAGCGGCGTGCCCATGTACAATGCCGAGGCATCGTACGTGGCCGAAGCCGCAACGCGGCTTGTCGATCACGGTGCCGCCATTGTTGGTGCTGACGGCGGAGCCGGCATCGAACACGTCAAAGCCATCGCCGACGCCGTTCGCGGCCGCGCCGTAGGCGCGGCGCCGCGCATCACGGCAAGGCATACACGTAAGGCCGACGCAGCGGTCGAGCCATTGCCCCCTACCAACCTGCATGCAGGACTTGGCAAGCGACTGCTTACAACGGTCGAGCTGGATGTTCCGCGTGGCATGGATATGTCGTCCGTGCTGGACGGCGCCCGCTACCTGAAAGAACACGGGATCGACGCGGTGAACATTTCCGACGGCGCCCGTGCCCGGCTGCGAATGAGCCCCATTGCAATCTCGCGCATGGTGCAGGAACAAACGGGCATGGAGTGCATTGCCCACCTTGCATGTCGCGACCGGAACATGGTTGGTCTGCAAAGCGAGGTGCTGGGCGCTCACGCTCTTGGCGTGCGGAACATCCTTGCCGTGACGGGCGACCCAACGCACATCGGCGATTTTCCGTCGGCCACCAGCGTGTACGATATCGACGCCGTGGGCCTTGTGCGGGCGCTTGGACACATGAATGGCGGACAGGACCTGATGGGAAATCCTCTTGGAGCGCCAACGTCATTCTGCATTGCCTGTGCCGTGAATCCGGCATCGGATGATGTCGAGCGCGAGATCGACCGTCTGGCTGCCAAAGCTGCCGAGGGTGCCCATGTGGCATTCTCGCAACCCGTGTTCGATGCCGAACTGCTTGACAGCTTTCTCGATCGCATCCGCCACATCGACATCCGCTTCATGCTGGGCGTGATCCCGTTGCGCACGATCAGACATGCCGAGTTCTTGCACTACGAAGTACCTGGTATGATGATCCCTTCGTGGGTACGCGATCGGATGCGCGAGGCCGGAACTGATACCGAAGCCGCGACGAACATCGGCATCGAACTGGCCGTGGATTTCCTGCGCGGCGCACTGGACCGTATCGACGGAATCTACCTGATGCCTCCGTTCAAAAAGTACGATATTGCCGTACGTATCCTTCGTCAGATTCAACCAATGGAGTAGCTATCATGAATCTTCCTGAAACGTTCGAGATGCCGATCGAATACCGCCGAGTTTCGTTCAGCAAACGACTTGCTGCCTGGCTAATCGACAGCGCAACCGGAATCATCGTGGGTCTGCTGCTAGGTCTGATGGCCATTGGTGTTGAAATCGTCAACATCTCGATGATGGACCCTGCTACGTTGTCGGAATTGCAGGATGCATACGCTTCGCTGGGTCTTGAGCGCAGTCTTGCCACAGACCTGTTTGTCACGCTGCAAGCCGTCAGTGCGGGAATCATCATCACGACGATGCTGCTTTCACTGCTCGAACTCTTTATCGGCGCCTCGATCGGAAAACTCACGCTCGGCCTCGAGGTTGCCCACATGGATGGTCGCCGCGGAAATGTGCAGCTATGGGCCAAACGCTGGCTTGTCAAGAATCTTGCAACGCTCTTTGCCCTTATCGGTCTGCTGCCCGTGTTTGAGTTCCTGGGTACCATTGGTTCACTGATCGGTCTTGTGATCACGATCGGCTGCTTTTTTGCTCTTGGAAAGGATCGACTGGCCTTGCATGATCGCATCGCGCAAACGGCCGTCTTCCGTAAAGAGGATCTGCAATGATCAGGTATGGCGACTATCTGCAGCTCGAGAAGATCCTTGACGCCCAATATCCCGAGAGCGACAAGCACGGTCAACACGCGCACGAGGAGATGCTGTTCATCATCACGCATCAGACCTTTGAACTGTGGTTCAAGCAGGTGCTGTGCGAGTTGGGCAGCGTGATCGATATCCTTGGTCGCGACTACGTGCCCGAAGCCGATATCGCCACCTGCACGGCTCGAGTGCAACGCACGAATCGCATCATGGAGCATCTGGTAAACCAGTTTACGTTGATCGAGACCATGACACCTGGCGAATTCATGGATTTTCGTGGCTTTCTGAATCCTGCCAGTGGCTTTCAGAGCGCGCAATGGCGCATCTTGGAGCGTTCCATGGGCCTGCCCGAAGACAAACGCGTCCTGCGCAACTACCGCGAAGCACTTCCCGAGCACGAACGCGAGCTGCTCGAACGCGTGACGCAGGGCCCAACGTTCTTCGACGTCGTCGAGCGGTGGCTTTCCAAGACGCCCTTCCTCGAAACCGATGGCTATGCCTTCTGGGACAGTTATCGCGATGCCGTGCGGAACATGTTTCAGCACGACCGCGACGAAGTGATGCGTCTTGCCAAGGCCGACGGTAATGACCCCACGGATGCCATCGCACAGGTTGATCGCAACGAGGCCGGCTTTCATGCGTTGTTCGACGCCACGACGTACGAGGAGCTCCGCACGTCCGGCGCGCGTCGCATGTCGCAGCGGGCAACGCTGGCGGCACTCTTCATTGCCACGTACCGCCATTATCCGTTGCTGCAGGGACCGTATCGCTTCATCGACGCCGTTGTCGAGCTCGACCGACTGGTCTCGCTCTGGCGGTTCCGCCATACCCTGATGGTTGGTCGCATGATCGGCATGCGCATCGGCACCGGTGGCAGCAGCGGCTACGACTACCTGATGGCAACGGCTGTCAAGCAGCGCGTGTTCGACGATCTTACGTCGCTGACTTCTTTCCTTATCCCCAGCAGTCACACTCCGGCCCTGCCGGACAACATAGCAGCACGCCTGCAGTTTGTGAACGAAGCCCGATAACGAGAGGTCTCCATGTTCCGTGCTCTGGCGCGGAACATCGTCCGCGCATTCGACATTGTCCTGTTCCCTCCGCACTGTCTGCTTAGCGGCATGCCGCTGCACGACACTGCAACGCTGCTGCCCGGCATCGACGACGTGGCATGGTTCAATTTGCCGCCGGCACCGTCATCTGACGCCCTGCTGAGCATGTTGGCGCGCCATCACGATCGTGACACGCTCCTCATCTCCGACGTCCACGCCCTTGTCGCCATCGATCAGGAAGGGGCAGCGCTTGCGCTGGTGCATGCTCTCAAATACGGCGGCCGCAGCACGCTGGCCGCGGCCTGCGGCCGCGTCCTTGGCGAGGTGATGTCCGACCGCGGCGTCACCTGCGACGCCGTCGTCCCCGTCCCGATCCACCGCGCTCGCTATCGCGAGCGCGGCTACAACCAGGCCGAACGCATCGCCTCGGGCGTCGCCACTGCCATGGACATCCCCCTGCGCGACGTGCTTAGGCGCACGCGCTACACGGGCACGCAAACGTCGCTCAACGCCATAACACGCCGTAGCAACGTCGCCGGCTCCATCGTCGCCACCCAACGCCTCAGCGGTCAGCGCATCCTGTTGGTCGACGACGTCCTTACCACCGGCTCGACCCTTCAGGCCTGCGCCATCCCGCTGATCGAGGCCGGCGCCCGGCACGTGACCGTGGCTACAATCGCAGTGGCGTAGGGGCGAGACGCGCGTAGGGGCGCGGCATGCCGCGCCCGCAATCGCCGTCATCCCCGTACCGCATGGGCGCGGCATGCCGCGCCCCTACATGTTGTTATCCGTTGTTCGGCGATTCCTCGTACCCACGGCTGAGGCCGTGGGCTACTACAGGTCGACAATTGTTCAACCTGGTGGTGCTGACGATCGTGCATCACGTTATGACGAAAACGGATCGACCCGATGCGTATCGACGAACGTTCCGCCAATCGATCGTCGGCCCATAGTAGCCCACGGCCTCAGCCGTGGGTGCACATGTGTATGAGATGCACATTCACATGCGTCCACATGTGTGTCCGTGCGTCCACCTGTGCGTCCGTGCGTCCACATGTGTGTCCGTGCGCCCACATGTGTGTCCGTGCGCCCACGTGTGTGGGATGTCCGTGTATGTACGCGATTGCGTACGCATCGATCGTGAGCCCCGAAGGGGCGCAACATTGCAAGCCCCGGGCGGCAGCCCGGGGTAGGCTTCCCGTGTGTAATTTCCGACATGCAACGACTTCTTGTCTTCTTTTTGACCGTTACTGCGTTGGGTCTATCGTCGCTTCACGCACAGTTCCAATATGTGCTGTATGATACCGACGGGATACCGCCGTCGGTGTATGCGGCGCGGCGTGACAGCGTGGTGAAGAAGCTTGGTACGACATCGGTGCTTGCCGTGGTTGCGGCCGATGTGCGAAATCGTGAGAATGATGTGGACCATGAGTACCGACAGGACAGTGACCTGCTGTATCTGACAGGCTATCCCGATCCTGGGGCGACGCTGCTGATCGTGCCGGCAGGGATCGAGATCGACGGGACGAAGCACACAAGCGTACTGTTCACGCGTGAGCGACGTCGAGAGCAGGAACAGTGGACAGGGCTGGTGATGGGGCCTGCCGAGGCAACCAAGGTGCTGGGGATCATGGCACGGCCAGTGTCGGAACTGAAGGCAACACTCGAGAAGGTGCTTGCATCGGCGGATTCACTCGTTGTGCCGTCGTTGCCAACAGTCATGCTGCCGCTGCCCCTGGGTGCTGCCCCCGTTACCGCCGTTAAGGAACTCACCAAGCATCTTGCATCGGCCTATCCAAATCTGAAGGTCAAGACGTCGTTTCCGCGGCTTGCCGCCATGCGCGAAGTGAAGGACACGGCCGAGATACGTCTGCTGCGCAAGGCCATCGCGATCTCGATCGAAGGTCACCTGGCCGCCATCAAGAAGGCGAAGCCGGGTTCGTACGAATATCAGGTCGAGGCCGACATCGAACACGGCTTTAAGCATCATGGTGCCGAAGACGTCGGCTATCCGTCCATCGTTGGCTCGAAGTACAATGCCTGCATCCTGCATTACACAACCAACCGACGCAAGACGAATCCCGGCGATCTGATCCTGGCCGATTGCGGTGCCGAGTATCATGGATACACGGCCGATATCACGCGGACGTTTCCCGTCAGCGGACGCTATACCAAGGAACAACGCACGCTGTATGACGTCGTGCTCGAAGCACAGGACTCCGGCATCGCGGCCGCAAAGGTCGGCGCCCCGTTTAACGCCATGCACGGTGCGGCCAAGTCCGTCATTACACGACGTCTGACCGAGCTGGGCATCGTCAAGGATGCAGCCGAGGTGTCGAAGTACTTCATGCACGGCACGTCACACTACCTTGGCCTTGACGTGCACGACCCCGGCACCTACGGTCCGCTCCGGCCCGGCGTCGTCGTGACCGTCGAACCCGGCATCTACATCGCCGAAGACAGCCCGTGTGACCGCAAATGGTGGAACATCGGCATCCGCATCGAAGATGACATCCTGGTCACCGAGCAAGGACCCGAAAACATGTCAGTGGCCCTGCCACGAGCGGCCGCCGAGATCGAAGCCCTGATGCATGCGCAGCCATGACGCTCAGTCTCGTAGTTTCGCACCATGCCACTCATCCGCTCCATCTCGGGTCTGCGCGCCACGTTGGGCGACGCGCTGACCCCTGCCGTCGTTGCTGACTACACAGCGGCGTTCGCTGCCATGCTTCCCGACGGCCCCATCGTCGTTGGCCGTGACGGACGTCCCTCAGGCTCGTGGATCAATGATATCGTCATCGGTGCCCTGCGCGCCAGCGGCCGCCACGTCAGCGTCCTTGACATGGTGCCCACGCCCACGGTGCAACTTCTGACCGAACACTCCGATGCCGTCGGCGGCATCAGTATCACGGCCTCGCACAACCCTGCCCCTTGGAATGGTCTGAAATTCATAGGGGGCGATGGCGTCTTCCTGGACGCAACGGCCAATGCGGAACTGTGGGCACGCGTAGATGGGAAACGGTTTGCGCTGTCCGATCAACAGCAGTCCGGAAGCGTCGAGAACGTCGTCGATGCCATCGACCGGCATATCAATGCCATCATGGCCCTGCCTGCCGTTGCTACGGCGCCATCGGCTGGCGGACAGACCGTCGTGGTCGATGCCGTGAACTGCAGTGGCAGCGTGATCGTGCCTGCCCTGCTGCGCCGCATGGGCTATACCGTGGTCGAACTGTATTGCAATGGCAACGGCAAATTCCCCCATGTGCCGGAACCGCTGGCCGAGAATCTTGTCGACCTTGGCAATGCCGTACGCGCGCATGACGCGGTGATGGGCGTGGCCGTCGACCCCGATGCCGACCGACTGGTGCTGTTTGACGAACACGGTGAACCGATTGGCGAGGAGCGGACGATCGCCCTTGCGGCCGAGGCCGTACTGCGTAGTGACGCAGCAGGTTCGGTGATCGTAAACTATTCCACCAGTCGCATGGTGGACGATGTTGCCGCGAAGTACGGATGCCTGACGCATCGTGCTGCCGTAGGCGAGATCAACGTTGTGCGTCGCATGCAGGCCGAACATGCCGTCATCGGCGGCGAAGGGTCCGGAGGCGTCATCCTGCCCGCATGCCACTACGGACGTGATGCAATGGTTGGCATAGGACTCATCACGTCGATGCTGCGCAGCACGCAACGCACGATGTCGCAGGCCGTGGCCGACATGCCGTCGTACAGCATGCTCAAGACGAAGATCACCGTCGACAATGCCGACCAGGCAGCGCTGCTGCTTGAGCGCGTCGCTGCGCGGTTCGACGACGGCGTGGTCTCACGCGAAGACGGCATCCACGTCTCCTACAGCGACCGCTGGCTGCATGTACGCACGTCGAACACCGAGCCCATTCTGCGCATCATCGTCGAAGCACCCGACGCGGCAGCTGCCGCGACCATGCTTGCCGACATACAGCAACAGCGAACGCTGTGAACGTACCCGCAACCATCGTACACACCTTGCTGCGCAGGGCCGTCGAACGCATCGGCCGCGACGCCGAGGTGACGGAGTACACCAGCATCGACGGTTCGTATCTGCTTGTCGAAGGCGTGGTCCTTGTGGATGTGCTGCAGCCCACGGATGATCCGTACGACGAGTTCGCACGAGACCGTGTACGCGTTGTAGCCGCTCGACTGCATGTACCGGCCATTGCGTTGGTTACCCTACGCAGCGTAGTCAGTTATCGCACCGATGCCGTTGTAAAACGTCTGCCCGAAGAACAGCAGATCATTGGCACCTATGGGGGCGTCGACATCACGACGTCGACCGAGCTTACGGCTGACGATCACGACCGTCTAGGCATGGCGCTGCAGACCATGCTGACGGACATCTACGTGCAGCGTGCCCCGGTAGAGGCCGAGGAGTTGCTGGGCGAGCGTGTCCGCGAGGCAGCCACCACCATGCTGTCATGCACCGACCGCAGTACCGAACAGAACGAGCGCGTCGTCCGCGTCGTTACCTCAGTCCTTGCCTACGCCCTGCTGCAGATGCGTCGCGAGGAAGATCTTGACCGGCTAAGCATTCCCTGGGGCATCCGAAGTGCGACACTCATGCTTGACGTGCTGGGCAGCTACTTCCGCGAGGCGCGACGCAAGGGCTTCATGATGTTTCCGGAACATGTTGACGACATCGACGTGCTGGACCAACGGTCCGGCCTGTTCCGTACTGCCCTTGCTTCGTTGTGTACCTTCCTGCACAGGATCGACCCGCGGCGCATCGACGACCATGCATTGCATCGCACCGTCGATGACGTGGTACGCTGGTGCGACGGAGCACGACGGGCGCCCTCGCCAACGATCGACGTTGTTGACGTAGCCTTGCGGCTGGCCGCGCCGGCAGGCGCGTCGCGACTGCTGGAAGTTGGCGACGCCGGAGGCTTGTTTGCCGTGCGCGCACGCATGCTGGCTGAGTCGCGCGGACAGACACCGCCCGACGTCTACGTCTTTGCGCCCACCACCGATGCCGAGCGCGCCGTCGTGCTGCGCACGAGCGGCCGCGTGGACGCTGCCGCCGACATTGGGCTGGTGCGGCGCCACATGACACTTGAGCGACCCTGGGATGTGCTCTGCGCTGCAGGCACCACCCTTGACGGGCGACACCTGCTGCGTCTGCTTGCAGACAAACTTCCGATGTCGGCCAACGGTGCCATGGTCATGGTCCTGCCGTTGGCTGTGTTGTACGCCGACCATTATGCAGCCGTCCGCACGTCACTCACGCAGCGCTTCTGCATCCGTTGGGTACTGACCAGTGATGCCGAATCGCTGGTATCGCCCGAGGCCGGCACGTGTTGCATCGTGGCCACGCGGCATGCCGATGACGAGGACGAAGCGCCTGCACGGATCGTTGTGTTGCGCAAACCACTCTCGGCCTTCTTCATGACGTGTGATGCACCGCGCGAACTCGACGCAAAACGCACGCAGCATCTTGATGCCTTCATTGGCTATATCGGCGCCTCGCAACGCGGTAAGAACAACGACGAAGTCTACGTCCGCACCGTCACGCAGCGCGCGATGCGCGAGCGCGCCGACGGAAGCAGCGGCACGTGGTTTGATCTGTTGGTGCCGCCCGATGTCGTCTCGCGCATCCTTACCAAAACGTCATCACGTATGCAGTTGCTACGCGATCTTGGTCAGGCCTGGAGCGGCCTGCGCACCGGCGCCAACGAGTTCTTCGTTGTCGACACCGAGACCATTGCCACGGAAGGACTCGAGGCCCACGCGTGGCAGCGCACGGGCATGGACGGCGAGGTGATCGACAACCTTGTCATTGGCGGCGTCGACGACCTTGACGGCATTGGCATGACGCCGTCGGCAGACCAGTGTCTGCTCTTGATCGACGCTTCTGCGTCGGACGTTGCACAGAGCAATCTTGGCACATGGATCGATCGGGCCGAGCGTGGTGGCCTGCATACACGTCCAACCGTACGCCAGCGCACGCCCTGGTACCGCCTGCCACCTCCGCCCGTGCCCGACCTGATCATCCCGAAGGAGCAGCACGAGCGACGTCTTGTGGCGATGAATCCTGCCCATGCCTTCGTCAGCGACGGCTGCATCGGCGTTACCCTGCACAACCCGCAGGCGGCAGACCGCTTGGCACTCTGGATGAACAGCACCGTAGGGCTGTTTCTGAATTCCCTCTTCATGGCGGTGCAGCATAAGGCCGACATGACGGTGCGCGATGCCGAGGCCTTTCCGGTGCCCACGGATGAGGTCCTTCGTGACATCCAGTTGCGACGCCATCGCCCCTTTCTCACCCGACGTATCGAGCGATTCGAGGTGGAGTACGGCGCTGCGTGTCCGGATGACTTCCGCATGGACGCCGTGCGTCGTGACCGACGTATCGTTGACCAGCACCTGATGGAGAACATCATCGGGCTTACACCGGAGGAGCAGCGATGGATGTACCGGTTGCTGTTGCTGTGGCGCATGCGCGGCGACAACGTTCGGCTACTTGTTGACGCCTTGGTGCACGATCTTGAGACACGTCATCGACTCGAGCCGCTGTCGCAATGGTATACGCCATTGCTTGAGCAGTTGCCGGACGAGAACACGCGTGTTGTGATCCTGCCGCAGGGAGTAACGCGTGCCGACATTACCCGCACGATGTTTGCGTGGAACGTTGTGTGCCGCAAGGGCAGCAAGGCCGATGAAGTCATTGAATGCTCTACGCAGGAAGAGGCGCAGATCATCAAGGCCATGATCGATCTTGGCAAGGTGCATGTTGCCATCCCTACGGACGCGCCCATCATTGCGGACATCGTGCCGCGGCTCGACATGTTCAAGGCAACGCTCGAAACAGCGCTCGACACCATCTGCGAGGTCCTGCCGGCAACTGACGTCGCCACGACCGTACGAGCTGCCCTGCAGGCGCGCATGACGGCCTTATGATGCCTCGGCTGCTCACGATCGGCATACTATTGTGCTGTATCGGTTGCGCTTCGCCGCGCATCATTCCCATTCGCATGTCAGACCCTGTGCACGCACGTCATGCGCGACTGCAGCAGATGCTTGCCACGACGACTGGGCACCCTGTCGAGATCACCATCATCGGCGCCGATAGCACCACGCAGGAGTATTGGGGCTACATCACGCGGTTGCGGAACGACACGCTTTACTGGGCCGACGGTCGAGCCTCGGCCACGGTCACGCAGGCGCACGTCTCGCAGTTGCGCCGCATCGTCTGCACCGGCTGTCGGCGCGATTACCGTCCCGCCGGCGCCGTCACCGGCATCTTGTTCGGCTATGCCCTGCCACTTGCCGTCTCTACCTTCCGCTCGCAGAGCGGCCCCACGGCCACGGCCATCGTCACCGCCGTCGCCGGCGGCTTCCTTGGCTGGTTCATCGGTGCCTCGCAAAGTTCCACCGAGGTACAGTGGGTGGTGGAGTAGCACACGGTGAGCCACGGCTGAGGCCGTGGGCTAATCTCACGTTCACCCACGGCTGAGGTCGTGGATCGTGTCACACTTCTCGGTGTTTTCGACACAGTAGTATAGATCCGGCGGTAACGTTCGGCACACAACTACTGCTTATCGAAGATTTTGTATGTTCGAAACAACAATACCCGCCAAGGCTATGCGCGTAAGCGTACCCTCAAACTGGCGGGTTACTTTTTTTCTGGCAGTATGACGAAACATCCGTTTCTGAAACCTGCCCTCTCAATACCTGAGCAGCTAGAACTGCTGCGTCATCGAGGTATGCATATCGATGACGTGCATCGCGCCGAGTTTGTTCTGCGTCATACCAATTACTATCGACTCGCAGCATACTGGCTGCCCTTCGAGTCAGATAGTGCAACACACAAGTTCAGAGCTGCAACAACATTCGAAGATGTGCTATCGCTGTACGCCTTCGATCGAGAACTCCGCCTCCTTGTTCTTGATGCAATTGAACGCATCGAGGTTTCACTTCGAGCGATTTGGGCACATACGCTGGCGATGGAACATGGTCCCCACGCTCACATGAATGTCAACATCATGAAGGATGAACGTCGTTGGAGAAGATTCATCGCAACAACGATGAATGAAGTCGATCGTTCAACCGAAGTCTTCATCCAGCATCTACTGCGGAAACACTCCGAAATGCTACCGCCTATATGGGCCGTAAGTGAGGTAATGTCCATGGGATCACTTTCAAAATGGTATGAGAACATTGGTCCCAAGCATATCAGAACTGCGATAGCAGCTGAATATGGATTGAATGAGATTCTCCTTGAATCTTGGTGCAAACATCTTAGCTACGTGCGCAACATCTGTGCACACCACGGCAGACTATGGAATCGTGAATTCATGATAACGCCGGCGAAGCCTCGTACAAGACCTCAGAACATCATCCAAGCGTTTCAGCCGAGTTCCAGACGAGTCTACAACACGTTCGTAATCCTGCTATACTTCATGGATCGGATCGCACCAGAATACGATTGGAGAAATGCACTGACAGAACTTCTCGTGCGCTGCGCTCCTGACCTCAAACCAATGGGATTTCCCGCAGACTGGTGCGAGCACAAGATCTGGAAATAGCCCCCCCATCCCCCCCGTCACACATCCGCCGCCTTCGTGCACATAGGTGGATGACACACTGGCCCATCACCGACCTTGTGGCGCTGACGCTGCTGCAGGGTCTGACAGCTGCCGACATCCGCATGTTGGCCACAACAACCGATAGTCTGGAAGGGGCATTGCAGCTGCGCGCTGCCGATGCAACGTTATTCGGTACGCCGTGCCAGGCGCTGCGCGAGATCGCCGAGGGCGCCATACGCCGCGCAGCGGCGATGCACGTGCAGGTGCTGCCGTGGTACGACACACGCATCCCGCAGCGCATGCGCGATGCCGTCGACCCTCCGGCCGTGCTGTGGGTGCGCGGACCATTGCCGGATACCTCCACAACGTGCATCGGCGTGGTGGGAACGCGGACGTGCACCGTGAGCTATGGCGCGCCCGTGACCAAGGCCTTCGTGGAACGATGGGTCGATGCCGGATGCGCCATCGTGAGCGGTCTTGCCGGCGGCATCGATACCGTGGCGCACGAGACGACGCTAGCGGCGCGCGGCGTGACCGTTGCCGTGATCGCCAGCGGGATAGACCGCGTGGGACCACTGCGGGCACGACGTCTGGCCGATGCGATCGTAGACCATGGCGGCGCCATCGTGAGCGAATACCGCTGCGGACAAGCCGCACTGCCACCGTTCTTTCCGCAACGCAATCGCATCATCAGCGCATTGAGTGACGCCATCGTGGTGGTCGAAAGCGGACGCACCGGAGGGTCGCTCATCACGGCCGAATTCGCACGGCGTCATCGACGCCCACTCTACGCCGTGCCGGGGCCCGTGACGTCGTCGCGCAGCCAAGGCACCA
Organism: Candidatus Kapaibacterium sp.; assembly: GCA_018882585.1. Lineage (GTDB taxonomy): Bacteria > Bacteroidota > Ignavibacteria > Kapaibacteriales > Kapaibacteriaceae > ZLKRG46. The sequence continues at coordinate 24,271 of VFFB01000019.1, forward strand.
ACACCCTCCTGCGCAACGGCCACGCACGGGCATTGTGTACGGCAGATGAGCTGTTGGACGATCTTGGTGTCACACGTCTGCCACTGGGTAGCACCTTGCCCCTTACCGACCCTGAACGCCGCGTCATGCACGCCATGGAAGGGGGCGATGCATCCGTCGATGTGATTGCCGAGCGATGCAATGCATCGACGGCGGCGATGTGGACGATGCTGCTGGAGATGGAACTGCGCGGTCTGGTGCGGCAATTGCCGGGAGGACGCTTCGCGATCTGTACGCCCCTGTGACGCTGACGGGGTTTATATTGGCAACACATGCACGATCCGTCAATCCCATCACGTAAGAAACAACATGTCGACCTTGCCGTCAGCGCCGACGTGGGCTTCCGCGCACGCACGACGGGACTCGACCAGGTCGAGATCGAATACAATGCCCTGCCCGAGATCGATGCGTCCGATATCACGACGACAACGACCGTGCTTGGCAAACAGCTGCAACTGCCCTTTCTGATAAGTGCCATGACAGGCGGCTATGCCGAGGCAACGTCGATCAATGCCATGCTGGCCGAGGCGGCGCAGCACCTTGGTATCGGCATGTCTGTGGGCTCGATGCGCGCCGTTATCGAACGTCCCCAAGCTGCGTCCACGTATTGCAGCATCCTGCAAACACGACCTCCGCTGGTGATCGCCAACGTCGGCGCAGCACAGCTCGCCGCTTGGCATCGCGAAGGGACGGCGCTTGATATGGTGCAACGCCTTGCCGACGTGATCGAGGCCGATGCCGTGGGCATCCACCTGAATCCGCTGCAGGAACTGATACAGCCCGAAGGTGAACCGCGATTCCGCGGAGTACTCAATGCCATCGCCGACGTCGTTGCGCGCTTCGACCGACCCGTCGTTGTCAAAGAAGTTGGGGCCGGCATCTCCGGTGCCGTAGCTGGACGTTTGCTCGACGCAGGCGTGCGCTGCATCGACGTGGCCGGTGCCGGCGGCACATCGTGGGCAGGCATCGAGATCCTTCGCTCCGATGATGCTGAAGCTGTGGACCATCTATGGGACGTAGGCATTCCCACGGCCGATTGTCTGCGTCAATGCCGCTTCCCGTGCGAGTCCCATGGCGCCACCATGATCGCCTCGGGCGGCATCGTCAACGGCACACAGACGGCCGTGGCCATCGCCCTTGGCGCGCACGCCGTTGGCACGGCGCGGCCCGTCCTGCGCGAGCTTATGGCAACGCAGCGGGTTGACAGCGTGGTTACCTTTCTGCAAGGGTGGGAACGAACACTGCGTCAGTGGATGTTCCTGTCCGGCTCTGCAACAATTGCTCACTTACGATCCGCTCGGGTGCGATGACTGCAACACTGAACACCTACGTTGATGAAATCGAAGGCGCCCTGCGAGACGTGATGGCGAACTACCGTTCGCCGCACTCACTGTATGATCCGGTGCATTACCTGTTCGAGGGTGGCGGTAAGCGCATACGTCCGCTCATGACGCTGCTTGCCTGCGAGGCATGCGGCGGCGATCGCGCCCATGCCATGCCGGCGGCCCTGGCCGTCGAACTGATGCACAACTTCACGCTTGTTCACGATGACATCATGGACTCGTCGGCCATGCGACGCGGTCGCCCAACGGTGCACATGAAGTGGGACGTGAATACGGCCATCCTGTCGGGCGACGTCATGATGGGCGTTGCCATGCGCCTGCTTGAACAGTCGGCACGCCATGCCGCCGCCCCGGTCGATGTGTTCAGCGCCTTCTCGACGGGACTCATCGACGTCTGCGACGGACAAGCCCTCGACCTTGAACTGCAGACGTCGCCGCAGGCTTCCATCGATGCCTACTTCGACATGATCACGAAGAAGACGGCACGCCTGCTCGAGACCAGCGTCGTCCTTGGCGCGCACATCGCCGCGGCCCCATCGCCCCTTACCGAAACCTTGCGCACCTTTGCACGCAACATCGGCGTGGCCTTTCAGCTGCAGGATGATGTGCTGGACCTGCTGGGAACAGACGGATTTGGCAAGACGCCCGGCGGCGATATCATCGAAGGCAAACGCACGTGGCTGATCCTGACGGCACGCGAGCGCGTGGCCGCAGCACGTGCCGGCGAACGGATGCATGACCGTGCAAGCGTCGATGCCTATCACGAGCTGCTCGACACCTTCGACGCACAGTCGGGTCTGCCCAAGGAACGCGTCCCGGACGTCCGCACCATGATGGACGCCCTAGGTGTGATCGACGATGCGCGCGCCGTGGTGCGCGACCTTACCGAAGATGCTTTTGCCCACCTGCATGCCCTGCCGGCATCACCGGCACGCGACATGCTGCACCACCTTGCAACACAGTTGATGGGGCGTACCACGTAGAGTACGATATTCGCACCATGCGAATCACCGTCATCGGTGCTGCCAAGAGCGGTCTTGCCGCAGCACATCTTGCCAAACGTCGCGGACACGACGTATTTGTTACCGACGCCAAGCCTGCCTTGGCGGCTGCATCCATCATCGCCGAACTCGATGCCGCCGGCATCGCGTATGAGTTTGGCGGCCACACCGATCGTGCGCTGCAGGCCGACCTTATCATCGCCTCGCCCGGCGTTCCTCCGTCGAACGTCGTCCGCACTGCCGCACGCGAACGCGGCACGGAACTCATCGGCGAACTCGAGTGGGCATGCCGCCACCTGCAGAACACCATCGTTGCCATCACAGGTACGAACGGTAAGACAACAACAACGGCCCTGACGGCGCATATTCTTCGGCATGCCGGACGCAAGGCCGTTGCCGCAGGGAATATCGGCACACCGCTGTCGGCACTTGTGGACAACATCGACGCCGACACGATCATAGTAGCCGAGGTTAGCAGTTATCAACTTGATACGAGCGTCTCATTCGCTCCACACGTGAGCATCCTGCTCAACATCACCCCCGACCATCTGACGTATCACGGAAGCTTTGAACAGTACGTGGATGCGAAGTGGAAAATTTGCCGTCATCAAGGGCCACATGACGTCGTAATTTTGAATGCCGATGATGCTTCAGCAGCAGGAGCAGCAGCGGTGACCCAAGGGACAGTACAGATGATCAGCATACGCTCCGAGCAGCATGGAGCGTTCGTCCGGGGGGACGAGATCATCCTAAGGGTCGGAGGTGAGCATAAAGAGGAGCTTCTCATGGCCGTTCGTAAAATAGGCGTGCCCGGCGTACACAATGTGTACAATGCCATGGCCGCCGCTCTTGCAGCCCGGGCGCTTGAAGTGCGGAACGAAGACATCCGCGACGCGCTTCATTCCTTTGCCGGTGTCGAGCACCGTCTGGAATACATCCGAACGCTGAAGGGGGCCAAGTACTACAACGACTCTAAGGCCACGAACATCAACGCGGCATGGTATGCCCTGTCGAGTTTTGATCGGCCCATCGTGTGGATAGCCGGTGGACGTGGTGACAAGAACAACTACCACGAGTTGGACGAACTGGTTGCCACCAACGTCCACGCCATCGTCTGCATCGGCGAAGAGGCCGACGCCATCTTCAACCACTGGTGTACCAGCAAGCGCTGCGTCAAGGTCAGGTCGCTCGACGAGGCCGTACGTACAGCATGCGAGTTGGCCGACCCCGACGACGTTGTGCTGTTCTCGCCTGCCTGCAAGTCGTTCGATATGTTCGACAACTTCGAGCAGCGCGGAGCGGCCTTCAAGACGCTCGTCGGCAAGCTCTGAACTTTTTCGACGTCATCGTCGTTTACGACCGCGCATGAGCATCATTGAACTGCGCGGCCTGCGCAAGCATTACGGCACATTCCATGCCGTCGACGGTCTTGACCTTACCGTCGAGCCGGGCGACATCTACGGCTTTCTGGGCCCCAACGGCGCCGGCAAGAGCACGTCCATCCGCATGATGATGTCGCTCATCCGTCCAACGGGTGGCACCATCCGCATCTTTGGCAAGTCCATCGAAACGCACCGCGAGGACATCCTGCGTCGCATCGGCGCCATCGTGGAGCGTCCCGACTTTTACAACTACCTCACGGCGCGGCACAATCTTGAGTTGTTGGGTCGCATGAGCGGTGCCGACGTATCGCGTGGCAACCTGCTGCGCGTGTTGGGAATTGTTGGGCTTGACCATCGGGCCGACAGCAAAGTCAAGACCTTCTCGCATGGCATGAAGCAGCGTCTTGGCATCGCCCAGGCATTGCTGCACGATCCCGACCTGATCGTACTGGACGAGCCCACGACGGGCCTGGACCCCCAGGGTATGAAGGACATCCGCGACCTGATCCTGTCGTTGCGGTCCGAGCATCGCAAGACCATCTTCCTGTCTTCGCACATCCTACCCGAAGTCGAGTTGACCGCCAACCGCATGATCGTCATCAATCGCGGCAAGGCTGTTGTGGAAGGGGCAGTGCAGGACCTGCTGAACGCCGGACGTCTGAAGGTCACCATTGCCACGCCGCAGGCCAACGAGGCGGCAGTGCTGCTGCGGCAGACGCATGCCGATGCCAACCTGCAGGTGGCCGACGGAGTCATCGTCATGATGGCCGAGCGGGCCGACATCGCCCACATCGTTGGTCACCTGACGCAGTCAGGCATCAGCATCGAACGTGTCGTGCCCGTGCGCTCGCTCGAAGAGTACTTCCTGTCGTTAACCAGCGAGGCCGCCAATGCGTGATCTGCTGCTGATGCTTCGCGTCGAACTGTCGAAGGTGTTCTCCAAGTGGCGCACCTTCATTGGCTTCATTGCCTTGGGGTTGCTCGTCCCGATCATCGTCGTGGCCATGCGCGCCGAAGGCGTGTCATACTTCGCCTTTGCAACGCAGGCCGTCAAGGACGTCTTTGAGTTCCGCGGCAATCTGCTGAACGGCTATACCGTAGCGCTCATCATCATGAGTACGATGTTCGTGCATGTGCCCTTTTTGGCGACGCTTGTGGCGGGCGACATGCTGGCCGGCGAGGCCACGGGCGGTACGTACCGTCTTGTCTTCACACGCCCCGTCAAGCGCAGCACCGTAGTGACGGCCAAGTGGATTGCCTCGATGCTTACCACGCTCATGCTGATCGCCTGGCTGGCGCTGCTCAGCTTTGGCCTTGGCATTCCCCTGCTGGGTACGGGCGAAGTGGTCAACATCAGGTCGATGATCACGGTACTTGCGGCCGACGATGTGCTGTGGCGATTCGCGTGGGCCTACGGCATTGCCTCGCTCGGCATGATGACCGTCTCATCCGTCGCCTTCCTCCTTTCCTCGCTCGTCGAAAACGCCATCGGTCCCATCATGACCACCATGGCCATCCTCATCGTGTTTACCATCATTTCGGCCATCGACCTGCCCATCTTCGGTACGCTTCGCCCCCTATTCTTTACCAATCACATGATCGCTTGGCGGTTCATGTTTGACGATCCGGTACCGTGGGCGCGCATCTACACATCGATCGGCGTGCTGGTAGGCCACATCATCACCTGCTTTATTGCCACGCAGATCATCATTCGTCGGAAGGACATCCTGACATGATCAAGCACCTGTTGCTTGTATGGGTCGTTGCCGTCACCGCTGCCAGCGCCGCGACGGATGCGAATGCGCTGTTGGACGCTGTCAAGGCCAAGATGGACAAGGTTACCACGTATAAGGCCGTCGTTGGCATCACGGTCGACGTGCCCTTTATGAAGGTACCTGCGTCCGAAGCGACGCTCTACTACAAGGCGCCTGACAAGACGGCGTTTCAGGCCAAGGGCTTTGCCATGCTGCCCAAGCAGGGGGCCGACCTGACGGCAGCGCGGCTGCTGCGGCGCCCCTATGCTGCGGTTGACGCCGGCACGGCGACGTTTCAGGGCATTGCCATCCGCAAGGTCAAGGTGTTACCGGCCGAAGACGATGCCGACATCGTCGTGGCCACGCTATGGATCGACCCTGCAACGAACAACATCCGCAAGATCGAAAGCACCATGAAGAAGGGCGGTACCGTCGTTGCCGAGCTTGTCTACGGCGATGCCACGTCGGCCGCCTTCGGCATGCCCTCGTACGTCAAACTCATGATGGACGTGGGCGCCTTTGAGATTCCCAAGACCATGACGGGCGACTTTGACCGACCCAAGACCGAGGCATCCAAGGGTCCACAAAAGGCCACCGTCCAGCTCACCTACAAGAGTGTCGAGTTCAACAAGAGTATTCCCGACAACGTATTCCGTCAACCATAACCCGACCGCACTGGTATGATGAACCTGACTGATCTTGGCGCGCCCCTGCTGCGCGTTGCTACCTCGCTGCTGATGATGACCCACGGTTGGCCGAAGTTCGAAAAGCTTATGGCCGGCGGCGAGATCAAGTTTATGGACTTCATGTGGATGGGTCCGACGATTTCGTTGGCGCTTGCCGTCGTCGGCGAACTTGTCGCCCCGCTGCTCATCATCATTGGCTTCCAGACCCGTATCGCCGCGTTGCTCACGGCCTTCACCATGGGCGTTGCCGCCTTCTACGTTCACGCCGACGACCCCTTTGGCGACAAAG
>VFFB01000124.1 GCA_018882585.1 Candidatus Kapaibacterium sp.
GGCCATCACCATTGCGGCCGACAAGGAGAAGCTTACGCCGCGGCAGCTGATCAACAAGTATCACGCCGCCAACAAGTCTGCCCTTGAAGGCGCCGGCATCGCCTTTGACATCTACGACCGCACGTCGAACCCCATCCATACGGCCACGGCCCAGGAGTTCTTTGCGTCGTGGCTGGAGCAGGGCCTGCTGGTAGAGCGCGAAGAAGACCAATTCTACGACCAGTTTGCGGGCATGTTCCTGCCCGACCGGTACGTCGAAGGCACGTGTCCCAACTGCGGCAGCGACAAGGCCCGCGGCGATCAGTGCGACAGCTGCGGCGCCTATTACGATCAGCTCGACCTGAAGAATCCCTGCTCACTGGTAAGCGGCACCATTCCCGTGGTGCGCAAGACCAGGCACTGGTACTTCAAGCTGAACGCGTTCCAGAAGTGGGTCGAAACCTACATCGAAGCACATGCCGGCGACTGGAAAGACAACGTCCTGCAGCAAAGCCGGTCGTGGCTGCAACAGGGTCTGGCCGAACGTGCCGCCACCCGCGATATGGCGTGGGGCATTCCCTTACCTGTGGACGGTGCCGCCGGCAAGGTTATCTACGTGTGGTTCGAAGCCGTCCTGGGCTACATCTCGGCCACCAAGCAGTGGGCCGCAGACCAAGGCAGGCCCGACGACTGGAAGCGCTGGTGGTGCGATGCCGATACCACATATACGGCCTTCCTTGGCAAGGACAACATTGTCTTCCACACCATCATCTTTCCCATCCTGCTGCACAGTCGTGCAGACGAGGGCTACATCCTGCCCGCCCACGTGCCGGCCAATGAGTTCCTGAACCTTGAAGGCCGCAAATTCTCCAAGAGCAGGAACTGGGCCATCGACGTGCAGCAGTATCTGGACACGTTCCCACTGCCGCAACACGTAGACATCCTGCGCTACGTGCTGACGATGAACATGCCCGAAACGCGCGACAGCGACTTTACCTGGAACGACTATCAGGCACGCGTCAACAACGAACTGGCCGCCATCCTTGGCAACTACGTCAACCGCGTGGTACAGTTCGCCCACAAGAATTTTCAGGGGGCAGTGCCCGCGCTTGATGCGGCAGCGCCGGCCGGCGACCACGAGCGGGTGCTGCTTGACGCCGTCGGCACCGGCCTTGCGGCCGTGGCCGACGCGTACGACCGGTTCCGATTCCGCGAGGCGGCCACCGAGACCATGAACATTGCCCGGGCAGCCAATAAGTACTTCAACGATAAGGCGCCGTGGAAGACCGTCGGTACCAACCCTGCCGACTGTGCCCTGTGCATCAACATGTGTCTGCAGGTGGTACGCACCCTTGGCGTTGCCGTCTCGCCCATCATGCCGCACGCCGGCGCCACGATGCAACGCATGGTGGGCGCAGACGTGCGCACCGGAGCACCGGGCGAGGCCACAGCCGACGCGTGGACGTTGGCCGGTATGCCCGTCCTGTCTGCCGGTACCCCCATAGCCGAACCAACAATTCTTTTCACAAAGATCGAGCGCGCCGTGATCGACAACGAGATCGACAAACTGGGCGACGATGACGATGACGATGACGACGAATCGTCATCAAATGGTGCCGAGCCCAACACCGAAGGCATCATCACCATAGAAGACTTTTTTATGGTCAAGCTTCGGACGGCCGTTGTGCTCGAGGCCGAGAACGTGCCCAAGTCCAAGCGTCTGCTTCGACTGCAGGTCGACGTAGGCGGCGAGCGCCGCCAGATCATAGCCGGCATTGCCGAGAGCTACACGGCCGAGGAGCTGGTAGGCACTACCATCGCGATCGTGGCCAACCTGCAGCCGGCAACCATCATGGGCTATGTGTCGGAGGGCATGGTGCTGGCAGCACCGCTTACCAACGGACGTGTGGTGCTGATGCGACCCGAGGGCGACACCGGCTCGGGCGTGATCATTCGATAGGAGCAACATGCTACAGGACAAGGTCGAGGTACAGCAGGCGGCACCCGTCAACGAGCCCAAGGCAATCGTCAGGCAGCGCCGCCTGCTGAACAGGTGGAGTCTGTTCGCCCTTGTCGTGGTTAGCGCCGCCTCGACGGTGCTGTACGTCAGCAACGTCATCCGCGTGAACCAGCTGCTGCGCGACACCGACATGATGCGCCGTGCCAACGACTCGCTGCAGGTGGTGAACCAGCATCTGCGGGCCGAGACGTACCGGCTGCAGTCGGCCGACCATATCACGCGTGTGGCCGTCGAGCGGCTGCGCATGCAGGCACCTCCAAAAGCACCCGTTGTTTTGACGGCACCATAACCCTTGTCGGGGCCCCCCACGCCTTCATGCAGACCGATCCGTCATCACGTCCGTACGACCCCATCACCTGGAAGGTGGGCATCATGATCATGTTCTTTGCCGTGGCCTTTGGCGCGGTGGGGGCACGGTTATTCTGGGTGCAGGTGATAGAGGGGGCACGGTATCGCGAGCTGGCCCGCAAGCAGTACGAGTCAAAGGTCGAACTGCGTGCCGAGCGCGGGCGCGTCTTTGACCGCAGCATGCGCGACGTGGCCACGATGATGCGGGTAACGTCGTTCGCAGCCGACCCCACTATGCTGAAGCAGCCCGAGCTGGTGGCCGACCTGTTGGCCATGGCCGACGGACGTCCGCGGGAGTGGTATCTGGACCGTATCCGCAACCACAAGGGGCGCTTTGTATGGCTGGCGCGCAGCGTGAATACGGTGATGTATCCGCTGCTGGACACCATGAGCGACCCCGGGCTGATACGCGTGCGCGAGCCCAAACGACATTTCGTGTACGGTCCGGTGGCTGCCCAGATCGTGGGCACCACCGACGTGGACAACAACGGTCTTACCGGCTTGGAGCTGCAGTATGACTCGCTGCTGCGCGGCACGGGCGGCTTTGTGGTGATGCAGCGGGACGGCCGCGGACGTCTGCGTCCAAGCGTGAACCCCGAGCGCGAGGCGCCCCGGAACGGTCTTGGGTTGCAGCTTACCATCGACGTCGAGATGCAGCGCGTGGTAGAGCAGGAGCTGGAGCGTGGCGTACGCGAGACCGGCGCCGCCTCGGGCACGGTGATAGCCCTGGACCCTGCCACGGGCGACGTGCTGGCCATGGCGTCGTGGCCAAGTTTCGACCCCACGCGGCTGGACCGGGCAACGACCGACGCCATCCGCATCAGGGGCATCACCGACATGTACGAGCCCGGGTCGACCATGAAGGCCATTACGGCGGCAGCGTTGCTCGAAGAGCGCCGCATTGCCCCCGACGACCCCGTTGACGGGCTTGGAGGACGGTTGGACATTGGCGGATATGTGATCACGGACGACCATCCGCTGTGGCGCACCACCTTCCGGAAGGCTCTTGAGCAGTCCAGCAACGTCGTCTTTGCCAGCAGCACGCGTCTGCTGGACGACCGTGTGCTGTACAAGTACGTGCGCGACTTTGGCTTTGGCATTCCCACGGGCATCGACCTGCCGGGCGAGGTGCGCGGACGCCTGAAGCGACCCAACGAATTCGACCCCACCACCAAGCGCTTCATGGCCTTTGGCTACGAAATGAGCAGCACGGCCCTGCAGATGGTAACGGCCTATGCGGCCATTGCCAACAAGGGCGTGATGATGCAGCCGCGTGTGGTGAAGGCCTTTATCGAGCCTGGCGGCCGCGTGCGCAACGACGTGCGCGTGCAGACGGTGCGGCGGGTGATCGGCGAGCAGACGGCGGCCATGCTTACCAACATGCTGACGGGCGTGGTGGACCGTGGCACGGCAACGGCGGCGGCCATTCCCGGCGTGAAGATCGCCGGCAAGACGGGTACGGCCAAGCAACTTGTTGACGGCGCCTACAGCAGCACCAACTATACAGCCTCGTTCGTTGGCTATTACCCCGCCCAGGCACCTCGGGTTGCCATGATCGTGATGATGGACCGCCCTACCAGCACCATCTATGGCGGTACGGCGGCGGCACCGGTGTTCCGTCGCATCGTGCAAAAAACCATGACCATGATGCAGCTGGATGCCGACACCCGCGACCGCATTGCCGCCTCGGCCGCGGCCGACACCGTAGTAGTACCCGACGTGCGGGGTCTGGACGCGCCCACGGCCACGGGCGTACTGCAGCGGCTGGGTCTGCGCGTAGACCGTGCCCTGCAGGCGGCTGCCGGCACCGTACAGCAGCAGCAGCCCGCCCACGGCACGCGCAGCCTGCGTGGCACCACGATAGCGCTGCGCATGACGTCGGCCCGGGGCTCTGCCCGCCCCGACGTGCGTGGCTTTCTGTTACGCCGGGCCATAGCCGCCCTGCATGGCGCAGGTTACGACGTCCGCGTCCGCGGCAGCGGCACCGTACGTGAACAACATTGGAGCGGCGACACATGCACGCTCGAAGCCCGATGATTTTGCAAGTCCAATACTTGTCGTACATTTATCGTGATGTTTTTACACAGTCTACTCAAAATGCTGTAACTATTTGATTCCTCTTGGTATATGTAGTATCTCCGACCAACACCGGGATTACGTGTTGCGACATCTTCTGACAAATCTATGACACGGCAACCCCTAAGTTGCCTAGCTGAATCCTACGGGATTCAGGGACAACAGCATTGGGAACACATATGTCGAAGCATTTCGTCGCCATTCTGGTGGGTTTGGCGGCAGCTGTTTCGGTCTGCGCGCAGACGGGAACGGGTAATCGGGAATACATCGTGCCGGGCATCGACACGGCAAAGGGTCACAACTCGCGTGTGATCCAGTCGACGGGCGCGGTGATATTCTCAAGCATGGCTGACACGTCGTACTATCGCCTGAGCGCGATTGCGGGACTGACGTCGATTGGCAGCACCCGTGTGCGCATACCTGGCGACACGGCTGACCGCAGGCTGTACCTTGGCGTATGGGTTCCGCTCGACATCAAGCTGTCTGTACCGGGTGACGATGGTCCGAAGGACACCATTGTTGCCGGCCCTTCTGTCTACGCCTATCCCAACCCCTTTGCAACGTCGGTGCGTTTGCGCCTTGTGCGTGGCAATTATGACCGTGCCGACATCACCGTCTACGACCTGAACGGCCGCGAGATCGTGGCTGTGCCGTCGCAGGACCTTGGCGACGTCTTCGAATTCTTCTGGGACGGACGTGACCCCCGCGGTTCGCCCGTGGCAACGGGCGTCTACACTGTGCGCATCAACGCCTATCTGTCTGGCACCAATCGTCTTGAGCAGTTCACCACATCGATCGTCTGCACAAGATGATGCGCCGCCTTACCATCGCGCTAACCATGGTGTTTGCCGTCAGTACGGCGGCAGCCCAAGTTGTGGGCGAGCCGCCGCTGCTGCTGTCGTTCCAAGGGTTGCTGGTGCGTCCCGACGGCACCATCTTCCCCGACGCGCAGTACACGCTGAATGTGCGGCTGTACGATGTCGATACACTTGGCACGAGGGTGTGGGAAGACAACATTTCGACCACGGTGGTGAAGGGCATTTTCAATCTGATCCTTGGCGAGCAGATCCCGCTGAAGGACAACGTCGACTTTACAAAGCAGCTCTGGCTGGAGATCGCCCTTCCGGACGCCCTGAACGATCCGTTCAAGCCGCGCACCAAACTAACAGCGTCGCCATATGCAGCCGTGGCCCGAACGGCCACCTATGCCGGCGCGTTGTTGCCGGGCGCCACGGGCGTGGTTCGCACGCTTGAAGGAGCCGAGGGCGACATCAACCTTGAGGGAACGGGCGGCGTTACCATTACCCGTAACGGTCAGGACGTGACCATCGACGCCTCGGGCGTGCTGGGCAACCTTACGTTGGCCACCAAGGACAACGTGGTGCAGGTGGAAAAGGACGTGAACGCCGACAACACGTGGAAGTTTTACGTGCGAGACCAGTCGTTAGACTCGACGCAGCTGAAGTCGACGGGCGTGATTTCTGACATCTACGGCGACAGTACGGCCATAGCCCGGCTTATCATTGGCCGCGACGGCCGCATCAAGGCGGCAAGCCGCGTAAGCGTCCCCCAACGCCCCAAAAACATGATTCCGAACCGGATTCTGGTATCGGGTCCGGACGGAACCCTAACCGAAGGCGACCGTTTGGACTCGCTCCAGATCTACATGGGACGGCCCGGCGGCGTACCCAAACGCACACAGATGAAGGCCGGCAACGGCATCCAGCTTACGCAGAACGCAGACACGCTGCTGATCTCGGCAACCAACACCGTTGAGTTGCCACCACTGCACTCCGGCCGCCATACCAACAACACGGCCGCGCGGCAGTACGACGTGGCCATCAATGTGAATGCGGCCTTCCCGGCCATGACGGCATTGAAGGCCAATGCCCGTGTGGTGGTCACGATGGAAAGCGCGGAAGGCATCTCGGCCTACACCATCAGCAACCGCACTGCCAATGGATTTACCGTGACGTTCTCGGGCGGACTGCCTGTGGGCGCCGCCTTCAGTTGGATGATCCTGAACTACGACTAACAATCCACAGCCGCAGCGGCATCAACCACTCATACCAACAGAAACTGTGAACTACAACACGAACAACCAATCATCTAACACCCGACCAACAGCATGGGAATCTGTGGTCGAACTTCATTTCCATTTCACCCCATTTTTTACAAGGAGGCGCAACATGCGCTCAACTACACTGACACGTATCATGCGTGTCGCACTCATTCTTGCAGGACTTGCCGTCCTGCCGCAATTCGCTTCGGCACAGCTGCCGATCGAGACCAAGCAGCTCAAGCTGCAGAACACCGGTAACACGACGGCACTGACGCTAACTGCCACCGGGGTATCTGGCGCAGGTTACACCCTCAACTTTCCGAACGCGCAGGGATCAAAAGGTGGATTCCTCTATTTGGCGAACTCTGACGGACAGCTGGCATTTGCTTCGACTTCCGGTATTGCCGCTGGATACACGCCGGTCTGGAGCACAGCAGATGGTGGATCAATTGTTTGGGAAGACCCCTCTGGTGCCAATAACCCGAACTGGTCACGTACAGGTAATGCCATCACAGCTGGTACTACAGGTAAACTGGGTACAACGACAGCCGCAGCAATGGACATCGTGACCAATGATAACGTCCGCATTGCAATCTCGTCGGCCGGTACCATCACGATCGACGAAATCACAAACATCAACGGTGCAACGACGATCGTTGGTGTTACAAATATCAACGCTACTGGTACAGCCACAACGAACATCAACACAAGTTCAGCTGGTGATGTGAACATCGGTTTCACTGGTGGTACCGTTGACGTCGTGAGTACGACAACCCTCAATGGTTCGCTGGCACTTGGTACAACAACTGCAACACCGTTGCTCATGGGTACCGACGGTGGTGTTAGCGGTGAAGTCCTTGTCTCAAAGGGATCTAGTGCAACTCCGG
>VFFB01000020.1 GCA_018882585.1 Candidatus Kapaibacterium sp.
GCCTATGGTTGGGTGGTCACCATCCTGATCGCCGTTATCGCAGTAATTGTCGTCCTGCGTCGGCGCCGCCGAAAACAAGACGCCCCTTCACACTAAGGAGTGGAAGGGGCGATGAAGCGACGTTGCAATGGCGTTACTGCTGGCGATCCCAGTTGACCAGCATCGAAAACCGAAGTGTATTCGCAAGCGGGTGATTCTCTTCGACCGTCAGGATGTACGAAAAGTCAATCTGGAACAGATCGTACGTCACGCCGGCACCCAGGGTAAAATATTCACGGTTACCGGCCACCATCGGCTCGGTGAAATAGCCGCCACGAAGTGCGACGATCTGCTCGTAGATGTACTCCAGGCCGAAGCCGGATTCGATACCGCCGCGGCCCCATGCCGTTACGAACGACAGCGGGATCGGGTCGGAACCAAGGGAGTCGCGCTTGACAAGGAGCTTCGAGAAGTCGGCCGACACGGTCAGGTCGTTGAACTCATCTTCGACCAGCTTGAACGCAATGCCCGTACGCAACGTCGTCGGCAACGGGTCGGACTCGTTCAGGTAGGTCATCTTCGGACCGACGTTCTGCAGGTTGACGCCCAGGCGGAGCGAGCGACCAAGGTCGAGACCGAACAGGTCCAGCTTGCGCGGCGCGTACAGGAAGCCAAGGTCGAAGGCACCCGAAACGCCGACGCCGGCACCTGCCTGACCGATACCGGCCGGAGCAAGGTTTGACTGGATGTACTTGATCTGTACGCCGGCCGCCACGTCGTCAGAAATCATGGTGCCGTAGGACACGCCCAGCGTGAATTCGTTCGAGCGAAACTTGCCAAGAGCGTTACCGTCCTCGGACGTGCGCATGAACTCGCCAAGGTTCATGTAGATGATGTTGGCCGCGACAAAACCGTCAAGGTCTTCGACGTACTGACCGAACGTGCCGTACGAGTAGAACAGGTCGGCATTGAACTGCGGCAGCCACTTCGAAAAGCTCAATGCTACCTGGCGTCCCTCCTGAAAGCCAAGGCCTGCCGGGTTCCAGTGTACGGCATAGACGTTGTCGGCAAGCGCCGTGCCGATGTCCCCCATCGCGCTGGCACGCGCGTCGGGGCTGATCAGCAGGAACGGAACGGCAGAACCACCGGCCTGACCGAACGAGGGTGCTGCGGAAAGCAGGGCGGCGAAAGCGATGGCGATGCCCCGTTGCATCGATGTCATGTGAAGTCCTTGCATGGAGCAATTTAGCATCAAAGTTAGCGAAGCAGGGTGATATTCCCACCGACGGTCACGGTCGAGCCATCAGAGAGCGTGCATACGGCAACGGCGTGATAGGCGCCACTGCTGAGCAACGATCCGTCAGGATCGCGGCCGTCCCACGGAATCTCCGCCGTCTGCATGGCCGCTACGTCAACGGTGCGGTCGAAGACGAGCCGGCCGGAGACATCGTGTATGCGGATGTCGGCCTTGAAGGGTCGATCAATGGTGTGCTTGAAGACGATCGTGGTTGGACCAGCGAACGGATTGGGCCACGCTTCGAGCGAGGTTGCAAAGGCTCCGGTGTTCGCATCGGCGATGCGGAACGTGGTGACGGCCTCCGAGACGTTGTTCAGCACATCCCATGCACGCACGCGTACCGTGTGCAGGCCGGGCGTAAGATTGAAGAGCTGCTTCGTGGCTGTACCGGAACGAGAGTTGGAGAGCGACGTGGTGAAGGTTGGCGTGAGGTTTTCGATCATGGCTCCATCGTTGACGTCGGCTTCGATGTCGTGTCCGATGCCAACGCCTGTGGTGTTGATACCAGTGGCGTCGGCAAGATCGACCAGCAGGATGGGATTGCGCCGAACGAATTCGCCGGGGCGGAACGAGCGCGAGTCGAGGTAGACATTGATCGACGGGCCTTCGTCATCATCGTAGGTCTGCGTGGCCACACCGCCAATGGTCACACGGTCGGTGACACCCATGGCAAATCGCGTCGAAGCATCGTTGACGGCATAGCCGAAGATCTTTCCGCGTTGCGACGCAAAGGCAATGTCCTGCGGAACGACGAATTCGGCCGTGAAGCGTCCGCCAGACACCTTGTACGAGCTGCGGTTCAGCGCTGCCCCCATCCGACGGAAAGAATTGAGTGTCTGATATCTGTCGGTATCACGCACTGAAAGCTGCACATCACTGTCGAAAAGCGACAACGTGGCAACGCCGTCGAAGGTTGGATCTGGCGCGTCGCCAACGGCTCCGGCAACGTAGCCCGACACGCGAACGGTCGAGAGTGCCTGCAGTTCGACGGTGGCAGTATCCGAGACGGCACTACCATTGATGGAATCGATCACAACGCGCTCATTGGGGATCAGCAGACGTATCGTTGGATCCCCGATCAGCATGAATTTCTCGTCGTTGTCGGCATTCATGCGAAGCTTGGTGCGATACAGTGCATCTCCGATGCGGACGAACGCTCCGCCGGCATCACGCTGAAACATGTTCCGGTAAAACTCTTGATTGATGGCCGCATTGGCATAGGCCAGCACGACGCGTGAGGCCGAAAAGACGCCAATGGCGCCGCCATTTTCGGCAAGCACAAGCTCTTCGGCGCCGGACTGATTGTCGGGCAGGTCGAACCGCGCAAAGTCACACGTGGCGGCCGTGACGAAGAACAGCTTGGACCTGTTCGTCATCAGGGGCACTGTGTTTTCGCGTACGAAGATCTGCTCGTGTGCCCAGACGCGCGGGTTGCCATGGCCGATCCAATTGACGATCAGTGCTCCCTGCGTGTTGATGGTCGACAGCATGTCGTCAGTCACCGTCGGCTTGCGGCGTCCGCGCGGAACGTTCTCGGTGGGATATTCCACCATGTAGATCTTCCGGGACTGCATGGTTGCCGGCAGATATTGGTTCGACAGCGTCTCGCTCTGTGAAAGATGCAGGTCGCGGTCAGACTGGTCGTCGGTGGTCTGCCCGTCGTCGGCCACAAAGGTGACGCGCGTGCGCCAGTCGTCGTACGACGACTGCTGTTCGTAGGTACGAATGCGGTTCAACTGCCGCTGTCCGACGTCGTTCGACGTGATCGGCAGACGTCCGATGGCCATTTCCGGCAGTGCATCGTCACCAACGACGCGCACGAAGTAATCCTCGACCGTACGCGTAAACAGACCGTTGTTGTGGGCCACCGGTTCTATGGACTCGTACGGCACGATGAAGTTTGGCGCAGCGGTCGAAATGTTCTTGTAGTCGAAGTGGCCATCGCCCCACAGCAGCACGTAGCTGGGCTTGCGTTCCCACTGCGTGAAGGCATGACGAAGGTAATTGCGGATGGCCGTGGGATCGGTGACGCCGAAACTGAACTCGTTGAAGATCTGATCGGTGGTGACGACAGCCACCTGCAACTCGCCTTGTGCCCTGCGGTAGGCAGCATAGGCATCGGCCGAGGACTTCAGCGCGGGATGCGTGATGACGATAAGGTCGGCATTCACAGGCTCGACGCGCAGGTTGGACCAAGGCATGCGCTCGATCGACGCGCTGCGCAGCGTCGAAGCAATAAAGTACCGGCGCATTGCCGTGGCGCCGACATCCTCTCGAATAATGGCAAGGCCACCGGTGGTCGCAACATTGCTCACCAGCTCCGGCCGGGCCCGGTCGGACACGTCCCAGGCGTAGATGTCGGTGTCAAAGCCGTTCACCGTCCATTCCACCACGCCGGTGTCGGCACGATCGGCCCACAGGTCAAACTCGCCGCTGTTGGCAAGCAACTCGCGCGGATAGTGCACCTCGACGTAGTCGACGAATCCCATGGCCGATCGGTCGGAGCTGCTGTACGAGAACCTGAGAACGCTGCGCCCGTCGGCCGCAATGGCATTGGCAGGGATCGAGGCCAGGGCACTATCGTTGAAGGAATCCATGTACTCGGCCACCGGCGTGAGCGGGATCTGGGCAATGGTTGTGCCCTGCTCCGAGATGGTCACAACGCCGGAACTGCCACTGCGATGCGCGGCAGATAGGACGTAGTCGATGCGGCCGTCACGGCGCAGGCCGGGCAGGACCGTAGTGACCGAGACGGAGCCGCCCTGCTCGATGGAGCGGCCAAACCAGCGTCGGCCCGAACCTGAGCTGTAGGGATTGACGAGCTCGTCTTCGGTGAAGACACGTCCGGTGGTTGACGTCGGACGTCGATCGGCCTGGGCCGTCGCCGCCGGACGCGGTGTTGCCCGCTTACCGTCGGCACCACCATACGTAAGGATGTATCCAGCCACACGATCGTAAGCATGAAGGTAGTGGCGTATGCCGCGCGAGGTCGACATCCATCCCGATGGCCCGGAGGCGTAGAAGATGACGTCGCGAATGCTGCCATCGGCATTGGTGCCGACAATGATAGGCTGCTCGATCAGCGAGTCGGCATCGGCGTCGCTCACCCGCTCGGACAGTTCGTAGCCGCCGCGACCAAACAGCTTGAGTGTTCTGGCCGCCGAGGCATCCGTAGGGATACCGCGGGCACGCAACTCGTCGGACGTCAATCGATAGACGCCCTCGCGCTCGATGTGCATCGCAAACATGTTGTCATACCGATCCACCCGCTGCACTGCCTCGGTCTGCTTGGCCGCCGTAACCGGACGCACAGGGCGATCAAAGGTGATGGTGGCCTCGACGAACGACCGCAGCATGGTGGCAACAGCACCGCGCTCCCACCTGGCAACTTCGATGGTGACCTCGGCATAGTGATGATCACGGCCGATGCCCAGGTAGGTAGCCTGTACACCGTCAACCGGCGGTAACGTGCGCATCACTGCCCCATTCGGTTCCATGATCGGGGCAAGGGGCAAGGAATTGGCCGGCTTCGCCGACGAAGAACTACGGATGCCGAAGGCGTTGGGACCCGGAACGGGCAATGAGAATCGTACAACCCATGCAACGACCGAGCCATCTGCCGACTGCCGCACGTCGGCGTCGTCGATCTGTGGCCGAACTGCTGGCTGACCGTTGATGATGACGGTGTCCCACCCACGTACGACCGGTCGATACGTAAAGGCAAAGGTGCGTCCGGACGCTTGCGTGATGTTCATACCACGCGGCTCGTTCACGCCCATGGATGCCGCCGAAGCCGACAGGCTGATCACCAGCGTCAAACAACCTAGAACTGCGAAGAGACGTGTCATTGGCGTCAATGTCATCCGTTGGTATCGGAAGGGTTGCATGCAGTGTGCATAGACGCAAACATGCGCATGTATTGTGACATCAGGAACACCCAAAGAACGAATGCTTGCATGTGCGCCACTCCCCGCTTCGGACTACATCATGCATCGTGATACAGTGGACACGACGCTCCGTATGCGATCAACGCTCTCGTGCACTTCCAATCAGCAGCCACGATCACTGCCGGATAAAAAAATGCCTCGCCATCAGGGGGGAATGAGACGGCAAGGCATGCAGCATAAAGAGGAAGTGACGACTCGCGTCGTCGAGCGGGAAACGAGACTCGAACTCGCGACCCCAACCTTGGCAAGGTTGTGCTCTACCAACTGAGCTATTCCCGCATCAAAGAACCGTCGCAAACATACGCCCCAGCAGCATACAAGTCAACACCCCCGGGGGATAATTTCGGATGACGTTCGCAGGCGGCTCGTACCAGACAATACCTACGAAGTCCTGGGTATCAAGATCCGAAGAGGAATAAACCACTTAAATCACCACAACGCATGACTTTGATTGTCAACTACTTAGGGCTAACGTCGAAATTCCGTTTCATGGCCGTTTCCAAAGCTGAACGCACCTCATCGACCATGATGGAAGTTCCAAGTTCGAGGGCCATGCTCGTGACTCCCCTGTCGCGAATGCCGCAGGGAATGATGGCATCGAACAGCGAAAGATCGTTGTTCACATTCAGGGCGAGGCCGTGTGAAATGACCCATTTCCGACAGTGAACGCCGATGGCGCAGATCTTACGGCGTTCGTCGATCCAGACACCTGTGAGTCCTTGTACACGGCCGGCATTGATGCCGAATGTGTGCAGTGCATCGATCACGGCCTGTTCGACCGTGCGCATGAACCAGTGCAGGTCGGGCTTGGTGCGTTCCAGATGAAAGATCGGATAGGCGATGAGCTGACCGGGATTATGCACGGTAGCCTCGCCGCCGCGGTCGATCTCGATCACCTTGACGCCCTGTGCGGCCAGCAGTTCGGCCGAGGCGAGGACACTTCCTTCGCCTGTAGTTCTGCCGAGCGTGATCACGGGGTCGTGTTCGCAGAACACTAACGTGTCGGGCTCGTCATGAAACAGCACGGCGTCGACCAGCTCGCGCTGACGACGCCATGCGGTTTCGAAATCAATGCGTCCCCAATTGGTGACGTTCATGGTCGTTAGATGTTCACAGCCTCGTTGTAGGCCACGGCAGCGGCCTCCATGACGGCTTCATTGAGGGTTGGGTGGGCATGGATGGTCTTGAAGATCGACGTGCCCGTGGCACCGATCTCGCGGCCAAGTGCAATCTCGCCAATCATCTCTGTCACGTCTGGACCGATCATGTGTGCGCCGAGGATCTCGCCGTACTTGGCATCGATCACAAGCTTGACGAAGCCTTGTGCCTTCCCGATGCCGTGGGCCTTGCCGTTCGCCGTGAATGGGAACTTGCCGATTTTGACCTCGTAGCCGGCTTCCTTGGCCTTCTTCTCGGTCAGGCCGATGCTGGCCACCTGGGGCTGACAATAGGTACAGCCGGGAATGTTGTTGAAGTTGACGCCATCGGTGTGATGTCCGGCGATATGCTCTGCGCAGACGATACCTTCGGCCGTGGCTTTATGTGCCAGCCACGGGGCGCCTGCAACGTCACCCACGGCATAGATGCCCGGTACGTTGGTACGGCAGTACTTGTCGACCTTGATCCATCCGCGCTCGACGGTAACGCCGACGCTTTCCAGGCCGATGCCCTCGATGTTGCCTTGGACGCCGATGGCACTCAGCGCGAGATCAGCCGTGAGCGCTTCCTTGGTGCCATCCTTCTTTTCGATGACAATCTCGACGCCCTTGCCCTTGGTCGTTGCCGAGGCCACCTTCGTCTCTGTCAGGATCGTGATACCAAGTTCGCGCTCGAAGATCTTTCGCAGTTCCTTCGACACTTCTTCGTCTTCGACGGGCAGGATGCGATCCATCATTTCGATGATCGTGACCTTTGTGCCGTAGGCATTGTAGAAGTAGGCAAACTCCACGCCGATGGCACCGGAGCCCATGACGATGAGCGACGACGGGATCTCCTTCTGCAGCATGGCCTCGGTCGACGTCAGCACGCGCTCGCGGTCGACGTTGATACCGGGGATCATCCTGGGGCGTGCGCCCGTGGCGATGATGATGTTTTTGCAGGTGATCACGTCGGTGACCGCGCCGTTGGCGTCCTTCACCTCGACGGTGGTAGCATTCTTGATCGAGCCATGGCCGACGACGGTCGTGATCTTGTTCTTCTTGAAAAGGAAATTCACGCCTTGCGACATCCGGTCGGCTACGCCGCGCGAGCGCGCGATGACCTTCGGGAAGTCGACGTTGAGACCTTCGATGCCGAAGCCATAGTCGTCGGCATGCTTCAGGAAGTTCATGTACTCGGCGTTCTTCAGAAGGGCCTTCGACGGGATGCAGCCCCAGTTGAGGCAGACGCCGCCAAGGCGGTCGCGTTCGACACAGGCGACGGACTTGCCAAGTTGCGAGGCGCGGATGGCGGCGGGATAACCGCCGGGGCCACCGCCGATGACGACGACGTCAAACGTGTGTTGCTTCATAGGTGCGTGAGAATGGTTGTGGGTGTCGGTAGCGGGAAACGGTGGCAAAGATACGGAGGGGGCGGTGTACGACTAACAGGCATTGCACCGTGTCGCGTCTGTGTGGCAGGAGAACACCACCGACGCGCAGCGTGTTCCTTCCCTGCCCCCTACCGTGTACGAAGAGCCCCGTTCGACGGACGGTCAAACGGGGCCGGAGACTTGTCGATGAATCGATTCTCAGCTGGTGTATTCGAGCGCCTCGTGCACCAACGGATCATTGACGGCGACGGCAGAGCGTTTCATGTAGTTACGTGCTGTCAGGATGCAGAAAACGCCGGCAAAGAACATCACGCCGGTGAATTCCTGCCATCCGAAGAGGATTCCGTCGTGCTTGATGACCTTGCTGATGGCTGGCATCACGATCCAGATGACGTCGATGAAGTGTGACAGCAGGATGACGTAGGCAGCCGTCTTGAGCATCGTGATCTTGCGCTTGACGTCCTGACGAAGCAGCAATGCGAACGGCATGATGAAGTGCAGCAGCACAAGGACGATACCGAACCACTGCCAGCCGTTGGCCGTGCGGAAGGTAAAGTAGATCGTCTCTTCCGGCAGGTTGGCATACCAGATGATGAAGTACTGCGAGAAGGCGATGTATGCCCAGAACACGCTGAAGGCAAACATCAGCTTGCCAAGGTCATGGTAGTGTTCATCGGTTACGTACTTGGCAAGGTGGCCGCTCTTGCGCAGGGCGATCGTCATCAGCGTGATGATGGCAAGTGCCGAAACAAAGTTGCCGGCAAAGGCATAGACACCCCAGATGGTCGAGAACCAGTGTGGTTCGAGCGACATGAGCAGGTCGAATGAGCAGAACGTGATCGTGAGCGCATAGACAAGCACCCAGGGGGCGGCGCGCTTCCAGTTCCTGCGTGTGGGCGTGATGTCATCGGCCGACGCATCCTGCTTGAGGGAGTTACCAACGACGAAGCGCAGCATGCCGAACCACAACAGACCGTAGATCGCCAAACGAACGATGAAGAACGTCTCGTTCAGGTAGGCAGCCTTCTTCATGATGATCGGATCCGTTGCAGCGCTCTCATGCGTCCACTCGTAGATCGAATGGTGATGCGAGAACATGTTGAGGATGATGGGAATCGCCGCCACCAGGATGAAGGGCACAAAGCCGGTGAAGTTCTCGGCAATGCGGCGGATGCTGGAGCTCCAGCCTGCGCGCGCCAGATACTGCAAGGCCGAGAAGAACATCATGGTGACGCTGATACCCGTGATCAACCAGAAGCCGATCAGGTAGTCTGCCATAAGGCGTTCCAGCCCGTGTTCGCCTCCGGTGAAGTACACGGCGGCCATTCCAAGGGCTCCAAGAGCCGTGAGGATGAAACCGTTACGCTGAAGCTTGGCGATAAATGGCGATGAACCGATGTTCACGTGTGACATGCTTGGCATCCCGATCATTGTACTTGTTGAGTTGAGGCCGGGGCATTGCTGGCAACGCCCTGCACACCTTGCAGCGTGCGCAAATAGTAGATGATCGCCCAGCGATCAACTGGCGTGATCTTATCGGCATAGCTCGGCATCAGGTTTTGTCCGGCCGAGATGATGTGATAGATGCGTGCGTCGGACAGAGCAGCCGTTTGCGGACGTGTCAGGTCGGGAATGCCCAGCCAGCGCTGGCGCCGTACCATCGGAGGATTGCTGTGCGCATCGTAGCCGTGGCATGCCGAGCAGAACACGTTGAAGCGATTCTGTCCACGGGCCAGCACGAAGTCCGTACGGGGAACGCCGGGGTTGACGTTCGCAGTCTCGGCCTTATCGATGTCGCCCTGCCCCAGCGGATAGACCTGCTGGCCGCGAGCCACGGTACCTTCGACGGCGGTCCGCACGGAGGCACGGTCGGCAAAGAACGTATTGCCGGACTGCGGGATCGCCTTGAACTGGTGATCCATGTTGTTGAGGAACTCCAACGGACGGGCCGTCGAGAACCACGTGATGTTGCCGCTCAGGACCATGACGACGAAGCCTGCGAAGGCTGCGGCGAGGGCGATCCAGAAAAGGCGTGCGATACGGTTCGTTGCGTTCATGCTGTGTTCGCGATTCAGGCGTCGTTAGTTCAACATCACTCGGCAGTGACCAGGTGGACGTTCTCGGCGCCCAGGCTTCGCAGCAGCTGCTGTGCGCCTTCGGCAGAGAATCGGTCGTCGTCGGCATCGATGGTCACAACAAAGGTGTCATCGGTTGCTTTGGCAAAGCTTGCGTCATTCTGATACTTGTTGTACCAGGTTGGCAGACGGCACAGGTGGAACAGGCCGAAGACCGTGAAGATGGCAGTGCCAAGAATGGACAATTCGAAATCAATGGGAATGGAGAACTGCCAGTCGAAAAAGCCCTTGCCGCCGATGTTGAGCGGATAGTCGACGGCACCGGTCCAGTACTGCAGTCCTAAGGCCGTTGAAAGGCCACCGCATAATCCCGCAAACGAGATGTATGTGATGATCGATCGCTTGACGCCCATTGCCTTGTCAAGGCCGTGCACGGGATACGGCGTGTGGATGTCCCACTTGGTATACCCTGCGTGTGCGATCTTGGAGGCTGCATGGGTAATGACGTTCGGGTCGGTGAACTCACCGACAACGCCGACGGGAGTGTTGCTCATGAATGCACCTCTGCCGATGTCGTGGACGAAGTTGCTGCGTGCTCGTCGTGGCCGTGATGGTGCGCGGGCTGGGCGCCAGGCAGGATCGACTTGATCTCGGCAATGGCGATGACGGGAACGAACTTGGCAAACAGCAGGAAGAGCGTCAGGAAGATGCCGAACGTACCGATGAAGATCGAGATCTCGACCCATGTCGGCGAGTAATAGCCCCACGATGCCGGCAGGAAGTCGTGGTGCAGCGTTGTGGCAATGATCGTGAATCGCTCGAACCACATGCCGATGTTGATGAAGATGGAGATCACGAACATCAACGGAATGTTGCGACGCAGCTTTCGGAACCAGAACACCTGCGGCGACACCACGTTGCACGTTACCATCGTCCAGTATGCCCAGGCGTAATCACCGAACAGTCGGTTTTGGAAGATCCAGTTTTCCCAGTCACTGCCGGAGTACCAGGCGATGAAGAACTCCATGCCGTAGGCATAGCCGACCATCATGCCCGTTGCCAACATGATCTTGTTCATGTTGTCGAGGTGCTTGAGCGTGATGAACTGCTTCAGGTCAAGGATCTCACGAGCAATGATCAGGAGCGTCATCACCATGGCGAAGCCCGAGAAGATAGCGCCGGCAACGAAGTATGGCGGGAAGATCGTAGTGTGCCATCCGGGCATGATGCCCACGGTAAAGTCGAAGGACACGACGGAGTGCACAGACAACACGAGTGGCGTGGAGATACCAGCCAGGATCATGTAGGCAATTTCGTAGTGATGCCAGTGGCGCGTCGAGCCGGTCCAACCAAGCGACAGTACGCCATAGATCTTCTTGGCGATCTCGCTACGGACGTAGTTACGGAGCGTTGCAAGGTCAGGGATCAGACCAACGAACCAGAACAATGCCGAGACCGTGAAGTAGGTGTTCACGGCGAACACGTCCCACGCCAGTGGCGAGCGGAAGTTGATCCACATCTGCATCTGGTTGGGATATGGAAGCAGCCAGTAGAACAACCACGGACGTCCGGTGTGCGAGAGCACCATCGTGAGCGCGCAGATCACGGCGAAGATCGTCATGGCCTCGGCCGACCGGTTGATCGCCGTACGCCACTTCTGACGCCACAGGAACAGAATGGCCGAGATCAGTGTACCGGCGTGACCGATACCGATCCAGAACACGAAGTTGGTGATGTCCCAACCCCATCCGATCGGATTGTTCAGACCCCACGCGCCAATGCCCGTGGTGATCGTGTAGTAGAGTGCGAAGAGTCCCCACGCTGCCATCGTGGCTGTGAAGCCAAGCGTCAGCAGATATTTCAGTGAGATCTTCGACTCGACGATGCTTGCGATGCGTGCCGTGACGTCGCGCATCGAGGGATTCCCCAGGACGAGCGGCTCGCGGACCGGCTCAAGTTCGTGCATCATGATGTCTCTGTGCTCCGGTGATTTCTCGGTTGCTCAATCAGGAATGGTGTCCGTTCGTAGCAGGCGTGGCAGCGGCATTCTGTACCTTGGCAAGGTACGTGACCGACGGCCGGACGTTCAGCTCGGGAAGGACGACAAAGCTGCGCTCGTTGGAACGCATCTTGGAAACGCGGCTGTTGGGATCGTTCATGTCGCCAAAGATGATGGCACTTGCCGGACATGCCTCTTGACATGCCGTGATGGCCTCGCCATCGTTGACGCGGGAACGGCCCTGATCCTTGGCGTGATACTTGGCTTCGTGCAGACGCTGAACGCAGAACGTACACTTTTCCATCACACCGCGCATGCGGTTTGTCACGTCAGGGTTGAACACCAGGTCGAGCGGCGAACGCTGATCCGTATGGTAGTTCAGGAAGTTGAAGCGACGAACCTTGTACGGACAGTTGTTCAGGCAGTAGCGCGTTCCGACGCAGCGGTTGTATGTCATTTCGTTGAGGCCTTCCGGCGAGTGCGTCGTCGCGGCAACCGGACAGACGTTCTCGCACGGAGCGTTCTCGCAGTGCTGGCAAAGCATCGGCTCGACCACGGAATGCGGATTGTCCATGTCGCCAACGTAGTAGCGGTCAAGACGAATCCACTGCATCTCGCGACCACGCAGCACCTGCTCCTTGCCAACAACGGGAATGTTGTTCTCGCTTTGGCAGGCAACAACACACGAGGAGCAGCCGGTGCACGAGCTCATGTCGATCACCATGCCCCAACGATGCCCCTTGTACTCATAGTCAGAGGTGATGCTAAGCGGCACACCGAAACGACCTGCCTTCTTGCCATCTTCGGCTTCGACGTAGTGCGTGTCCAGCGAGTGAAGGTTCTTGGCCTTGATGTCGCCAAGCGTCACCCACTTGGCAACCGGACGCTGGCCGTTACCATCATCAAGCGTGTGGTGATTCTGCGTCGTGGCAATACGATGGCGCTTGCCCTCGACAACCTCAATGTTCTTGATGGCCGTGTAGGCACAGGTGTTGCCCGATCCGGCAACCGAATAGGCGTTCGAGCCAACGGCGCTCTGGGCTGCAGTAAAGGTGTGGCCGTATCCAAGCTGCGTTGCAATGACGTTGTCGGCCATGCCAACCTGCACCCAAACCGGCAGTTCGATCGATCCGTCGGCGGTACTCACAACAATGACATGCTCGTTGGCTTTGATCACATCCTTCGGCTCCGTCGACGCAGCCAGACCAAGTCCGACTGCCGTTCCGGGACTCATGAGTGCGACGTTGTCCCACGTGATCTTGGTAACAGGGTCAGGAAGTTCCAGCAGCCAGCCATTGTTAGCATACCGGCCGTCATACAGTGCCAGCGACGGCATCGCAACAAGGACGCGCCCGGCAGGAGCGGCGGCCGAGGCAAGCGACGCACCGGCTGCTGCATTCACGACTGCTCCGGAGACAAGCGGCGTTGCCGATGCGACCACACCGTCCTGCAGTGCCTTCGTCCATGCGGCTTCGTCGGCAGCGGCATTCCAGCGACTGCGAACGTAGTCGTAATACGTCGTCATTTCGCCAAACGCAGCACCATTCACCTTCTTGGCAACGGCCATGATGGTGTCCTGCAACGACGGAATTCCCTCATTCAAAGGGGCAATGAGCGGCTGCTGGATCGTGCGCGTACCGTCGTACGCAACGGCGTCTCCCCAGCTCTCCAGCCAATGTGCTGCAGGGATGCTGACGGCGCTGATGCGTGCACCGGCCGTCTCGTCTTCGTACATGTTGATCGCCGCGCGGAATGGCACCTTGGCCATCGCCGTGCGGAAGGCACGGTCGGCCGAGTACTCAGGATTGACATCGCCGAAGATCAGGGCATGTACCGCACCCGACTGCATGTCGGCCAGCAGGGCGCGAACGGCATCACCCTTGGCTTCGCTGTACGGAAGCACGTGGGCGGGGTCGATGACCTTGCCTGCTCCGACAGAACCCAAGGCATTGCTGATGTTGAGTGCCATGGCGTTGGCCTTGGCCGAAAGATGACGACCAGCCAGAACAACCCCTTGGCTGCCGGCAGCCTTCAATGATGATGCGGCATTCTTGGCGGCAGCGGCCGTTGCTGCATCGGCAGAACCGACAAGTGCTGCACCAACGGGTGAGGCAACACCAACGGCATGTTCGAGTACGGCAAGGAATGCCTCGAACTGCGACGGATGGAGTTTCACGCGTGTGTCGGCGTTGGAGCCGGTAAGCGAGTACCCTGCCTCGGCAACGATGACGTTCGACATCACGGCATTGGCGATCGAAGGCGTGCGACGTGCCGCATAACGACCCGTGTGGTGCACGGCGAGCTTGTCGGTGCCAAGGAAATCGTTGTCGACACTAACGATGACAGTCGCTTTTCCAAGATCAGGAACAAGCTCTCCGTTGATGCCAAGGAGCGCCTTGTTCGCCAGTGCTGCGCCATCGGCAATGATCGGCGGCATCGTCACAAAGGATACGGCCGGGGCTGCTGCCGTGACGTCGGTCATCAGTGCCGCAAACGACGGAGAGCAGTGTTCGTCTACAAGGACGACGGCCTTCTTCCCTGCTGCCTGCGCTTCGTTGACCGCGTTGGCGATCGCCGTTACGGCAACGTCGTACGACGACGCACCCTTGTTGACGCGCGGACGGCGGATACGATCCGGGTCGTACAGTGACAGCAGCGATGCCTGCATTTCGGAGGACGTCGTGCCGCAGTTACTTCCATGCAGCGCATTGCCCTTGACCTTGATGGGACGTCCCTCGCGGCTCTTGACAAGCGCGCCGTAGGCAACATTGCGCTGTGCGTACACGGTGGCATAGTCGAGCGGAAGACCAGGCGTTACGGTCTGCGCCGATTTGACGGCGGGCACAAGTTTCTGAAGCGGACGGCGGCAAGCCGTTGCCGTCAGCGCCATCGAGGCCGAAACAAGAGCCATGAAACCGCGACGACTGACCGTGCTGTCGAAGACCGGTGCCGACGTGACGTCACCCGAGAACTCGCCTTGCTCCATACCAGTTGCGGTGCCGGCTAGTTGCTCGATGCTTTTCCAAGTGGTGCCGTTCGATTGCTGTTGCGAACGATCTGACATACGTGAACCTTCGGTTGGTATCTCGTGGAATGAACCTGTCGGTCAATAGTGACAGGCAGAGCAGTTTTCCGGTCCGATGCCGGCCTTCTTCGGATGCGGGATGCCGTCAACATGGTACTTCGGCAGCGGTGACTGCTTCTGTCCAAAGCTCGGTGTGACCATATCCTTCAGATCGGATGCAGCGGCAACCTGTGCCGGAATCGGCTTGTACAGATAGGTGCTGTCCAGCAGGTCCTTCACCTTGTGCATCTGACCGGTGAAGACGCCAGAGATCGGGCGTGCACCGACGATGTTGGCCTCGGGATTGCGGTGACAATCAAGACACCATCCCATGCTGAGCGGCTTGAACTGCGAGACGACGCCCATCTCTTCGACCGGTCCATGGCAGCTCTTACAGTCGATCTGCGCACGGATATGTCGCGAGTGATTGAAGTGCGCATAGTCCGGCACCTTGTGGATGCGGATCCACTCGATGGGTGTCCCCTTCTCGTAGCTGTCGCGCACGAGCTGCAGCTTCGGGCTCTCGGGGAGCACCGCCGTATGACAATTCATACAGGTCTGCGTTGTGGGCACCGGAGAGTGCGCACTGTTCTCGACGCCGGCATGGCAGTACTGACAGCTGATATTGAGCTGTCCCGCATGCAGCTTATGCGAGAACGGAACTGGTTGCTCGGGCCGATAACCGACATCTGCGACGGTATTTCGGACTCCGAAGAAAATGACGAGGAAGACACAAAGCACGGATGCTCCAAGCACCGCGCCACCGATCTTCACTCCCATGTCGAACCGGCGTGAAAACATTCACCACCCTAGAAATTAAGACGGGCAAATATCAACAAAACAGGGTTGTTGTCCAACGATGCAGAGCGGACAGTTGTCCACGTGAACTTCATTGCGCATCGCGTAACCGACGAACAATGAAGAAGGTGAACACACCGACGATCGACAACGGAACACCAAGAAGGAACAGCACCGACCAGGAGTAGCTTTCGCCAACCCCGGCATTGGGTCCGTTCGCCGTGAAGTTGTCTGTGCAAGACGGACATGCAAGCACCCGTACGGCTGCGAGCATGAAGGTCGAAATCAGGACGTTGCATGTTCTCATGCGAACCACCGATAGAGCATGAAATAGACAAGCACTCCCGTTACCGAGACGTAGAGCCAGATCGGGAACGTCACGCGCGCAATTGCTCGGTGACGCTCAACCTGCATCTTGATCCCTCGGAACAAGGTGATGAAGGCAAGCACGGGAACGGACGCTGCCAATATCACATGCGTGCTCAGCAGGACGAGGTACACAAGACGCCATGTTCCCTGCCCTTGGAAGGTCGTGTTGTACGAGCCCGTGGTACCGTACAGGTGCCACTTATGGAGCAGATAGCAGGCAAGAAATGCGATCGATACTGCGAAGGCCGAAAGCATCATGCGGCGGTGTTGCTCAATGCGCTTGGCCTTGATGTGACGAAGGCCATTCAGCAGCAGTACCGTGCTGATGGCATTCAGTGAAGCGTTGATGGCCGGCAGTTGATCCAACATCGTGTTGTCAGGCAGGCAGGAGTTTGTCGAGCGTTGTTCGTAACCGTCGTACGTCAGCAGTATCAGCACTGTCGAAGTAGTCCACGATGGTCTGGTTCGGGCTAACAAGGACGAAGCGAGTGCTGTGCATGTCCGGATGCTCCGGCCCCATGACGGCAAAGCCACGCGTTGCAACATTCAATACCGTATCGATGGGCATCGATAGCATCCACCACGTTCCCGACACGGCACCGTATCGCTGCGCGTATTGCTTGAGTGCAGCGGGCGTGTCATGCTCGGGATCTGTGCTTATTGAGACGAACCGCAGACCACGTGAAGCATACGCACGGGCAATATCCGCCTGCACGGTGTTCAACGCCGGACAGATGGTCTGACACGTCGTGAACATGAAGGAGGCTAGCCAGTACGATCCACGAATCGAGGATGACGAAAAGGCTTTGCCCTCCTGGTCCGTTCCGCTAACCACGGGTGCCGGGCGCTCCAGTTCGGCAATGCTCTGTTCAGGTACCGATGCGTCACGCTCAGCCTGCTCGGCGCAGGCTGTGAGAACAAGTATCGTGAGCAGGGCAACGCAGTACCGTACCATCACGGAAGCGTTGGGTAGGTATAGTGCCATGTCTCAAGGAAGTTCAAGGCGAACGTCAGCACCAGGAACAGAAACGTCGGAACGTAGACGAACGCTCTGATCAGCGGGTTATCGAACTTGAGGTGCATGAAGACGTACATCACGGCGATCACCTTGATGACGGCGATGATGATACCGATGGTGACGTGCAGGATATCGCCCGGTGTTCCCCACGTTAGCGGGAAGTGAACCTTTGCGGCAACGACCGTCAGAACGGTCAAACCGCACAGGGTCCAAAACACCTTCATGTATTCCTTGATCACGTTGCCGTGATCGTGTTCGTGCGAATGTGCCATGGTTATGCTCTTGCGTGAAGTTGTCGATCAGTGAGCCGCCGCTGCGCCATGATACGGGATCATGAGGTACAGCGCCGGGAAGATGAAGATCCACATGAGGTCAACGAAGTGCCAGTACAGGCCAAGTACTTCGAGCTTAAGCGGATGCGGATATCCTTCCTTCGAGAATCCACGCAGCCACATGAACACCATGGGAATCATTCCGGCGATGACGTGCAACGCGTGAAAGCCCGTCATGATGAAGTAGAAGCTGTAGAACAGCGTGTGGTGTGGCTGCGTCGGGAAGTACCCATGGCCCCACTTGTCGCTGTACTCAATGCTCTTGATCACAAGGAAGCCAAGTGCCCCCAACAACGTCAGTCCAAGGAAGAGCTGCTGCTTACCGCGATTTCCGTGTTCCGCATTGTGAATGCAAAGGGCCATCGTCAACGAGCTGCCGATCAGGAAGAACGTGTTGACGAGTGCGAGCCACACGTTCAGGTGTGACGATCCTTCGCCGAAGACGTCGTAATTGGCATTGCGCAACACGATGAATGCGCCAAAGAAGCCCGTGAAGAACATCAGCTCGGAACCAAGGAATCCCCACATGGCAAGCTTGCCATTGGGAATCTTGGAGACCGGTTCATGTGCAAGGCTCAGTCCTGCTGACATAGTAGTACCTGTGAGTAAGAGTTGGTTGCGTAGTTAGGCTTTGTCAAGAAACATGAGAACGACGATGCCCATGAGCACAGCGTACGACGTTAACAGCACGCGTCGTGCCGAGGCCGTCTGTCTGTCCCGAAGGAATCTCCAGCTTTCAAACACGAGCCACCCGCCGCCAGCAACGGCGACGATGCCGCTCAGCATACCCGTCATGCCAAGGAGCGTCGGAAGAAGGGCCGATACCATGGTAAGCCCGCTAGTCAGGATCATTTCGAGACCAACGCGGCGCCCCTGGCGATCTTCTACGGCATGCATCACAAAGCCGCCCGAGGCATAGTCATTGCGATACATCCACGACAGCGCGAGGAAGTGCGGAATCTGCCAGAAGAAGAGAATGGCGAACAGCGCCCATGCCTCGGCGTCCATGCTTCCGCGCAGTGCCGTCCATCCACCGGCAAACGGCAGTGCACCCGGAACACCACCCAGATACAGGGCGATGGTTGTGCGCTTTTTCAGGGGCGTGTAGATGGCAACGTAACTCAACCAGGTGATGGCCGCCAAGGCCAAGGTCAATGGATTCGTTACCGTTAGCATTGCCAGACCAAGCACCGTCAATGTGACGCCGAATGCCCACGCGGCCGACGTCGAAATGCGTCCCGCCGGAATGGGCCTGGTCATGGTTCGCTTCATCCGTCCATCGTCGTCACGTTCCAAAATATGGTTGACGACGCAGCTGCCAGAGCTGACGCTGATCGTACCAAGCATGGTCATGAAGAAATGAAGCCACGATGAAGCCGATGCAAGGTAGGTGGCAAGGTCGACGGGTAATGCCAGGTAGTACCCGGCCAGCGTCGTCATGGCCACCATCTGCGTGATGCCGGGCTTTGTCAGCTCGTAGTAATCACGCACAATGCTCGTGCGTACCACGTCCGCCTGTGCTGCGGGTGCGTCGATGGGAAGGGCCATATCAGCGTCTTGTGCGGCCATGATCAGCGCGTCCCCTGCCCCACCACCACACGGCCCGCCACTTCGGCGGACGGAACGATGGCGTACAGTCGATACAGGTTGAACATCGTGATGGTATTGAACACCAGAAGCAACACGCCGGTGGCCACATGTGCCGTCGTAGCAAACTCTCCGCGTGCCGTCCATAGAATCATCGCCCCCAAGGCGATCTGCAGAAGCACAAGCACAACGTTGATGCTCGCAGGCAGAACAAGGTCGGTAAGCTGCGAGCGGCGACGTACGATGGTAATCCACTGAAGGATGACCATGGCGGCAACGGCATATGCTACAGTTCGATGCAGCACGTGAATGACAACCTGGCCATACTGCAGCAGGTGTCCCGACGGAAAGAATCCGGCTTCGTCCCAGTGCGGCCACGACACGCTGACACCCCAGGCGTCGGTGTGACGCGTGAGTGCACCCAGCAGGAACTGCACGATGGTGATGGCCCACGTTACAGTGACGATGGCTCGAGGCGAGCGGCCGTCAACCGGACGTCGTTCGGCCGTCTGCCAGCGTTTGGACGTAAGGAGCGTGATGCCGATGACCATCATGAAGAAGATTTGAGCAAGCATCCCGTGCGTCGTACTTGTCCAATCGGGAAGGTTGTTCCGGACGGTGTAACCACCGAACGCTCCCTGAAGGCAGACACCAAGAAACGCTGCCATGGCAAGCCACACCAGTTTTCCCTCGCCCCCTGTTCGCAACGCACGAATGAGTGCCGTAACAAGCATGATGGCAAGCAGGACCATCACCGATTCCATGAATCCCGTGGGCATAGACTGCATACCAACGATGGCCGTAGCCATGATAAGCAGGATGCCTCCGAGTACGGACATGATGACCTTTGAGGGACGCAGCTGTAACGGCGTTCGACGATAGATGCCCACGCCCAGCACCACGGTCACAAGTCCCACAAGACTGGCAAGCAATCGATGTCCGTGTTCCCAAAACCGATCACTTTGCCACAGCCACTCGGAAGGGGCATAGGTGACCATGGGCGCAAGGTTCGATGTCGGCCAATCGGGGAACGCCATGCCGCTGCGCGTCGTATTGACGTGGCCACCCCATACGATCAGCGTGAAGGTGAGGCCGCACAACACGAGTGCCAGGCGGTGCAGGTTAGCAAGACCGTTCGATGATGCGTTGTTGGACATCGTGAGGGTTCGGTGCGTTTTAGTGAGCTCCAAACACCTTCGTTTCACCTGCATCATCAGCAACAGCTATGGTGTGATGATCCACGGTAACAGACTTGCCCGGTTCCCACTGTGGCCAGTAATCAAGGTCACGGCCTTCGACGCTGTACTCGTATGGTCCACGGTACACGGTGATGTCACGATCGAAGTTGCCGTGGCCCGGATGCGCCGGAGCGGCCCACTCGAGCGTGTTTGCACGCCAAGGATTGCGCGGAGCCTTGCGGCCATTCTTGAGCGACCACAGGATGTTGCCAACAAGGATGAGCTGGGAAAACCCAAGACCAATGGCGGCAATGGTGATGAATTCGTTCAGACCGGCCATGCCCTTGAGGAAGTCATACACGTTCGGATCATAGATCCGACGCATGTGTCCACCAACACCAAGCACGTGCATCGGGAAGAATGTCAGATTGAAGAAGATGAACGTCCAGAAGAAGTGACGACGGCCCCACGTTTCGCTCAGCATCTTGCCAAACATCTTCGGATACCAGTAGTAAATGCCCGCGAAGATGCCGAAGAGCGATCCGCCAAAGAGCACGTAGTGAATGTGTGCTACGATGAAGTAGGTGTCGTGGATGTAGATGTCGACCGGCGCCGATGCCATGAAGACGCCGGACAGACCGCCGATGATAAACATCGAGACGAAGGCCAGGGCGTTGAGCATTGCCGACGAAAACTTGATGTTCCCCCGCCAGAGCGTGCCAAGCCAGTTGAAGACCTTGATGGACGACGGCACGGCGATGACGATGGTTGACAGCATGAAGGTCGTTCCGAGAAGCGGATTCATACCCGACTGGAACATGTGGTGGCCCCACACGATGAAGCCAAGGAAGGCAATACCGGCAATGGCGAAGACCATGGCCTTGTAGCCGTAGATGGGCTTGCGAGAGAACGTTGCCATGACATCCGACACAATACCCATCAGGGGCAGGATCATGATGTAGACGGCAGGGTGCGAATAGAACCAGAACAAGTGCTGCCACAATACCGGCTGACCGCCACCAAAGTACTTCTGGGATGTAACAAGGTGGTCAGGCAGGAAGAAGCTCGTATGCAGGAAGTTGTCCATGAACAACATGGCCAGCGCTGCGGCAAGAACCGGTGTTCCAAGCGTGATGATGATGGCTGTGATGAAGAGCGCCCATACCGTCAGCGGCATGTCGAACATCTTCATACCCTTTGCACGCTTGTTCAGCACGGTGGTGACGTAATTGACTGCTCCCATGATGGATGAGAAGCCAACAAGGAAGAGCGAGATCAGCCAGAGTGCCTGACCGTTGAGCTTCAAGGCCGGATTGCCAATGCTGGCCGACAACGGCGGATAACTAGTCCACCCCGCCGCCGCATAGCCACCCTCGACCCAGAAGGCCGACATCATGATGAGGCCCGCAGGTGGTATCAACCAGAACGACCACATGTTGAGTCGTGGCAAGGCCATGTCGTCGGTGCCAATCATCAGCGGGATACAGAAGTTGCCGAACATGCCAACGGCGAACGGAATGATCACAAAGAAGATCATGACCGTGCCGTGCATCGTCAGCAGCTGCGCGTAGAACTCGGGAGTGATGATCCCACTGCCCGGAGCATCGACCCATGTGTCAGGCATCATCGAACCGATCACGGGAACGGGCTTGCCGGGATAGGCAAGCTGCCAGCGGATGAACAGCGCGAACGCTCCGCCAACGAACAGAAAGATGAGAGACGAGAGCAGGAACTGCTTGGCGATCACTTTGTGATCGGTCGAGAAGAGGTATTGACGATACCACGGCTGGTGGTGATGACCGTGATCATCATGGGCGTGGCCGTGGTCGACATGTGCGTGTTCCGCAAGCGTAGTGGAGCTCATGGTGTTGATCCTTTGACTGTTTTGCTTAGTTGGAAGGAGCCGCGGCCGTGGTATCGGCAGCAGGAGCTTCGGCCACCGGTGCAGACGCGGCGGCAACCTCGGCCACCTTGCCGTCCAGCCACTTGTCGTAGTCGGCCTTGCTCAATACCTGATACTCGGCACGCATGCTGTAGTGTCCGCCGCCGCACAGCTCAGCGCAGGCAAGCTCATATGTTCCAGTCTTGAATGCATTGTACCAGATGTTCATCCATGTACCCGGCACAACGTCCTGCTTGACGCGCATGTGCGGAAGGAAGAAGCTGTGCAGAACGTCCTGCGATGAGCCACGCATGACGACATTCGCGTTGACGGGAACGCGGAACTGGTTTTCCATCATGAAGTCGTCGGCCGATGCTGGGTCCTCCGGGTCCTTGCCGAACGGATTCGTCGCCGTCATCAGCGCACGCGCCGTCCGGTCGGTGTAGGCGTTACGTCCGAACTTTCCGTCGGCTCCGGGATACAGGAACGTCCAGCCATAGGTCTTGCCCAGGACGAGGATCTCGACGTCAGGCTTTGGCACACGCTTGCTGTACTTGGTCTTTTCCCAGATGTCGTCGGAGTACAGACCAATGCCGGCAAACAGAATGGTCGGCAGAATGGTCCACGTCACCTCGACAATGTTGTTGCCATGGTAGTTGTATCCCTTGTGGCCCGGCCGGGAACGATACTTGACCAGGAACCAGCCAAGAATGCCGAACGTGAGGAAGAAGATCGCAACCGAAATGTAGTAGATGATTGCGAAGAGGTCATCTAGTTCCTGGCCGAACGTGGAGATGTTCTCCGGGAACCAGGACAGCATGTCGAACACACTGAGGATGTCACCCATGGGGTCGGTACTCCGTGAAAGGACTGCGTTGAAAGTTGTCGTGAAGAATAAGGAACGTGACCGCTGCGCTGAAGACAGCAGTACTTACGGAAGCTCAGCTTCGGTGTAGGGCTGTGTGCGCGACGCTGTCTGCTCACGAACCGCCTTGACTTCGTCTGCCGTAACAGGACCTGCACCATTGCCGAAGTTCGAGCGGACGTACGTAAGCACGTCTGCGATCTCTTGATCATCAAGCTGATCTTGCCAAGGTGCCATCTGGCCATTGATGTTGACACCGTTACGAACGATGGGGCCACGGAAGCCGTGGAGGATGATCGCAATGGGCTTTGTTACATCGCCCTGGGCGAGCTCGGATCCGGCGAGCGGCGGGATGTTGTTTCCGGGAACACCCTTGCCGGTGCCAAGGTGGCACGCTGCGCAGATACGACCGTAAATGGCCTTGCCCGGGCCGCCAGCGTCTGCCGATGCCGTCGCTGCGGCTGCCTTGGCGTTCGGATCGACCCACACCGGATCGTCGCCATAACTGGTAAAGAAGCCATCGATGTTACAGCCCGTGACAACGGTTCCAATGCCGACGATCGCGGCGATCACGAGCAGTGAACGGAGTGGCGAAGATGTCATGGAATACTCGGCGTTCGTTTGTGGTGTTGTATGCAGCAATGAGCGGTCGAAAATACACCCATTGATCGTAACTCCAAAGGGCACGATGGATTAGGTTTCGTTACTTGTAAGGCGGTCAACAAACCATGCCGTTGTCTGCCGAATACCATCGCGCAGCGCATAGGCCGGAGTCCAGCCCGTTGCTGCCTGCAATCGAGCGGCTGTCGCCGACGAACGTGGCAATTCGCCAAGTTTTGCTGGGCCATGCGATAGCTGTCGAACACTTCCAAGGTCGGCCTGCAACATGGCAATGAGGTCGTTGAGGGAGGTCTCGATGCCGGTCGAACAGTTGTAGATGCCTTGTAGTCGATGCGTGGCTGCCAACATGTTTGCATGCGCGACATCTTCGGCATGGACGTAGTCACGGGTCTGCGTACCGTCGCCGTTGACAACCGGCACCTCGCCCGTGAGCCATTTGTTCAGAAAAATGGCAATAACGCCGGCCTCGCCATACGGATTCTGTCGAGGACCGTAGACGTTGGTGTATCGAAGCACGGTAGACGAGAGTCCGTGAACAGAGCGGTAATAGTCGGCATACAGCTCCATAGAGCGCTTCGAGATGGCATAAGGCGACATGGGCCGCACCGGATGCGACTCGTCGGCAGGATAGTAATCCTGCTCACCATAGATGGCACCACCCGTCGAGGCAAGAACGACATGCTGAACGGCGTTGCGACGGCTTGCTTCGAGCAATCGCAGCGAGCCAAGAAGATTGACCTCGGCATCATGCAGCGGTCGCTCGACGCTGACGCGCAGTTCCATGTGCGCGGCATGGTGGTTGACGATGTCAAAACGCTCCCTGTCCATCAGTGCGTCGAGTGCATCGCTCGTGATGTCAATACGCTCAAACGTGGCGCCTTCCGGGATGTTCTCTTCCCTGCCTGAACTCAGATCGTCAACAACGACGACATGATGTCCTGCACGCAGGTGCGCAGCGGCCACGTATGAGCCGATGAATCCCGCTCCGCCGGTGACGAGGACCTTCATGCAAGACCTTTCATCGCTATGTCCGTGCGCAGATACTTGGTCGAAAACTCTATCACGTCACACGCTGCATAGGCCGCCCGACGCGCCTCGTCGAGGGTGACACCCTTGGCCGTGACGCCAAGGACGCGACCACCAGCCGTGACGAGTTGGCCATTGGCGGTACTTGCCGTGCCGGCATGGAAGACGGTAATGCGAGTGTCTTGCATGGCCCGCTCAATGCCCCGTATCTCGACTCCCTTTTCGAAGGCATCGGGATAGCCGCGCGATGCAAGAACGACGTTGACGGCATGCCCATTGGCAACGGATACGATGGCGTCCGTGTCGATGACTCCCCTTGCGGCCGATGCAAACAGTCGCGCCAGATCGCCATCAAAGACGGCCATCACGGCCTGCGTCTCCGGATCACCGAATCGACAGTTGAACTCCACAACACTTGACGTTCCATCGGCATGCACCATCAGCCCGGCATAGAGACAACCCACAAAGGGCATTCCGTCGGCTGCGAGCGCGGCGATCGTAGGACGCAGGATGTGTTCATCCGCCCACTGTAACACATCGGCTGTTACAAGCGGAGCCGGAGCATACGCACCCATGCCACCGGTGTTCTTTCCCGTGTCGCCATCACCCACACGCTTGTGGTCCTGCGCCGGAGCCAGGACGGTATAGTTCTTGCCGTCGCAGACCGCAAAGAGACTTGCTTCCTGACCTTCAAGGAAGCCCTCGACGACCACGCCGTCGGCACCGAACGCACCGACGTACATGTCGTCAAGCGCTGCCTGCGCCTCGGACGTCGACATGGCAACGACGACGCCTTTTCCGGCTGCCAGACCGTCGTACTTGATCACGACAGGCAAGGCATGCTGGGCCACGTAGGCAGATGCCGCTGCATGCTCATCAGCACCGAAGCGTCGGTACGGCGCCGTCGGAATCCCGTTACGT
This sequence comes from Candidatus Kapaibacterium sp., assembly GCA_018882585.1. Lineage (GTDB taxonomy): Bacteria > Bacteroidota > Ignavibacteria > Kapaibacteriales > Kapaibacteriaceae > ZLKRG46. The sequence continues at coordinate 25,489 of VFFB01000020.1, forward strand.
GCCATCAGGTCCTTGGCAAAGCCTTTCGAGGTCTCGATCTGGGCAGCCGCCTTGGACGGGCCAAAGACGTCGATGCCGGCCACACGAAGGTCGTCGGCCATTCCTGCACGGAGTGGGACCTCGGGGCCGACCACGACTAGCGTTACAGCATGGTTCCGACACCATTCGACAACGGCCGCATGATCGGTCAGATCGAGCGCTACGCATTCGGCAACGGCTGCTATTCCCGGATTACCCGGCGCACACCATAGGTTGGCACACGAGGCGGATCGACGCAACGCCACTGCGAGCGCATGCTCCCTCCCACCACTGCCGATCAGCAGGATATGTTCTTGCATACCTCGCAAACTACGAACGATCGGCCATCAGAACTGTTCACATCGTCCTGAACACGTAGAACGTCGGCTCGACCTCCTCGACAAGGATCATGTCGGAAGGGGTCATGGCCGGAACATCCTCCGGATGCGGAACATACAGGATGCCAACCACGCTGTCGTGCATACCACCAAGGATCAACTCGAGTCGCGATGACGCTGTATCGGCAGGCTCGTCAATGTCGACGATGAAGATGGTCTTTGCCAGCTTGAGCGCTTGCGTGACCTTTCGCGCTCGGTACAGGTCGACGATCCGTTGCAGCGCGTCTTTGTTGGCACGCACATAGGCACGGATGTCATCATCCGAGCCAACGACGAGCGAGAGCCGAGCCAGCTCGGAATCCTCTTCTGGACTTCGCTCGGCGGCGGCATGGAGGGCATCACGACGTGCCCGTACTTCCTGCAGGTATGGCATCGTCCGTACGGCAGCAAGTTTCCACGTGCCTTCGTGAAGGCGGACAAAGCAGCTGTACTCCGTAACGATGCTGTCGTCGACGGCCGTCACCCCAATGACGGCCGAGGTATCGGAGCGCGCAATGATGCGTGTCTGCGCCGCTACGCCAGACCGCCGCCGCTCGCCAAGCGTGAGCTGCCGTGGGGCCAACTGCATTTCGTCGACGTAGTATCCCGGTGCCGCACTAGCGCTGCCGGGCTCGATCCACAGACGAACGGGTTCCATTGGGTCGCCGGCGATCGACGTTCGATGCGCCGCCATCATCGTTAGGACGATCAGGGCACAGGACAGCACCGGTCGCACTCGATGCGTCACGGCAAGGTCCATCCCACGTAGAGGACCAGGCCGACATCTGTCGTCTTGGTCGTATATGTTTTGTACGCCTGAAGCAGGTCGAATATCACATGGGTATCAAGCCCAAGTCGAACAGGTCCAAGATCGTGCGCATATCCGATCGATGCACCAATCCCCATTCGAAACCGCTGATGCTGTTCTAGTGGCAGCGTCCGGATGACGAGTGTCTGACCGTCCGCGCTGATGGTACCCGGCTCGGGCTTGTTCGTCTCCGTAAACCGCACATCGGATGGCTCTTCAATCACCAGTGATTCCTTTGTTTCTGCATCCAGAACGTATCCAAGCCGCAGCTTGGGCGACAGCACGAGCCGTTGCGTCGAATAGCCATAGCCCAGGTCAAGCAGCAGCATCGACTGCCGGAGATCTCGGTGATACCGCATCGGCACGTAGTCCAGATATCCCGTCTGCTGATCAATGGGCAAGTACAGCATGTCCGACTCCTCGGCTGCGGTACTTCGCGCAACATGAAGGCGCGCCGTCGCAACGGCCGCCCCCTCGTTAACGCCAATGTTGCCAACCGTCAGCAACACGCCAATCAACGACGGACTGCTGCCCGAGCCGGCATAGTAGCGAGCTCCGAACTGGAGGTTCGACATCGCCGGATCGGCACTGATACCGTATGCCGACCATCCGGTGGTGACTGCGATGTTGATGGCCGTCGAGTCCTTGCCCATCATCGGGCAGGCCATCCAAACGGCAAGTATGCAGCATGAAACAAATGATCTCACGGTCGTTCCTGTAGGATGTTCCCAGGCGGATCGATGTCGTGCCTTCGTCGCAAAAGCACCATGATCGACGTTACGATGTAGGCCAGGGCCGCGGCAATATAGAGGTACCAGCCGACCATGACGTACGACGAGATCTGCAATGCCTGGTAGCCCTCGTGCCAGAGACCAATGATCGCGACTCCGATCCCCAGCAACTGGTCATATGGCGGACGGATGCGCAACGCCAGAAGGATGACCGGGATGGCGAACACGGCAACAATACCAAGGATCGACAGCGCGTCCGTAACATCCGTCAGCGGATAATAGACCGTCACCTTGCCGGTACTTTCGCAGGCGCGTTGCGGCAGCGCGATGCATATGAGCATCACGACGGCGGCGATTCGGCGAACTGTGTCCATGGTCAGCCTTTCGGGTGTTGTGGTAAACTACTGTAGAATCTGCGATTTCGACATGTTCAAACGCGAGCGCAGATAGCATATTGTCGTGGTTTCAGGTAGTTTCCTTGCATGCGTGCAATCATCGGCATACTGACCTTCACGATTCTTTCCGCCGCTAGCGCTGCACAGGTGCGCCCATCGCGAACATGGTGGCAGCCGTTCGACCACGGGAACACGCTCGCCGGCCCCATGGCATCACTCTACGGCGGAGCCGACGTCGACCGCACATTCGGTTCGACATACGACGAGCAGGCTTGGCAGTTCCGTGCTCACGTTGCCGTCGAACCGTATCGCTTCACCGACAGCACCGACGAGGTACAGATCACCACGCTGATCTCGTCACATCAGGAACTGACGGCCAATCCGTTCAACGATATCTCGTTCAATCCCCGGACCATGCGCTGGGAAGAATTCATACAGGTTGTGGTCGGCACATCAACGTGGACCGGCCGCATCGGGTGGTTGCACCGTTGTAAGCACGATCTCGACAATCTGGACGGCCCCTCAGAGCTTGACCCAAGCTTCGCCGGTCAAGGTGTGCAACGCACGATCATTCTGTCCGGACCAACCCTGAGTGCCGGCACTGCCCCCTTCGAACTGTTCGGTGGAAGGTGGCGTATCGAAACCGGTGTGGAATGGTTCGTCCTTGCCGCTGATTACCGCAGTCCCGCACAGTCGGTTGACGTCGGTTCATGGAAGCATATGCAAGGGGCAGTGTGGGGACGCGGCGTTGCCGCGTGGTACCTTTCGACCAACGTTCGAATACAGACGCAATACTACGTGAGCGCACCGTGGTTTTCGGCACGTCTTGGTGCGCCCGCAGATATTCCACTTCCGCACGAAGCGCGGGCTGAGATCAGCTTGTGCGTCAATGGCCGTACAGCAAGCGCAGAACTTGTCGCCCATGCCGAACATGTGTTCGACGAACTGTCCTTCCTTGATGCACGGCCCTCGACGTATGCCGGTATAGGGCTGCGGTTTGCGCCGCGATGGTAGCGCATAGCCCACGCTGAAGTGTGGGTGCATCCGACGTCGCGTCCGTCAGAACGGCACGTCGTCGAAGGTCGTGGTCGACGGCGAACTCGGTGGCGGCGTGATCTGCGAGTAGTCCTGAGCCGGCGGTGCGGCAGCCGTCGACGTGCCAGACTGCAGACGCCATGCTTCGAGGTTCGTGAAGAACACTTCCTGTCCTTCACGGTTGGTGAACGGACGTCCGCGCAGATTAAAAAACACGGTCACGTCCTGGCCGACCTGATAGCGGTCAAGCAAGTCGCAACGGTCCTGCGTGACCTGGAACTTGATGTGCTGGGGATAATTGCCATCCTGCATCTCCAGCACAAACTCACGCTTGCGGAAGGTGTCCTTGACCTGCTGGGTGTCGTAAATGCGGTAGATCTTTCCGACCGCTTCGTAGCTGTTTGCCATTGGGGGTGTCCCTAGAAGAAGTTGATTAGCTGTTGATCATGCCGGGAAACGCTGCAAGCAGCGCATCGAGCGCTGCCACGTCCTTGCCTCCGGCCGTTGCAAGATGCGGTTTTCCGCCGCCACCGCCACCGACGCGCTTGGCAGCGGCACCAACGAGTGCACCGGCCTTGTAGCGCGACGTCAGGTCGTCGGTGACGACGCACACAAGCTGTACCTTGTCGTCGACCACTGATGCCAGCAATCCGATACCGCCGGTCTTGAGCGCGGAGCGTAGCTCGTCGCCAAGCTGCTTGAGCTGTTCGATGTCATCTACGCCAACGGTTCCCGTGGCAACACGGACGCCGTCGACCACGTGGGCGGCCTCGACGATGGACGGAATGGCGTTGCGAAGTTCGTCGGTCTTGAGCGCGGCGATCTGCTTCTCCAGCTGCCGCACTCTGTCCGCCATTGCCTCGCGCTCGCCACGGGCTTCGTCGGCCTGCGCCAGCAAACGTCCGACGTAGGCCGGGATGCTGCGTCCGGCGATGGCCTCGATACGACGCACGCCACTGGCAACGCTGCTTTCGCTCAGGATCTTGAACATGCCGATCTGGCTGGTGTTGCTGACGTGCGTGCCGCCGCAGAACTCGACCGAGAACGAGGGGTCGATGGTGACAACGCGGACGCGGTCGCCGTACTTGTCGCCAAAGAACATCTTAACGTTCGGTACGGTACGCGCTTTCTCGATCGGCAGGTCTTCGATGTTGACGTCGATGGCTTCGAAGATCTTGGTGTTGACCATGTCCTCGAGGGCGGCAAGTTCATCCTCGCGCAACCGCTCGAAGTGCGAGAAGTCAAAACGCAGATAGTCCGGCGCAACGAGCGAGCCTGCCTGCTGGACGTGTGTGCCAAGGACGCGGCGCAGCGCCTCGTGCAACAGGTGCGTCACGGAATGCTCA
>VFFB01000021.1 GCA_018882585.1 Candidatus Kapaibacterium sp.
GTCGTGCAGCTGCTGCTTAACCGCGATACGCGCGTTGCGGCCAAGGTACAACGCTCGCGGGTTGATGGCATCGTCTCGTGGGAGGGCGAGTCGACCGTTGCACTCAAGAACGTTCCCAAGTCCTTCGACGTGCAGGTTGGCGACGTTGTCCTGACGTCAAACTACTCGAATATCTTTCCGGCGAACATTGTTGTCGGCCGTGTTACCCGCGTCGAAGACGAGAACCAGACGCTCTTTCGACGCATCGTCGTCGAGCCTGCGGTGGACTTCTCCACGCTTGAGCAGGTGTACATCATCGACTATGTACCCGACCAGGAGCGCATTCGTCTGGAACGTGAAGTTGAACAGCGGACACGACAACGCAATGCGGACAGCTGAGGTATCATGAGCATTATCCTCGACCCTTCGTTGATCGAGAGGAATCCGGCCCTGCGGTTCGTTACCTATGGCGTCATTGCCATGGTGCTTTCTGTGCTGCACGTCGTTTTCCTTCGCTTTGTCGCCGTCAGCTCCGTCACGCCCGACCTGCTGCTGATCCTTACTGTGTGGATCTCGCTTGTCGAGGGACAGTTCGTCGGCATGTTTGCCGGATTCGCCTGCGGGATCCTGTTTGATGTGGTCTCGGCCGATGTTCTTGGTAGCAATGCTCTGGCGAAGACGGCGGCGGCTTTTGTTGCCGGCTACTTCTGGAAGGAGGGTTTTTCCATGGAGACCATCGGCAGCTATAAGTTCCTCGTCATCACAGCCGTAAGTGGCCTCGTGCACAACCTGCTGTACTTCTTCTTCTACGTCAAGCCAATGCAGATCAGTTTTCCGATGTTCTTTCTGACCTATGGTGTTGCGACGACCCTGTACACTACCGTGGCAGCCGTGTTTCCGATGCTGGTGGTGAACCGAAAGAAAGACTGGTAGCCGTTCGAGCTGTGGATAAGTAGGACCCCACCCAATCACGAACCTGATGCAAATTTCGGCATGTATCTAAGCAGACTAGACATGGTCGGCTTCAAGTCGTTTGCCCATAAGACTGAGCTGACCTTTACCGATGGCGTTACCTCGATCGTAGGACCGAACGGCTGTGGCAAATCGAACATCGTCGATGCCATCCGTTGGGTACTCGGCGAGCAGAAGACGTCGGCCCTGCGTGCCGACTCCATGGAGCAGGTGATCTTCAATGGCTCGCGCACGCGTAAGCCCCTGGGTCTGGCCGAAGTCTCGCTTACGATCGAGAACAACAAGCAGATCCTGCCGACGGAATATTCACAGGTAGTCATCACGCGACGTCTGTTCAGGAACGGCGAGAGTCAGTACCTGCTGAACAAGACGCAGTGCCGCCTGCGCGACATCATCGATCTCTTCATGGATACCGGCATGGGTGCCGATGCATACTCCGTGATCGAGCTGAAGATGATCGAGACGATCCTGAGTGACAAGGCCGACGAACGGCGTCACCTGTTCGAAGAAGCAGCAGGCGTTACCAAGTACAAAGCACGCCGCAAAGAGGCATTCCGCAAGCTTGAAGCGGCGCAGCGCGACATCGCCCGGGTGCAGGACATTGTGCGCGAGGTACAAAAAACGGTCAACTCCCTTGCACGTCAGGCCGAAAAGGCCCGGCAGCACCAGGAGTTATCAACACGACTCCGCGAACTCGACCGGTTGCTGTTCGCCTTTGAATATGCCGAAGAATACCTGATGCTGAAGCAGTGGGAGGCTTCCGTGGCGCAGGCCCGCGCTGCGCGCGAGGCTGCCGAACACGCGCTGGCACAGGGAGAGGTGCTCGTAGCAGCGTGTGAGCAAGCACATCTTGCCAAGGAACAGGAACTTCGGGCGGCACTCGACAACGAATCGAATGTGCGTGCTGCGGCCGGCGACATGCAGCAACAGGTCTCTCTTGCCGATGAACGCATCGCCTCGGCCCGTCGTGCCCTCGACCGTCTGAACGCCGAACATACCGAATCGGCAACGCGGCGTATGACCATGGAGGAAGAGCTCGGAGCGCTGCAAGGCAGACTGAAGCAGCTTGATACTGACATTGCCGGCGCACGCAGTAGCGCAGAAGGTCAGAAACAGAAGCTGTCCGAGGCTTCGACCGTGCTGAACACGGCGCGCACCGAAATGGCAGAACGTCGAGAAGCACTTGCGCATGCGCGCCAGGCGCTTGCCGAGGAACGTGCGCAGGCCGAACGTCTCGGAGCCCAGATCGAGGCACTGCAGCGTCGTCTGCGCGAGAATGCGCTGCAGCAGACGCAGGCCGAGGACCGTCGCAGCCAAGTCGAAGAACAGATCGGCAGGGAAGTGGCCGAGCTCCCCGCTCTGGATGCCGCCTTGGCCGAGGCCGAGCAGCGGCAGCACGCCGGCGAGGAACGCGAACGTACGCTCCGCGCAGAGCAGGAATCGCTGCAAACCGAAAGCGATGATGTGCGATCGGCCGTTGCCCACAGCCGTGCCTCGCTCGAATTCCTGATCGGCCTTGTCGATACCACCGAAAGCAGCAAGTTCCTGATGACGTCACCGGAGTGGACGCCCTCGGGCGAGAAGGTGACCCTGGCCGAAGTGATCAATACCGACGAGGATCTGCGCGTTGCCATCGAAGCTGCCCTGGGCGAGGCTGCGCGGTACTTTGTTGTTGCCGATCGTGCCGAAGCCGATCAGGCAATTCGCGCGTTATCGTCCAACAACGTCGGTAAGGCAACATTCCTTTGTCGTGATGCCGTCCCCGCAATGGAGGCACCGCCGGCGTTGCCGGCGATCGCCGGTGTGCAGGGGTGGGCCAGCGAGCTTGTGCGTACCGACGACGGGCTGCGTGGCGCCGTGCGGGGAATCCTTGGGCGTACCGTCATCGTCGATGATCTTGCATCGGCATGGAAGGCCGTCGCCGAGACCACGGCCGATGCTGCCGTTACCCGCACGGGCGAGATCGTGCACCGCGCCGGCGCCGTTCGCGGCGGATCCGCGTCGAAGACGGAAGGCGTGCGCGTTGGACGTCGCGAGCGGATCGACCGGCTGACCGCCGACGTCGAGCAGCTGGAACAGCGTCTTTCGACGATCGAAACGCGCATTCGTGAAATCAAGCAGGAACTTGGGACGATTGACCTGCGCAGGCTTGCCGACGACGTACGTCGTGCTGCACTGCTGCGCAACGACCGGCAGCAGCGCGTTGATGCGCTGCGCGGAAGGCGCGACGACATCGACGGACAGCGAGACGTGCTGCACAGCGAAGCAGCGACGTTCACCGCAGAGCTTGCCGATATGACGCATCGCGTGACGCAGGCCGAGGCGCAGCTGGCAAGTGCTGCCGAGGGCATCGTGCGACTTGACGCCGATGTCGCCTCGGCGCAGCAGCGTCTGGAGTCGGCCGAAGCAACCCACGCCGAATATACCGGCGCGTCGCGTGCTGCCGAGATCGACCTTGTTCGTCTGCTTGGCGAGCAGCAGACGCTGCAGTCCGACATTCAGCGGCTGTCGTCGCAGAGCATGGACATCGAGCAGCGCCGCGAGCAACGCGAGCGTGAGCGCGACGAGCTGTCGCGTCAGATCGACGCCCTTGGCGTCGAACGGGAACGCCTGACGGCCGATGTCGCCCGCTTGTCGGCCGCGCTGGCCGACGCGCGCGCTGCGCGCGAGTCGCTCGAACTTGGCGTGCGCGAAGCACAGTCCGCCTTCCACGATGCCGGCGAGGCTGTACGCGCACAGCGCCGCGTGACCGATGCCGCACTTGAAGGCATGCACGATGCCGATCTGCGATTCAACGAAATACGCCTGCGCATCGAAGCACTTCAGCGTCGCGCCGTCGAGGAACTCGCTATCGCAGTGCCCGACGAACCGTCTGTACCGGAGTCTGAACTGACGCCCGACGCCGTTCGTACCGACGTACAGGAGTTGCGCCGGAAGCTGACCACGATGGGCAACGTGAACTTCCTTGCCCTTGAAGAACATGAGCGCGAAAGCGAGCGTCTGGCATTCCTGCATCAGCAGCTGACGGACCTGACGAATTCCGAGCGGACCTTGCAGGAAACGATCGCCGAGATCAACCAGACGGCCCGTGAAAAGTTTGCAGGAACGTTTGAACGCATCCGTGTGAACTTCATCGATCTGTTCAAGGTGTTGTTCACCGAGGACGACGAGGCGGATCTGCAGATGATCGACGACGGCGACCCGCTGGAATGCAAGATCGAGATCGTTGCCAAGCCCCGTGGCAAGCGGCCGCACAACATCGAAATGCTTTCCGGTGGCGAGAAGACCCTCACCGCCATCGCCTTGCTGTTCGCCATTTACTTGGTAAAGCCCAGCCCCTTCTGTATCCTTGACGAGGTTGATGCTCCACTCGATGATGCGAACATTGACCGCTATCTGAAGATCATCAGAAAGTTTGCAGAGAACACGCAGTTCCTGATGATCACGCACAATAAAAAGACCATGGAGGCGGCTGATACGCTCTACGGCGTTACCATGGAAGAACCGGCAGTATCAAAGGTCGTCAGCGTACGTCTTGCCGGCGATGCCGCTCGAACACCGTCCAACAACTGACCACTTCTGGCATACTTACCATGACGACGCCGATGTCCCTCCGCCTTGTTGCCATCACTGTCTTGATGGTGCTGGCTGCATCTTCGAACGCTGCCTTTGCGCAGGATTCCCAGCAGCAGATCGTCCTTACCGAAACTGTCGACGGATCTTTTGGCGCCGCCTGGGAAGCCGTGAAACGCGTAATGACTGAATTCCGCTGCGAAAAGCCGCAGCAGGAAAAGGTCATCGAGCCGGCCGAAGTGGACGGATTCTACAAAGGTTTATATGTGTCCGACTACTGCATCCTGAAGACGGGCGAAGACAGCACGGCCAAGGTCATGGAACAGTATGGAAAGCTGCCGCGCATACGGCAGGGCATCTGGATCTCGGGCCGGATCCAGTTCAAGATCAACGTACGTGAAGAAGAGCGTGGCAAGACGAAGGTCGTCCTGAAAGCCGAACTCTCAGGCTTCGAGGAGTTCATTACCAACGCCGTGCACTTCTGGACGTCAAATGGCATCCTTGAACAGCGCGCCATGGACCTGATCAAGAAGTACACGCTCGAAGAAGCGCAGAAAAAGGCTGCCGACGAGTAACGCCGTTACTCGAATTCGTAGTTCGCTACCTTGATATCGAACTCTGTGCCCGGGGCATACTCAGCCGCATAGGCCTCGTGCAGCGGTTGCTGCACACGGACGGTTGCCCAGCACCCTCCGTGGAACTTGATCACCTCGGCAACATACAGGCTTGTGCCTTGCATTGACACCGTGTAGGCCCGTCCGGGTTCGAACGAGTCCTTGGGCAGTTTTTCATGAACGGGTTTCATTGCTCGTCATGCAATCGTGAAGGGTGAGAACGGCAGTAGGTGCAAGATCGGAAGAAACGGTCAGCGTGCCTGTACTGTCTGCGTGCGACCACGTCATGTCGAACCAGGATGGCGACGATGTGTTCGTGACGGCTCGGACAGCCTCGAGCCAAGCCGGACCGGCTGCAAAGACGCATGTGATGGTCGTGTTCGTGTCATCCACACGTCGTGTGATCACGATCGGTCCGCAAGGGCCGCCATCTGGACCGATCCGCGTTTCCGCGCCGCCATGGATGCTGGCAATGGTCACGGTCACGCTGGCACGTTCTGCCGGGTCGATCATCGTAGGGTAGAGGATCTTGACGCCGTTGACGGCAGCATGTCGAGCCTCGGCGTACGACATGGAGGGGCGGGGGAGCGTCGTACCACATTCGGCAGGATCGCCGCTGCGCACACCGGCAACATCCGTGTAGATCACCACGTCCGGCACGTTCAGCACCGACGCCAGCAACACAGCGGTCAGGTTCGACGACTCCTTGCCCATCGTAGTTGTTGCGCCCTGCTCTGAACGTCCCACAAAACCCTGCACCACCACACAGTCATGCGAGGCAAGCAGGGGGCGAAGGTCATGCTCGACGCGCATCGACGTCTGTTCCACCAAAGGTGTCGCCTGCCCGTGCACCTCGTCGGTCACCACGATACGTCGTGCGTCCACGCTGCAGGCAGTACAACCGGCGGCCGCCAGGGTGTGGCGGACGATGTGCAGTGACAGCAGTTCGCCTACGGAAAGGACGGTGTCGAGTGTACGTGGCGTCAACTGTCCGGTAATGGCTATTCCCTCGATCAACGCATCCAGTTCCGCGCGCACTGCGTCCAGCAGGCCGTGCAGCCCACCGGCTGCCGCATCCTGCGGTAACATCTCGGTCACCAGCGCACGATGTCTGCCTACAAGCTCGTCGGCCGCCGCCGTTGCCGCGGCCCTGTCGCCACGCACGGCAAGAGCGCCGATGTACTCAAGATCACGCGTTGCCGACGCCATGGCCGATACGACGATGACGCACGGCCCCTGGCCGTGCGCACGCACGAGCTCGACCATCCGACGCAGGCCATCGGCCGATCCAAGCACGGCACCGCCAAACTTCAACACCATCATGTCCGCAAATTAGCCAGCACTCGCCACTTGCACAGTATCAACTGTTGCCGTAAGTTTGTGGCTTCCAACGACAACGTCCGATACTACGAGGCCGTCATGGCAAAGCAGCAAACATTCGGTGACAAGACCAAGAAAAAGGCCGGCGACACGCGGCTGAACGTCAAGGTTATCAAGGCGTTCCGTTCCGACAAGGGCACCATCAAGTACATGGAGCGCTTCGTCAAGGTGGACGAGATCGGCCAGGTTGACAAAATCGACATCTCGAGGTAAGCATGAAGAAGGGTATTCATCCCGCATACAAGACCATCGACGTGGTCATGACCGACGGCTCGACGTTCCAGACACGTTCGTGCTACAAGGGCGACCGCATGGTTCTTGAAATCGACTCCAAATCGCATCCGTTCTACACGGGCAAGAATCTTCTTGTTGACACGGCCGGCCGTGTTGAGCGCTTCAACAAGCGCTTCGAGAAGACGCGTGCCATGAAGGACGCGAAGACGACCAAGTAAGCAACGAAGGAGAAGCATCATGGCAGCACCAACGGGGAACAACCCCAACCCGAATACGATCAACTCGCCGTTCCGGCAAAAGCGTAACCAGCCCAAGAAGCGCACCAATCCGCTCAAGAAGTCGCGTATGATCGACTATCTTGATCCGAAGTTCCTTGGTCGCTTCACCAATGACCAAGGCAAGATCCTGCCGCGTCGCATCACGGGCGTTACTGCCCTGCAACAGCGTCGCCTGTGCTCGGCCATCAAGTATGCCCGTCACCTGGCGCTGCTGCCCTTCGTGGCGCAGGATACGCGCTAAGAACAAGCTCGTAACGAACATCGTACAACGGCGACCCGGCGGGTCGCCGTTGCTGTTTTCGAACATGTTGTTGGCACCCTTATCGGTGCTATGGTAACCATGATGACCACCGTCGGAATGTCGTATGATATGCCGATGAAGCAGCAGCAGGGGAATGCCCAATCCATGTTTGGATTTATACAGCGTTGTCCCCTATATTTGTGGCTCTGAAAACTGGGGCGTCGCCAAGCGGTAAGGCAGCGGGTTTTGGTTCCGCCATGCGTAGGTTCGAATCCTGCCGCCCCAGCAAGTTGCATGACAATGCGAGAATCGCGTGAACGCCGAGATCAAGATCGTTACCGGCAGGTCGAACCCCGAGATCGCGGACAGAATCGCGAGGTCAGCGCATCGGACGCTTGCCAATGTTGCGATTCGCAACTTTTCTGACGGCGAGATCTGGGTCAAGTTCGAAGAGAACGTTCGCGGTGTCGACCTGTACATCATACAGTCGTCCACTGCCCCCTCCGAAAACTTGATGGAGCTGCTGATGCTGATTGATGCGGCCAAGCGGGCATCTGCAAGGCGCATCACGGCAGTGATGCCATACTTCGGATATGCGCGTCAGGACCGGAAGGATCAGCCTCGTGTTGCCATTACAGCTAAACTTGTTGCCAACCTGCTGACGGTGGCAGGTGCGAACCGGGTGATCACCATGGATTTGCACACACCACAGTTGCAGGGCTTTTTTGACATTCCGGTCGATCACCTCTATGCTTCGTCGGTATTCATCCCCGAATTGAAGCGACTGGGTCTGGACAATATCGCCGTTGCATCTCCGGATGTAGGTGGTGTGAAGACGGCCCGGGCCTATGCAAAGCTGCTTGGCGATGCAGACCTGGTGGTGGTTGACAAGCGGCGTCCGAAGCACAACGTGGCCGAAGTGATGAACATCATCGGCGATGTTGAGGGAAAGAACGTCGTGATGGTGGATGATCTGATTGACACTGGGAGCACGTTTGTGCAGTGTGCCGAGGCCCTGCAGAGCAAAGGTGCAGCCCAGATCGTTGGTGTGATCACGCATCCCGTTTTTTCGGGAGCGGCAGTCGAGAAGATTGCCGCAAGTGGAGCCCTGACGAAGCTGTTTGTGGCAGATACCATTCCGCTGCGGCAGACGCATCCGAAGATCGAGGTGATATCGGTTGCGGACCTGTTCGCAGAGGCCATTCTGAGGAATCATGAGAACGAGTCGATCTCTTCTCTTTTTGACATTACGGCATAACCTCTCCAGAAAGTCAGAACGATGAGCACACTTGTCATCAACGCATCGAAGCGTCAGCCGGGCCGCAAAGAGGCCAAGTCCGCCCGCCGTGCCGGTTCTATTCCCGGTGTTGCGTATGCGAAGAACGTGGATCCCGTCCACTTCACGGTCCCTGCCCTCACGCTTCGTCCGGTCGTCTACACGGCCGAGGCAAAGATGATCCGGCTTGAGGTTGACGGTGCCTCGATGGACTGCATCCTGAAGGATGTGACGTTCGACCCGATCACGGACGCTGTGCTGCACGTGGACTTCCTGCGTGTGGTTGCCGGCGAGAAGGTGAACGTCGAGATCCCCGTTCACATCGTCGGTACCGCCGAAGGCGTCCGCACCGGTGGCGTGCTGGAGATCTTCATGCACAAGTTGCACGTGCGGGTTGATCCGCACGAAATGCCCGAGCACATCGACGTTGACGTTACGCCGCTTACGGTCGGCCAGTCGTTCCACATCCGCGACCTGAATATTCCCGGCATCCAGATTCTGGATCGTCAGGATGCATTGCTCGTGTCGGTGTCCGCAGGACGTGCTTCGAAGTCGGCAGCTGCCTGATAACCGAGATACAAAAGCCTCTACGAATGTCCGCTGTTTGCTTTGCGAATGGCGGACATTTTCATTTGAAGGCCCACATTAGACTTTGCCGTGACGGGCACATTGCGTAGGTTTGCAACGAGTTGAGCGTTCCTCTCTCCCCTGAGTAACGCGTCAGATGCTCTCTCCTGGAGGATGCAAGTCTTCCGGGTTTTTTTTTTGCCCGGAATCGTTGCTTAGGACGAGCGTTCCACCCAACGGCCGTCGCCCCGGATGATGTCGATGAGCTCGTTCACGGCACCGGCTGTTGGCACGTTGCGCTTCACGATGTCCTGTCCTCGATAGAGCGTGATTCGGTCGGGCCCTGAACCGACGTAGCCATAGTCGGCATCGGCCATTTCGCCCGGACCGTTCACGATGCAGCCCATGATGCCGATCTTGACGCCCTTCAGGTGGTCTGTCTGCGAACGGATCAGTGCCGTGGTCTCTTGAAGGTCGAACAGGGTGCGGCCGCACGACGGACAGCTGATGTATTCCGTCTTGGTCATGCGCAGTCGCGTGGCCTGCAGCAGGCCGAACGACAGTCTGGTTGCAAAGGCCAGCAGCTCCTGTGTGTTGATGCCGGCAGCCGTTATCGACAGGCATAGACCATCGGCATGACCATCGGCAAGCATCGAGCCTACGTCCGTACAGGCAGACATGAGTATGTCGTCCAGGTCGGACGTTTGATACATCCCGTGCAGGATCACGGGAACGTGATGTCCATGCGACTCCATCATGCGGAACAGATCGCGATAGGTGCGATACGTCCTGTCGCCACGCCCATGTACCATGAGAACCGTGGTTGGCATGGATGCAAGCTCCGAGCACACGTCTGCGGTAAGCTCGTCGACCGAACACGCCACGATGTTCAGCACGCGATGTCGATCCGATGCAGCGCGATACTCTGACACCGTCCATACGGGAACGGTGTAGAGTTTATCGGAGCAGGTCGCCCAGAAATCGGCATCGACAAGCTGACGAATACCTGTCGGAGGCATGAAGGGCAGCAGTCGACGGCCCATCAGGACAAACTCCGCGGCCTGATCCGTCATGGTCCACTTGTCGGTGACCTCGGCATAGTGATGGCCAATACCGGCAAGGTCGTGTTCGGATGAGACCTCGACGTTGCGCAGATCTGCAATCACACGCGGCACATGGTCGCCGCCGATCACCGACACAGCCCGCGAGCGGCTACGATGATAATGCAGGCTGATAGGTTCGTTGCCGGTGGCCGCCGCATAGTGTCCACCCACCAACACATCGTAGCGCGAAGCCAGCGCCATTGCAACGGGAATCTCGGCCTCGGGTTCCTCGGTCAGCGACACGCGGATGGTATCGCCAAGACCGTCTTCGAGGAGCGTGCCGATGCCTATGGCGCTCTTGACACGCCCATCTTCGCCGTCGCCTGCTTCGGTCACGCCAAGGTGCAGGGGATAGGGTTGCAGACCTTCTTCGTTCAGGCGACGTACCAGCAACCGGTAGGCTTCGATCATGACGATCGGGTTGCTGGACTTCATCGACAGGACGATGTTGTGATAGCTCTCGTCCTCGGCGATGCGCAGGAATTCCAGAGCGCTTTCGACCATGCCAACCGGGTTGTCGCCGTAACGATTGACGATACGGTCCGACAGTGATCCGTGATTGGTACCGATGCGCATGGCCGTGCCGTACTCTTTGCAGATGCGCACCAGCGGCGTGAATCGCTCGCGGATGCGGTCAAGCTCGGCCGCGTACTCGGCATCCGTGTAATCGATCACTGCAAACTGCTTCTTGTCGACATAGTTGCCCGGATTGATGCGCACCTTCTCTACCAGGCGCGCCGCGATCTCGGCTGCATTCGGCGTATAGTGGATGTCGGCAACAAGGGGCGTCGTGTATCCGCGTTCGCGCAGTCCCGCGCGGATGGCCTCGAGGTTCTTCGCTTCGCGGATAGACGGCGCCGTGATGCGCACGAGTTCGCAGCCCGCGTCGATCATGCGGATCGACTGCTCGATCGTACCCAGCGTGTCCATGGTGTTGGTCGTCGTCATCGACTGGACGCGGATCGGATGATCCGATCCCATCATCACGTCGCCGATGGCAACTTGCACGGTCGGGCGTCGGAGTGACGCAGGCCGGGATGTCTGCATGGAGAGGATCCTTTACAACTGTCGGCTGACTTCGTCCAGAATGCGTTTTTCGCGGGCAGCCAGGTTGTGATAACCGCCGATGGTGATCTTATCCAGGATATCGTCGATCATCTCCTGCGTGATCGGCTCGCCATCGACAACAAAGCGCGTCGGCGTGACGCTCCGTGGTGCCGTCACGACAGGTTCGGGCTCGCTGATGGTATAGACAGGTACATCGCGGTACTCGGCGTCATACGACCGCGCCATGGTCGGTGCTGCGCGCCGTCGTCTTGATCCGCCGAAGCGGTCAACGGCATCAAACAAAGGCTGACCGAACTTGATCAGCAGGTAGCCTGCCACCATGCCGCCAAGATGGGCGAAGTGGGCGACGCGCACGGGATCGTTCGAGCTCTGACCGAGCAGACCCGACACAAGCTGCATGCCGGCGTAGATCAACACGAAGATGCGTGCCGGTACCGGAAAGAAGATCGGAAACATCAACACCGGTCGATCGGGGAACGTCATGCCAAAGCCGATCAGCACGCCAAAGACGGCGCCGGAGGCGCCAACCGTCGGAGCAAAGCCACCGCCCGTGAGCGGGTCGATCACGAGCTGGGCAATACCGGCCACGGCGCCACTGACAAGGTAGTACGTCAGGAATCGCCGTGCCCCCCACACCTGCTCGAGTTCCATGCCGAACATCCACAACGCAAACATGTTGAAGAAGATGTGCATGAAGCCCGACGTGTCGTGCATGAACTGATAGGTCAGGAGCTGCCATGGCCAGAACGAGCCGCTTTCGAGCGGTTGCAGGGCAAACAGGCTCATCACGATATCGTCGACCGGTGCGCCGGCAAACAATCGGTTGGAAAGGAAGAGCGTCTGGACAAGCCAGATGCCGACGTTCGAGATTAGGAGAAACCGTATGACGGGAGGGAACATGGATGAGCCGCGACCTGAAGCAAACAGTGAATTCATGTGGCGAGATGACGTGCAGCTCGCGCGAACATTATGGAATGTCCAGGGCCGCGACACCGGGCAGAACCCGGCCCTCGAGGAATTCGAGCGAGGCACCACCGCCGGTGCTCACGTGCGTGACATGGTGCTTGTGGCCGAATTCGGCGATGGCAGCCGCAGAGTCGCCACCGCCAACGATCGTGACGGCACCGCCGGCAGTTGCTGCTGCCATGGAATCGGCGATGGCCTTTGTGCCGGCAGCGAAATTCGGCATCTCGAACACACCCATGGGACCGTTCCAAAGGACGGTACCTGCAGAGCGGATGACGTCGTCGAACGTCTTGATGGTTTTCGGCCCGATATCAAGTCCCATCCATCCCGAGCGGATGTCGGACACATGCACCGTCTTTCGTTGGGCATCGTTGTTGAATGCCGTAGCGACAACGGTATCGTCGGGAATCAGAAGACGGACGTTGCGTGCCTCGGCTTCTTCGAGCAGTTGTCCGGCCAGCTCGATCTTGTCGGGCTCGACAAGCGAGTCGCCCACATCCATGCCCTGCGCCTTCAAGAAGGTGAACATCATGCCGCCACCGATCAGGATGGTCTCGCACGAGGCCATCAAGGAGCGGATGACGTCGATCTTGCCCGATATCTTCGAGCCACCGATGATGGCAACGAACGGATGTTTCGGATTGGCAAGCGCTGAGCCAAGGTAGTCGAGCTCCTTCATGAGCAGGATACCGGCACAGCGCTCTGCAAAGAGATGTGCAATGCCCGCCGTGCTGGCATGAGCGCGATGAGCTGTTCCAAAGGCATCGTTGCAATAGACGTCGCCAAGGACAGCAAGCTGCCGGCAGAACGCGGCATTGTTTGCCTCTTCCTCGGCATAAAATCGAAGGTTCTCGAGAACGACGATGCTTCCCGGTCGTGCTTCTTCGATCACCGTGTGCGCGATCGGGCCGATGCAGTCATCGGCAAAGTGCACGGGCACATTCGGAAGTTGACCTGCAAGGTGAGCAGCCACTGGGCGAAGCGAGTACTTCACCTTGCGGGTTCCCTTGGGTCTGCCAAGGTGCGACATCAGGATGGGGATGCCACCGCCGTCAAGGATGGTCCGGATGGTAGGCAGCGATTCCGTGATGCGTGTATCGTCGATGATCACTCCGGCTTCGTCCTGTGGGACGTTGAAGTCGACCCGTGTAAGTACACGCTTTCCCTTGACGTCGATATCTCGTATCGAGCGGATCACGACGTGACCTTGCCGATCAGATCGACGATGCGGTTGGAATATCCCCACTCGTTATCATACCAACCAACCACCTTGACCACGTTGCCTTGTGCCATCGTGGAGAGCGAATCGAAGATGCAGGAGTGTGGATTGCCGACGATGTCGGTCGAGACCAGCGGTTCGACGGAAAACTCCAGGATCCCCTTCAGGGGGCCATCGGCGGCAGCACGGAAGGCAGCGTTGATCTCGTCCTTCGTTGCCGGCTTTGCGAGTACGGCCGTGAAGTCCGTGACCGATCCGTCAGGCACGGGTACGCGGAAGGCAAGACCGTCAAGACGTCCCTTCATTGCCGGGATTACTTCGCTCACAGCCTTGGCTGCACCCGTCGTCGTAGGAATGATGTTGACGCCGGCGGCGCGGGCGCGACGCAGGTCCTTGTGCGGTAGATCAAGGATATTCTGATCGTTGGTATAGGCGTGCACGGTGGTCATATAACCGGATTCGATGCCAAACGTTTCATGCAACACCTTTACCATCGGTGCAAGACAGTTCGTGGTGCACGAGGCGTTGGAGAGGGTGATCTCGGAACCTGTCAGAACGGAATCATTCACGCCAAGCACGACCGTGGCATCAAGCGTGTCCTTGGCCGGAGCGGTCAGGATGACCTTCTTTGCGTGTTTCGTGTGCTGCTCAAGGTCGGCCTTGGCCGTGAACTTGCCCGTCGATTCGATCACAAGATCCAGGTCTGCCCACGGCAGGTTCGCAATGCTCTTCTCGGCAGTGATCGCAATACGGTCGCCGTTGACAACAATGTCTGATCCGTCGACCGATACACTTCCGGAGAAGCGTCCGTGCGCCGAGTCGTACTTCAGAAGATGAGCAAGCGTGCCGGCATCCGTCAGGTCATTGATGCCAACGACGTCGATGTCGAGACCGCGTTGCTTGATGGCACGAAGCACGAGACGGCCGATACGGCCGAAGCCATTGATTGCGATGCGAATTGCCATGGTGTGTAGGAGTTTGTTGAAAGAGGGCGCGCAAAAATACCAAACAATTACCGCAAGCGGGGACCGCAGAAACGTCGATTTCGACGGCTGCGTTCCGCAGGTCACTTCACGCGGTGCGCGTTCTTGTCAACAAAGTCCTTCCATGCACTTCGCGAACCACCAGATTTACGGTGGGCGTTGACAGGGGGCGGCGGGCCACCGTTTACGGCATGACAAATGGCAACGGCCAGTGCGTCCGTCGCATCAAAGAAGTCCGGTGTCTCGCTGATCTCCAGGATGCTGCGCACCATGAACTGCACTTGTTCCTTGCTGCTGTTACCGCGGCCGGTGACGCTGCGCTTGACCTGCATGGGCGTATACTCGACCGGGTCGATGCCTGCTTGAGCGCAGGCCAGCATGCTTACACCCCGGGCGTGAGCAAGTTGGACGATGCTGACGACGTTCTTGGCATGGAACACGCGCTCGAGTGCACACTCGTCGGGCGACGTGCGCGCAATCACGGCCTGCAGCCGCTGATGAATCTCGGCAAGACGCTGCGGGAATGATGTTGTTCGGCGTTTGACGGCAACAACGCCGTATTCAACCAGCGTGAGCTTGCCGCCATTGACGTCGATAACGCCGTACCCACACACCACACTTCCGGGATCGATACCAAGGATGCGCATGGTGTTCAAAGTACGAGGTTCGACGTCGAAATCGGCGTGCAATGCTCCAGCAGCCTTTCGTAATGCCGCGAGGCTTTCAGGATGTCTGTATCACCGATCAGGATGAACTGGTGTTTGGCCCGGGTGACAGCCACATTCAACTTTCGGTCGATGGTCCCGTACACCGTGGTAGCTTCTGACGTCAGCGCGTCGACTTCGGTGGCAGACGTCACGGCCGTCGAGTAGATGATGACATCGCGCTCGCTGCCTTGGTAGCGCTCGACCGTGTCGACCGTGATATAATCCCGAAGGGCCGGATCCAGGGCAGCGCGGATGGCGTTGATCTGGGTGCGGAACGGCGTGATGATGCCCACGGATGCGTCGATGCCGGCGGCTCGTGACTCGGTATACATCTTCATTGCCATGGCGGCGGCAAGGCGGGCCTCGCTGCGCTCGGCCGGTGCAGAGGCGGGCACGTGCATGGCCACGATGCGCTCCCGTACGATCGTGTTGAGCTCGGCATCATCAGAGGTCAACCAAGGTTCGGTCGATTCCTGCCACGGCAGCATGGTCGTGAGCGAGCCGCCATACCATAGGTTGCTGGCAACGGAACCGATCCGCGTATGCATGCGGCCCTGCTCGGTAAGACGTCCGATGGCATTCTCCCATCCGTGGGTGACGGCACAGTCGACCAAGCGGGCGAAGTACGAGGTGCCAAGGCTGTGCATGCACACGGGCGTGAGGTGGTTGCTGGCCACCGTCAGGCGGTCGGCAGGCTGCATGATGACGGCCGGCAGTTGGCACTCGTCGCCAACAAGGATGAACCGTCCGCTGCGGGCCAGCAGGCCAATGATCTGTGGATCGACCACCTGCGAGGCCTCGTCAACGATGGTCGTACTGAAGCCACCGTGTGCAAATACGTCGATGTTGCGCGTCATGGCCGCAATGGTGGCAACAACGCATCGCGTCGAGGCGATCAGGTCGCGCAGCGCACGCGCCTCCATCGCCGCGCCCAAGGCGTGTACCGAACGACGATTTCCGATGGCCTCTTTCGATCCGATGCGGATGTAGGCCTCAGCGCCGTGCTGCGCTTCGATCACGGTGCAGATCTCGTCGGCCGCACGGTTCGTATAGGCAAGCAACAACACCCGTTCGTCGGGATTGGTACGCAGCGCGGCAGTCAGAGCACGAATGACGGCCGACGTTTTACCGGTACCGGGCGGACCCTGGATCAGGAACCAGTCCTGCGTACCAAGGGCTCGGCTAACGACATCACGTTGCGACGCCCGCAGCGATGCATCGCTGACGTCCTTCGGAGGTCCGATCCAGGGGCGACGGCCGCCCATCAGGAGCTGGCGCATTGCCGGATCGCTCCGCAGCCACATTCCAAGGTTGCCATACAGGTCGCGCAAGCTTCCTTCGGTGGCATCGGCCTCGACGATCCAGCGGGTCGAGGCGGCAACAGAGGTAAGGATTGTGTCGATTGACGTGTGCTTGTTCCGCAGAGAGATCTCGAGCGAATCGTGCTGAATGCTGCGAACGGTGGCCTTGAGCAGCTGACGCCGCCACGGCTGTGCGGCATCGGCTGTGTCGATGGGGTAGGCGATCACAATGTCGCCCTTGCGCAGCGAGCAGTCGTCGTTCGGCCGAAGGCGTTCAAACCCGATGTAGCCTCGCTCGCGGTCGACCTGGTCGGGTTGTACCCTTAGGTCGGTCACGGCCGAAGGCCGTGTCTGTCGCTCGACGAGACTGTTGCTCCACATCGGCGTTGCCACTTCCTGGCGCTGCTGCTGTTGCTCCCGGGCGATGAACGACATCCACGCCCGGAGATAGGTTCGCTCGGCCAGCCCAAGTGCCTCAAGATCGGCTTTCAGGTTCCGGAAATCGTCGTGCATGAACCGCGGAAGCATCGCCCCATCTTCGTTGGCGATACCGGTGAGCAGTTCCGTATGTCGTTCCGAGATCATGTGCTCGAGCCGTACAAGCTGATTTCTTGCCCGGATCACCATCTGCCGGTCAACGGGGGCCGTCGACACCGGTCGTAACTGTGACGTCGTAGCCGCAGGATACCACACAAACGACGCACCGGCCCGGGCAGGCTCAACCTGATCCAACAGCATGTCGTATGCGACCACCTGCGCCTGATGCGAACTTCGAGGTGTACCAGAGGACGGTGCGCTGCCGGCCTTGAGCTCAACCACCGTGATAGACGCGTCGTTCCCCGCATCGCGGATGAGCAGGTCGATCCGGCCGATCAGTCCAAGCTGCGGCGATGCGAAGGTTGGTTCAACGGCATAGGTTCCTGTGGGTAACTCTGCAAGCCCTCGTTTTAGCAACGGGATAAATGTTTTAGCTGAGGCAATGACCGCGCTGTACTCATTGCGTTCCTCGAGCTGAGCCAACATCAAAGGATGCTGTCGTTCTGCCTGCCGCAGCAGCTCGGCATCGGCAATGCCCGGCTCTGCCACCAGGATGTCCAGCATCGTGTTGATGAGTTTACCACGGGCTGCCGCGGTGGAAAACGCTGGAGGAGTCAAGCGTCGAATGAGGGCGATGGCAGGAACCAGGCCGACGTCGTCGATGAGTGACGATACCTCGGTAACATCATAGAGCGAAACGGGATCCAGCACGACCAGCGATGTGGGCAGGACGGCAATTGAGCCGTCCGGGCTGTTGCTGGCGCCTCCGATCCACACGGCCATGCCGTGCTCTGCCGCAGAGCGGCAGTCCTGTTGCCATTCGCGAGCGACCGTCAGCCGGACGGATCCATCGGCCGTGGTGCACGAATACGTTTCGCCCGTATCACCGGACCTCAGGTGGCCCGATACATCGATAAGTGCCGGTTCCATGGGGGTACGCCTTCTCGAGCGTCATTCAATAGCGTCGTCGGGCCGTACGTCCTTGATCCGTAACTGCGGCGTTGTCAATCCGTTGAACAGATTCTCTTCAAGCGTATACACCACGCTGAACGGCTTGCCGTTCGTGCAAAGTGATATCTTGTGGCCGAGGTTGAACCCAATGGCATCGATGGCGAAATTCTTCTGTATAGCTCGGAATTTCAAATGGTTATTGCCTACGATCTTCACACCATTGGCAGACACGACGCCCCTTGAGAAAAAGACGGGGCGGTGATTTCCGTAGCCGTAAGGGGCGAATCTAGCCAACAGCTTGAAGAAATTGGGAGTTAACTCGTTCAGCGATAACTCTGCGTCAATGTCGATCTCAGGTGTCAGCATTTCCGTCGTCAGCTGCTGGCGGGCGATGACATCAAAGCGGGCGGCCAGTTCCGGCACTCGATCGACTTCGAGCGAGAGGCCTGCGGCGTGCTTGTGTCCGCCGTACTCGATCAGCAGGTCTTCGCATGTGCGAAGTGCTGCGTGGATATCGAAATCCTTGATGGACCGAGCGGATCCTTTGGCCACGCCGTCAATCGTCGTAAGCATGATGGTGGGCAGGTGGAACCGTTCTACAAGGCGAGATGCTACGATACCGATGACGCCGGCATGCCAAGAATCGCCGTGCAGGACAAGCGAGTGGGGGTGCGACAACTGGATGAGGCGTTCTGCATGGGTCGCTGCTTCTTCGAAGGTTTCTTCGTCGATGGCGCGTCGGCGACGGTTATCCTGTTCAAGTTCCTGAGCGATGCGGAACGACATCAGCTCGTCCGCCTGGATCATCATCTCGACGGCACGGGCGGGGTCGCCCAAACGACCGGCTGCATTGATGCGCGGTGCAAGACCGAAGACGATGCTGGAGTTGTTGATGCTCCCGAGCGTCAGACCTGCACAATCGATCAGACCCTTCAGACCCGGTCGGGGATTGGAATTCAGCTGTTCGAGGCCTACATGCGACAGGATGCGATTCTCGCCAACCAGCGGCACGATGTCGGCGGCCGAGGCGATGGCCACGAAGTCCATGTACTGGTGGGCCAGTTCGTGCCTGCCAAGTCGATCGCACACGCCCTGAACAAGCTTGAACGCAACACCACAGCCAGCAAGCGACTTGAATGGATACTCGCAGCCGGGGCGGATCGGATCAAGAATGGCGTGCGCCGGGGGCAGCTCTTCGGCCGTTTCGTGATGGTCGCAAACAATCACGTCAATGCCGAATTCTTTGGCATAGGCGATGGCGTCTATGGCGGTAATGCCGATATCGACCGTGATAATGACCTTGGTACCGGCTGCTATGGCTTTGTCGACGCTGGTGCGCGTGAACCCAAAGCCAACCGTGCGGTCGGGAATGAAATATTGAACGCGTGCACCCACTTCTCGTAAGAAGTGGAGCATCATGGCAGTGCTCGACGTGCCGTCAACATCATAATCACCGTGGATCCAGATCTGCTCGCCATCAGCGATGGCGCGCTCGACTCGATCGACTGCAACCTGCATGTCTGCCATCAACCATGGTGAGTTGAGGGCATCAAGCGAGGGCTCGAAAAACTGTTGCACCGCTTCGGTCGTGGCTATGCCGCGTCCGACCAGTACCCGGGCGATGGCTGCTGGGATTCCCAGCGTGTTGATTATGTGTTGGACAGCTTCTTCATCGATGCGTTCTCGGAGTATCCACCGAAAGTTCAACAGAAACCTGCTTTTAGTTGTAAACTGCCCTCAAAGTACGAAGTTTGTGGTCCCACTGTCAAGAAATTTCCACATTATGACGATGAAAAGGGGGCGAGGCAGCCACCATGAGACTGATCCCGAAACGGGGATGATCCCTCCGGCGAGGGAACGCCGTGGGCAGAAGCTTGGGGGGCGCACGCGCACGATCATCAAGGAGGGGCAGCCGCTGGACCCACGGGCTGTTCTGGCGACGGTCCTGACGGCCGTTGGCCCGTCTTGGATCTGCCGCCGCGATGCCGACGCCGGATACGTCGTGGCAACGGTCGGTGGCACCGTTGATTGCCCACATACAAGTACGATCGTTGCCGTGGGCGATCGCGTTTGGATCCTGCCTGACGACCATCTAACGCCGCAGGGTGACGCCGCCGGTACGATCGTCAAGGTCGAAGCGCGGCAGACGCTGCTCTCGCGGAAACTGCCGGGCAGGGCACGGCGCGAACAGGTGTTGGTGGCCAACGTCGATCAGCTCGCCATTGTCGTTGCCGCCGCCCAGCCGGCCTACCGTAAGCGGCTCATCGATCGCTACCTGATTGCGGCCGACAAGGGAGACCTGCGCCCCTTTATCGTGGTGAACAAGATGGACCTGATCCCGGATGAGTATCTGGCCGATGTCGAGGAGGACTTCGCCGCCTATCACAGGATCGATGTGCCGGTGTTGTTTGTCTCGGTCGAGACTGGGCAGGGACTCGATCGGTTGCGCAGCGAGCTAGGCAGTGCGTCGACGCTCCTGAGCGGTCCTTCCGGCGTGGGGAAGTCATCATTGATCAACCTGCTTACCAACGTCCGCCAAGACGTTGGTGCCATCAGCGAGAAGTACGAACGAGGTCGGCACACGACGACGGCCGCCCAGGTGTTTCCGATGAACGGTGGCGGCTCCATCGTTGACTCGCCGGGAATCCGCGAATTCGCGATCTGGGAATTGTCAGCCGACGAGCTGCCGTATTACTTCGAGGAGTTCACGCCGTTTGCCGGCCAATGTCGCTTCACGCCGTGCAGCCACACGCACGAGCCGGGCTGCGCTGTCAAGCAAGCTGTCGACGATGGAGTCATCGACGAAGAACGCTACATCAGCTACCTGGTACTTCGCGAAGGCAATATGGACGAACAGGAACGATAACTCCGATGGTGGCCATATCGGATATTCTCCTATCTTTGCAGTCCCACAAAACGCTGCATCACGGAGAGGTGCGAGAGTGGTTGAATCGGGCGGTCTCGAAAACCGTTATAGGAGCAATCCTATCGAGGGTTCGAATCCCTCCCTCTCCGCGACAGAAGGGCGAGTGCTGAAATTGGCAGACAGGCGGGTCTCAGAAGCCCGTGTTCGCAAGGACGTGTGGGTTCAAGTCCCACCTCGCCCACAACCATCAAAAAGGGTAGCTTCGGCTGCCCTTTCGTCGTTCCATATGCCCCTGATCCTGTTCATTTGGCTCCTGCTGCCCGCCATCGCGGCCGCCCAGAACACGCCATCGTTCTCGGTGCGCTCCCTTATGCAGCAGCGTACCACCGTCCGCGAGCAGGCCGACCAATTCCTGCAGCAAGGCAAAGGGGCACAGGCCATACCGATGTATGAGTCCTGGCTGCGACTGGCACCGACAGACGCCGAAGCGGCGCTGAACTTGGCATCGGCATACGCATCGGTGGGCCGTGGTCAGGACGCACTAGCCTCGTTACAGTTGGCCCTGCAGAACGGCCTGCGAAAGACCAGCCGTATCACTGCCGACACACGCCTTGCGCCGCTGCTGCGATCGACAGATCCTGCGGCCGTTGACGTGCGGTCACGCCTTGCGGCCGACACTACGTCGGTGCTGATGTATACGCCACAGACGCGGATCGGAACCTCACTGGTGACCTATCCGGAAGGGTATACGCCCGATCAACAGTATCGTCTTGTCGTGTTGCTGCACGGTAATGGTCACTCAAGTGCCGTCATGACGTCATGGGCAAAGCGACTTGGTCTGCGCGACGTCATCTTCGTCGCTCCGCAAGCGCCCTACGTGAAGATGCTCGAGACGATCGCCTCGCTCCGCGAGCGGTACTCTGCCGCAGGCGAGGAACTCAATGCCCCCGACAGCCTTCTTGATGACGTGGTGACGACGTCTGCGGAATGGTATCACGATGCCATGATGCAGGCCTGGCGGACGTTGCCCGTGAGCCAGCAGAAAAAGCCGATCGTGATCGGCTTCAGTCAGGGCGGATTCTATGCCCATGTGCTGGCAACGCGCTATCCGGGCGACATTGAGGCATTCTGCTCGATCAGTGCAAGCATGTATGCCCATGGCAACGTCACGCCCAGGTACCCGCAATTGCGAACCTTTGGTGTCCGCGCACTTGTCCTGCACGGTACGAAGGACGAGGTCGTGCCCCTTCAAACGGCCGAACTGATCCATGCCGGGCTGCAACAGGCCGGTGTCGATCACAACTATTTCACGTTCGACGGCGCACATTGGCCCACGTCCGAGGCCGACAGACGCATTGTGGAGTGGTTGAAGACGCTCTAAGGCAGCGTTGCCGGATGATGCCGTAGCGCGAAGCATACTATATTTGTGACATCTTCTTAACCAGCTAGAATCAACATGTCGCTGCCTGTTTCGCAATCGGCCATCATCGACCGCGTTGAGCGCCTCCGCCAGAGCAAGATCCTGCGTGAAGTGCAGGATAAAGACACCGTTGCAATGTTCGAGGATCCGCTCGAGAACGACATGGTTCTCAACATGGGACCACAGCACCCTGCAACGCACGGCGTGTTGCGCGTGCTGCTTCGTCTTGACGGCGAGACTGTCCTGAAGTGCGTTCCCGAGCTTGGATACCTGCACCGTGGCTTCGAGAAGATCGCCGAGAACAGCACGTACCATGAGTTCATCCCGCATACGGACCGGTTGGACTACCTGTCGCCGCTGTCGAATAACGTCGGCATTACGATGGCCATCGAGAAGGCCGCCGCGATCGATGTTCCTGATCGCGCCGTCTGGATCCGCATGCTGGTGGCCGAACTCGCCCGTATCTCGTCGCACCTGATCGCCATGGGTGCAACGTGTATGGACGTCGGTGCCATGACGGTCTTTCTGTGGACGTTCACTGAACGCGAGAAGCTGTACGACCTGTTCGAGCGTGTCTGCGGTGCCCGCTTCACAACAAGCTTTACCCGCATCGGTGGCGTGGCCAACGATATCCCCGATGATGTTCTGCGCGATATTCGTCGGTGGTTGAATGCGTTCCCCAAGGAACTCAAGGACGCCGAAAGCTTGGTCAACCGCAACCGGATCTTTATCGATCGGATGGCAGGCGTTGGCTACATGCCGACGGAAAAGGCAATCTCGCTGGGACTGACGGGGCCAACGCTCCGCGGTTCGGGTGTGGCTCGCGACCTGCGTCGCGATCAGCCGTACATGTTCTACGACAAACTTGATTTTGACGTGATCACGCACAACGACTGTGATTGCTACGGTCGTTACATGGTGCGCGTGACAGAAATGCACGAGTGCATCAAGCTCGTCCACCAGATCCTTGACGTGGTCGAAAACAGTCCGCGCGCGAGTGTGCATGCAGATGCTCCCACCATGGTGCTCTCGCGGAAGGCCGCCATCTACACGAAGATGGAAGAGCTTATCAACGACTTTATGATCGTCAACTTCGGTACGATGCCGCCGGCAGGCGAGACGTACACGGCCATCGAATCACCGAAGGGCGAACTTGGATTCTTCATCGTGTCGGACGGAACCGGTCATCCGTGGAAGCTCAAGATTCGCTCGCCCTCATCGTCGAACCTGCAGGCCCTGAAGTACATGGCCGAGGGATCGATGGTGTCGGACGTCGTCGCCATCATTGGTTCCATCGACCCTGTGATGGGCGAAGCAGATAAATGATTCCCATGCTGTTAGGGCATACAGACGGCTCCGCGTATGCGGGGCCGTTTGTGTTTCGGGGCATTCCCAACGTCGATCGTCAATCAGCATCTGCAACAGGTTTTCACGAAGAGTATATGATCACTCCTGAGCGCGCCGCGAAACTTGATGCCGTCCTTGCCAAACGTCAGTCCACCCTGACCGTGGTCTTCGAGAACGTACACGATCCGCACAACGTGAGCGCGGTAATCCGCTCCTGCGATGCCGTAGGCGTGCTCGAAGCGCATGGCGTGTATGACGGACGTCAGGCGTTTCCGAAGCTCGGTGCAAAGAGCTCTGCCAGCGCTCGAAAGTGGGTCGATCTGCACATGCATGACAGTATCTCCGCGTGCTACGAGAATCTGCGAGCTCGGGGCTTCCGCATCTACACCACGCACATGAGCAGCGATGCTGTGTCGTTGTATGAACTGGATCTTACGCAGCCCGTTGCCCTGGTGTTTGGGAACGAGCATGATGGTGTGAGCGACGAAGCGAGGGAACTGGCCGACGGAAATTTTCTTATCCCACAGGTCGGTGTCGTACAGTCGCTGAACATCTCGGTCGCCTGCGCCGTAAGTCTCTACGAGGCGATGCGGCAGCGACTCGCCAAGGGTATGTACTCCGAGCGACAGTTCAGCGATGCCGAGTTCGAGCGTCTGCGACACGACTGGTACATGCGCTGATCATTTGCTGAATACGTGGTTGCTCAGCGTGATCTGGGCCGCCGTCGGCGTTTCGATCTCCGTCAGCACGTGGTATGCCGTCACCTTGCCGATGTACGAGGTTACCGTGCGTGTGATCTCTTCGGCACCACGGCGGAAGACGATCGTCACCGTTTCCTCGCCGGTAAGTCCAGGCCTGAACAGCTTCGCACGAATGTCGCCCAAGGCATCCTTCCACGGGATACCATTGAACGACAGGGGTACGTCGCCTTCCTCAATACCAAGTGGGTTGATTGTATCGGTTGGACTGAGCGTGTATCTGTGTCCCTCCAAGCCACGCGTCATCGTCATTTTAAGGCCGAAGGTCCATGCATCGACGATACGTACACTGTCGTACTGCCAGCCGATCTTCGCGAGTATCTCGTTGATCGGAATGCGTTCGTTGCCGCCGATGTAGCGTCGACAGTAGGCTGCCACGGATTTCGGAGCGACGGCATCAATCTCGTCAAACAGCAGGGTGTCGACAAACGGTTTCGACCGTCCGTACTTCTTCATGAGCATTCGAGCAAGATCGAGTGCACCCTGTTTGCCATCCGTTGCCTCGCGCATCAGGATGTCGAGCAGGAGTCCATTCACCATGCCGTAGGTATAGACCAGAGGATACATCTCCTGATACGGAGTCTCGAGGACACGTCGGCTGAACTCTGTGAATGCAAACGTATCTGGGATCATGACGGACTGTCGGATGGAGCTGTTGATGTCACCGGCCATGAAGCGCCGCACCTTTTTCGCACCGTTTCGAATTTGGGCAAGGTGAGCGAAGTACTCCGTAAGACCTTCGTACAGCCACAGGTGGCGCGACATGTTTGGCGTACGGAAGTTGAACGTCTCGATCTCTTCGCTGTGAAGATTCAGCGGCATCAGTATGTGCAAGAATTCATGCGCCGCGATATCATTCACATCCTCAATCATCATGGGATGCATGAAGTACAGCGAACTGTAGGAATGCTCGAGTGCACCAAAGCCCCCTTTGCGCACGGCTGCAGAGGCTGTATCCATATCCCACACGTAGAACAAAAATGCGTAGCGATCGACGGGCATGGTACCAAGAAAGGAAGCGATCGTAC
Source organism: Candidatus Kapaibacterium sp. (assembly GCA_018882585.1). Taxonomy (GTDB): domain Bacteria; phylum Bacteroidota; class Ignavibacteria; order Kapaibacteriales; family Kapaibacteriaceae; genus ZLKRG46. The sequence continues at coordinate 25,369 of VFFB01000021.1, forward strand.
GGCAAATCGAATCGATCTGCGGAACAAGGTCCTTGGCATAGTCGTGCTTGGTTCTGTTGGCACAGGCGATCATGACGCGCGTGCCGGCAACCTCGAACGACGCAGTATCGGCCACGGCATACAGGACGGGGGAATCATTCAACTCGTCATACGTGGCTGCCGTGTACGCATCAACCGTATCAGATTTGCGTTCGATCGGTAGCGCGCTTGCCCCAAACAATCGTGCTGGTTTCGTAACGGTTACATGAAAGGGGCGACGCTGCATCCCATCGACGAAGCCGACGATGCCGCAGTGGTTGAGCTGCATGATGGTATCGACCTGAAAGGACGTACCTGACGGCTCGAAGATCGGCGGCCATTCCCTGTTGGTGGCGTCGAAGGAGTCGTCGAGCGTATAGGTAACGCGGTGCAAACGCCGCGCCTGCTCGACCACAAACTGCGAATCTGCGCTGCGTCGAACCGGAAGTTGGGATCCATCGGCAGCAAATGCCATAAAGTTGCTTACATATCGCCACCAGTCCTGTCGTTCGTATGTACCGGGCGTCACCACAGGGAACACAATGGTAGCCGTATCGGCTTCGATCAAAGGTACACGCATTTCCACGCGTACCTGATCGTTGACGACGTTCAACAGGTCGACGTTGACGTCGTACGAAGTTTGTGCCGAGGCTATACCGACGGCAATGAGGAGGAGAAGGATTGTTCGCATGAGTGAAACTACGATGTGTAGAGGAACAACGCTACCTCCTTGTGTTCGTCGTCCGGCATGAGTTGGCAACATTGTGTGAGCATACGTCCCGCTATGTGTGTCGGCCACGGGCCGGCTGCTGGAGGCGACCACGGCAGACGCGTCACAGCTCACGGGCCCGGTCTTCGACGCCGGCGCCCGCGGTCGCGGCCTGCGGCTGGTGGAACTCACCGATGCCGCCGGCAGCGTACGGCGCATGACGGTGGTGGTGCGCTGAACCCAGGCGCATGTCGATCGGTCGGATGTCGTGAACACGTTACGGGGAGTATCCATGTCGACGCACCTGCGCATCAGCGCCTTCGTTGCCGTCATCATGCACGTTTCGCTTGCAGCCCCGCCGCTGCGGGCGCAACTCGCGGAGACGCTGCCGATCTCAATGACCGATCAGTACTTCTATGCCGGCCGAGGATCGGAACTGCGTCGAACCGGAAGTTGGGATCCATCGGCAGCAAATGCCATAAAGTTGCTTACATATCGCCACCAGTCCTGCTGTTCGTATGTACCCGGCGTCACCACAGGGAACACAATGGTAGCCGTATCGGCCTCGATCACAGGTACACGCATTTCAACGCGTACCTGATCGTTGACGACGTTCAACAGGTCGACGTTGACGTCGTACGAAGTTTGTGCCGAGGCTGTACCGACGGCAATGAGGAGGAGCAGGATTGTTCGCATGAGTGAAACTACGATGTGAGGATTGGGAAGTACACGGAACATCTGCACCAAGCGATTCATGGTCAGATTGCTTCACTCGTCATCGGTATCGATGCCATCACGTTGCACAGTGTGATGGCGTAGCATCACGCTTGCTACCGCTGGCAGAAACGTCATGCCCAAACGTCTCGCTGCCCAGCAAATCCAGAATCGATTCCGCATGTTCAAGGTGAGTGCATTGATATGACACGGTAGAGAGTCACTACATCTCGGTGTTCGCCTCCACCAGCTCCAGCAGCTTGGGTCGTACGCCCCAGGTGACGGCCGACTCGTGGACACGCAAAAGGTTGGGCGTGGCGACGTAGGCTCGACGCTCGGCCTTAAGCAGGATGTTCTTCATGGTGTGTTCAAGGGCGACGAATTCCTGCAAGTGGGCATCATAGCCGAAAGCCCGCACGATATCGCGGCGCATGGTATCGGTGAGCAGGTCGCCAAGTCGTTCCTTGGTGATGCCATCGTCAAGCAGCAGCCGGGCCGCCGCGGGAGCGGTCGATACGGCAAGCTGCGCCTGCACGTAGTGGTGACAGCATGGCGCCACCAGCATGGCATCGGCCCGCAAGGTCAGTCCGGCCATCAGGGCATCGTCTGTGGCCGTATCACAAGCATGCAATGCCAGCAGCAGCACGGCATGCCCCGTCGGTGGGGTAGGCGGCTGTGTCCACAGATCCCGCAGCGTCTTCACCGTGAACACACAGTCTGGCATGGATAGCTTTTGCACCACATCCTGTGCGTGTGCAATGACGTGGGGATTGGTATCGACACCCAGCAGTGACACGTCACGACCGTCCCGACGCAACACATGCACCAGGGCAATGCTCAGGTAGGCCTTGCCGCAGCCGGCGTCAATGATGTGCAGCGGCGTGCCGGCCTGCACGCATGGCAACGCCAATGCCGTCGTGATCAGGTGGTTCAGCTGACGATACTTGTCGGCCATCGGCGCAAGGATCGTTCCATCGGTTGTGGCAAGGTCGAGTGCATGCAACAGGGCAGCGTCATGCTCGGGCGAGAGCGGCCGTTGCTTCGCGCGGTCGGCCGTCAGGTCTGCCCAGGCTGTGCGCGTAGCGGCCGTGCGGCGCAGCGTCACGCGCGAGTCCGAACGCAGGACCTGGATGTCTTCGGAAGGTGTCTGCATCAGCACCTGCCGAAAGCCCGACATCCAGAGCGTGCCCAGGACCGCCTCGGCATCGTCTGCATCATGATGCGTGGTAAAGCTCTGTCGCTGCGTAAAAGCTTCAACCCGTATGGTGTCGGCCCGGCGTACCACGACGCGGCGCGGCTGTTCGGGCGCACCGAAACGTGCGACGTCCGAGTCGCTCCATGCCCCTTTCCGTAGCGGGTTGGAAAACGTGAGCACGGCAGGCTGGGCAGACAAAAGCTCGGTAGGAATCGTAGTAGGGAGCATTGCAAAACCAGTAAATTCGCAGTCTATGACATCATCCGAAATTCGCTCGTCCTTCCTCGCTTTTTTCGAGGCCCGCGGACATCGCATCGTCCCGTCGGCACCCGTGATCCCGCATGGCGATCCCACGCTGCTGTTCACCAATGCCGGCATGAATCAGTTCAAGGACGTCTTCCTTGGCACCGGAACACGCGATTACACAAGGGCGGCCGACGCACAAAAGTGCATCCGCGTTTCGGGAAAGCACAACGATCTTGAAGAAGTTGGCTACGATACGTATCACCACACACTCTTCGAAATGCTGGGCAACTGGAGCTTTGGCGACTACTTCAAGGCCGAAGCCATTGCCTGGAGCTGGGAGCTGCTTACCGATGTATGGAAGCTGCCTAAAGAACGCCTCCATGCCACGGTCTATCGTACCGACGACGAATCATACGAGATCTGGAAGCAGTATCTGCCGGAATCGCAGATCCACCGCTTTGACGAAAAGGACAACTTCTGGGAGATGGGGGATACGGGGCCGTGCGGACCCTGTACCGAGATCCACTTCGATCGGACGCCTGATCTGTCGGGCGGACCGCTCGTCAATGCCGGCGTACCCGAAGTGATCGAGGTTTGGAACAACGTCTTCATCCAGTACAATCGTCTGCCCGACGGAACCCTCGAAGATCTGCCCGCAAGACATGTCGACACCGGCATGGGGTTCGAGCGCATCACGGCCGTCATCCAGGGCAAGGATTCCAACTACGACACGGACGTCTTCCAGCCCATCATTCGAACGACGGAGCAACTCAGCGGACGTCGCTACCACACCGCACTCGACAACGCCGACGGTGTGGCCATGCGCGTCATCGCCGACCACATCCGCACCCTATCATTCGCCATCGCCGACGGTGCCATTCCGGGCAATGAGGGAAGGGGCTACGTGCTCCGGCGCATTCTGCGCCGCGCGGCACGCTATGCGCGCAACCTGGGCATGACGGAGCCCGTGCTGTGGAAGCACGTGGGTATCCTGTGCGAGACCATGGGAGCGCAGTATCCCGAGATCGTCCAACAGCGGGCCATCATCGAGCGCGTCATCCGGGCAGAGGAAGAGTCCTTCCTTGCAACGCTCGAGCGCGGTCTGGCACGCTTCGACATGCTCGCCGAAACATCAACCGAGATCAGCGGTGCCGATGCCTTCGAACTGTACGATACGTTCGGCTTTCCGATCGACCTGACGCAGCTGATCGCCAGAGAGCGCAACATGGGCGTCGACCTGAACGAGTTCGAGCGGTTGCTCGACGAGCAGCGCGCCCGCTCGCGGGCTGCTCGCAAGTCGCACGTGCAGACGGTCGAGGCAGCGTCCATTGACGCAGTGTCACACTTTACGGGGTATTCCGACACAGAGACATCGTCAGCCGTTGTCTATGTCAAGGAGAACCAGGTCGTGCTTGCGTCAACACCCTTCTACGTCGAAATGGGCGGTCAGGTCAGCGATTCCGGCGTCCTCACCGTTGGCGGCGTCAGCTATGCCATCGACGACGTACGGAAGGTTGGCAACGCCATCGTGCACATTGCCGATCGCGACGTCGATGCGTCTGTTGGCGACGAAGCCATCGTGCGGCTTGACGTGCCGCGACGCCGCGACATCGAGCGTGAG
>VFFB01000125.1 GCA_018882585.1 Candidatus Kapaibacterium sp.
CCACCCACCCGTTCCCTGGTCCGTCCCCGATCCTGCAGCAGCAGTGGGTCCGGTCCAAGCATAGTCCGATGTGTGATACGAATGCACCACCGACCCGTACAGGCCGGCAAACCATCCCTTGTCGGAAGCACACTGTACGTTTGTGCCGTCGTTCAGGACGTAGGTGTATCGCTCAATGCGGGAGTCAAAGACGTAGCAGACGGTGTAGTCGGCCACGTTATCGGCATTATCCGTCATCCTGAAAACGATGCGGCCTGGACCCGGTGACGATGGGCTGACACGCACGGATATCTGCGGTACACCAGGTTCGATCTTTGGGATTGTAGCATCCAGCGTGGTCGTCGCCAATACTTTCAGGCCCTTGATGCCACGATCCATCGGACGGTCATCGCGGAAGGTCACCACGAAGGCATCTCTGGACTTGGAGCCCTCGGCCGTTGGCGCAAGCGAGTCGACCATCTTATCAAGTTCCAGAAAGGCCTGTCCGGCCATGTTACCATAGGCATCATAGGCGTCGGCACCGAAGCCGAAACCGTACGAGTACAGTCCGAAAGGCGTCTCGCTCGTGATGATGTGCGTACCAAAGGGAATGGCCACCTGGGCGATGGAGTATCTGGATTCACCAAGCACGACGAACTGCGTCGAATCAACCCGACGTCCGTTCAAACGGATCTGGCTGATGGAGGTAGTCGGCGCAACAACGTTGATGTAGTGATGCCAATCACCGTTGATGGGCGTAGCAAAGCGATACTGCTTCAGGAACTGCTGGGTCGGGCTTACCAGGATCATCATGGGATCGCCGACAGAGTCGCGGTTCTTGAAGCCTTGTGCGTACTGCGCCACAAGCACCGGCTTATCGGCCGTGATCTGCAGGTGACGTCCAACACTCGGATTCTCATGGAACTCACCGGCGCGCAGAACGGCAACGAGTTTACTGTCTTCGAACACCCGCGTCTCATCCTGACTTGCTAGGACCCGATAGGTGTACTTGCTGCGTTCACGCAGATTACCAAGATAGAAGTGCTTGCCCCACGAGGAAATGGGCGGAAGCTGTTCGACAAGGTGATTACAGGCATCGACCTTTGGAGGAACGTAGGCGCAGTTGTGTCCGCTAAAGACGGCGATCTTCTTGTTGGCCTGGATGAGGGTACCCGTAAGGTCGCACAGACCGATCGATTCGTAGATGGCGCTCACGGTGTAGGCGTCGCCTCGACGTAGCGTGACCTTGTATGGCTGGCCGATCTTACGGCGTGTCGTGGTCGTCGCCGTGGGCGTGATCGTCACTTCCGTTTCGTCTTCGGTGGCAATGATCGTAAGGGCCGAGAGCAACTCGGGCGACAGCTTGGAATATGCAATGGCGCGGTACTCGGTGCCAAGAACCGTGGTGGGCAGACCAAGGTAGGTATCCGTGGTCTGATACCGCGTGTTCAGACCGTATACTCCGATCAGGGTATCGGCCGTGACGTGGACGGCATTTCGCTCGGGCTGTTCCGAGAGTTTTAACAGCACACTTGTAGGCAGGGTAACGCTGACGACCGTGTTGGCGCGAATGTCAACGGTAGAGTCGAACTTGACGCCTTCCACTTCGATGCGAGCCTTGGCATCGTAGGAACTTGTAAGGAACAGCTGCAGACGTACGCGCTCCGGATTGCCCATTCCCTTGGCGGCTTCACGGAAGTTCTTCATGAAGCACAGCCAGAACTCGCGACCCTCGGAGTTCTTGACGATGAACTGTGGATCGCGGGCAAACAGCGGCATGGCAACAAGCGTCATCAGCACCGCAACGGCAAGGCGAATTCTCCCCATCACTTCTCCACCGTCATGGTGTGAAGGTAGGTACCGCGATCTGTCTTCATTCGCAGCAGGTAGTGTCCACTGGACATCTCCCAGATGTCGGGGCGAAACTCAACGCTGTAGGTACCCGGCTCGTGCTGCTTGGTCTCGAATGTATGAAAGAGCCTACCGGCAAGGTCGACGATGTCCATCGATACCAGGCCGGCTTCGGTCACGACGTATTCGATGCGCGTGCTCATGGAGAATGGATTCGGGAAGTTCCCCACGAAGCCTTCGAACGTACGCGTCTCGATGAATGTACTCGCTTCAAGCAGCACCGTCATGTTCGGCCCATCTTCCAGTGGCTGGAACACGCCGTCTACGGTAAGTCCCTGGATCCGGAAAGAGCCGACGGTATCGCCCGAGGCAAGGCCCTCAAGGGTGAGTTCGCAGATGCGTCCGCCGCTCGTGCGTTGCGCACTGTCACACCACAGCCCAAAGGTTCCCACGCGCGGCCCCTGCATGCTGAGTTGCGCCACCGGCACATTTGCGCAGCGGAAGCCATCAAGGGCGCTTCCTGCGCCACTGATGGGGCGCGCCGTCGACGGTGTGAACGTAAACTCCAGTCGAACCTCGGAACCATCGGGAACGTCCAGGACACCTGCCACGTCGATGGTCTTCCGCTCTCCTACGCGCAGACGAAGCGTATCCGGCAGCGTGAATTGGGCCATGGCCGTAACGCTGCATAGGCACAGCAATAGCGCAATCGCAGCAGAACGGATGAACGGACGATGTGGGGCGGATGTCATGTGAACAACAAATATACCACGGCGGGCCGTGGGCATGACGGTTTAGAATTCCTGTAGGACGATGACGTCGTAGCCGGCTTCCTTGCTGCCAACAACGATAAGTGTGGCACTATTACCAAGAGGCGTGAAGGACATGGGCAGCTTATACAGTTCGGTGAGCGTCTCATCGTCGTAGAAGTAGAACGTTCCACGGCGATCAACGGTAGTGCGATCTACGGCCGACATCTCACCGTAGGGCACACGAGATGCCAGTTTGGGCGCCAGAGGCGTCTTCTTTGGAATCGAGTCGTAAGCAACCGTGACAAATGCGATGTCCTTGGTGGCATTCAGAATGCGGCGTTCGGACTGTTTGGGCAAGACGCTAAGCGGCGGAGTCATGAAGGACAGCACGTCTCGCTGTCCGCCCCTATCGGTAAGTATCACCAATGTCCGCTCTCCGTCGGCCGTTGGTACCGACTCTTCGACGCCATCAACGCGGATCTCGGTACCGCCGATTGGTACGCTTGTAGCAACGGAATTGCGATAATAGACCGCGCCGTTGTCAAGCGGCGGAACAATGTCCACGCGCGGCGTCTCGGCTCCGGGAATGGCATTGACAAAGCGCAGAAACGCAGCATCCTTCGTAGGTGCAAGTGCGTTCGACTGGGCATCGTCACGCACGAGCCACGTTTGCAGAAGGCCGTTTTGGCGTCCGATGATGAGGACATATTCACGTCCTGCTTCGACGATGCTCTGCGTTACATGCAGCATGGCCGTAGGCGTGGTAGCCGTGGTGATGGTCAGCGGCAGTGGTCCGGCATCAATGTCGAGCGACGCGGAAACCGAGCCGAAGGCGAGGTCGCGTGCCAACGTAACGCCGGCGCTGATGCCGTTGGCCGTCGAAGACGACGAGCGGCCGCCGACGCTGATGTTCACGCGGTGCATGGAATCATCGGCGTTCACGACGCGGATGCGGGCCTTGCCGTCAGGTATCACGCCTTCGACGGGTGGCACGACGATACTGCGCAGGTCGCTGCCGGCATCGGCCAGCACGATGGATGTGCGACGTCGTACGCTGAAGATCGTACTGTCTGTGGCGGTTCGACCGTCATCCATCGTTGCTGTAAACCTGTCAGCAGCCAGCGACAGACATGTTGGTACTTCGGCGAAGGCACTGAGCGATCGAGCGGCAACGTTCGACGCAACGTCCTGTCCGGAAGCGTCGAGCTTGACCGATGCCGTGGCAGACGTGAGGTTGACGACACGCACTTCGGCAACGCGTTCGGCAACAGGCACAACAGGTCGTGCTGCACCGGTCGTTGTGTCGGATTCATCCAGCAGCAGCAGCTGGGGGTCAGCAATGCCCCCTTGCTGATAGATCAACAGCACATGGGGTCGGTAAGGGGCAAGGTTGCACTCAATGATTCCCAGGGTGCGTTCCGCATCGCCGCGGCGCTCAAGAATGCTGAAGACATTCTGTCCGGGTACAACATCAGCATAGAGCGACGTTGCCCTGTGGCGAAGGGACGTGGGTGTGATGGACGGGCCACTGGGACATCCCTTGCGCACATCGTAGGTGACGGTGGTATCGCCAGTCATGTTCGAAACGCGGATGCTGGCAGCGGTTGCCCCGGTCAGTGGCAGGATCACCGTTTGCAGCACGGCCGTATCGGCAGGACCGCTGCCCGTGGCCACAACGTTTGCCGTGGCATTTCTGATGAAGGTGACACGGCGGAAGGACTTGAACTCGGTGGCGTCGCCGGCGACGACGCTGATGTAGCTTGAGTCGAGAGGAGCCTGAACGGTTGCCGCGAACTGTCCGGGCGGCACAGAAGGCGTCTCGACGCCCCGCTCCAGCACCATACGGCGTGATTGTCCGTCGGCCACCAGGTTCACAAACCGCAGGTTGATCTTCATCGTCTGCGGCGACGGATCCAGAATATTGGGATCCTCGCTTGCGCATGACGCAAGCAAAGCGGCCAGGATGATGTTCAGGACAGCGAGGCGGATCTGCACAGGGGTTCTTGCGACGTTGGAAATGCCTACCCGTAACGAACGGCAATCTGCGATATTTTTGCGCTTCACCCTATGCAAGAACGCCTGCACGCCATCCTTGACCGCTTTGCGGCTGTCGAACATTCGTTGAACGACCCTGCCGTTGCAGCGGACGCACGACTGTTGCGCGACACGTCGCGCGAGTACAAGCAGCTGACGCCGATCGTAGCCACGATCCGCGCCTACTTTGCCGCACAGCGCCAGATGGCCGAGAACCGCGAGCTGATCGACGATGCATCGACCGAACCCGCCATGCGCGACATGGCCTTCGAGGATACGCGTGCGCTGGAGCTACGTCTGACTGAGCTGGAAACAACGCTGCGCGACCAGCTGATCCCGCGCGATCCGAACGACGACAAGAGTTGCATCGTCGAGGTGCGCGCCGGAACCGGCGGCGACGAAGCGGCCCTGTTCGCCGGCGACCTGTTCAGGATGTATCAGCGCTACTGCGATGCGAAGGGCTGGCGGGTCGATGTGATCGACTTCACCGAGAGCGAGCGTGGCGGCTATAAGGAGATCACCTTCGGCGTCGAGGGCGACGAAGCCTACGGAATGCTGAAGTACGAGAGCGGCGTACACCGCGTACAACGGGTTCCCGAGACCGAGGCCAGCGGACGTATTCACACCTCGGCCGCTACCGTGGCCGTCCTACCCGAGGCCGAAGAGGTCGATGTGGAGATCAACGACAATGACCTGCGCGTCGACATCTTCCGCTCCGGCGGCAAGGGCGGTCAGAACGTGAACAAGGTCGAAACAGCCGTCCGTCTTGTCCACATCCCCACCGGCATCGTCGTGCAATGTCAGGACGAGCGCTCACAGCTGAAGAACAAGGACAAGGCCATGAAGGTCCTGCGCGCCCGCCTGTACGAACTTGAGCTGGAGAAGCAACAGGCGGCCATCGCCGGCGCCCGCAAGAGCATGGTAGGCTCGGGCGACCGCAGCGAGAAGATCCGAACGTATAACTGGCCGCAGAACCGTGTGACGGACCACCGCCTGGAAGGCGACGCGAAGAATCACCCGCTAGAGCAGGTCGTGGACGGACAGCTCGATGCCATCATCGATGCGCTGCGCGTTGCCGAGCACGCGGAGCGTGCTGCCGCAAGCGCGTAGGCGTCATTCATCGCCCCCTTTTTTCAACCAGCTTACAAAGAGTCGATCTCGCTGTTTAGCGCGAACAGGACATTTATGTGTTGCAACACTCTATTATTGGCGTTATGTTCGAGGCATGGCAACAGCACTACGTGACCGATTACAGCAGCAGGAGTTTGCGTCGCCATTTCAAGAGGCCACGCTGAACATCCTAGTATGCGCCGATTTTCTGCAGCGTCGGATCGAAACCGTCTGCGAACAGCATGGTATCACATCGGCGCAGTACAACGTTCTGCGTATCCTGCGCGGCGTCCATCCAGACGGTCACGCACGGTGCGACATCATTGCGCGGATGATCCAGACGGCACCAGACGTTACACGTCTGATCGACCGTCTCGTCAATTCCGGACTCGTAAAACGAACGCGAAGCATGGAAGACGGAAGACTTTCCGTTACGATTATTACCTCAAAAGGTTTATCATTGCTCTCGTCCATGCAGAACGAGGTGGATGCCCTGGATCATGAGCTGAAGAAGCGCATGACACAGGCTGATGCTCGCACGCTTTCGGCGCTGTGCGAGAAGGTCTACGGCGAGTAGGCCGATACATGAAGACCACCATCACGGACACCTAGCGTGTCTGATTGTTTCAGTTTATCGGAGAGGTGAAGCATGAGCATTCCCGCACATCTGCTGGGTCGGATCTTTCTGGCCATTCCATTCCTGGTATTTGGCATCCTGCACCTGATGGGTGCCGACCAGATGGCTGGCATGGTACCGAAATGGGTACCGGGCGGCGTGTTCTGGGTGTATTTCACGGGTATCGCCGAGATCGCCGCGGGCGGCGCTTTTCTCACGGGCAAGAAGGTCAAACTGGCCGGACAGCTTGCAGCGCTGCTTGTTCTTGTCTACGTGCTGACGATCCATCTTCCCGGCATGATGGGGGCAACAGACGCAGCCGCCGGCCAGATGTCGATGATGGCCCTTTTGAAAGACCTGGGCCTTGTTGGCGGTGCACTGCTGGCATCGCACTCCGCTTCCGAATAATTCGATACCAAACGCTTTTCGTGCCCTCTTTTCCATCGCTACTGGAGAAGGGGGCATTGTGTTGACGTGGGGGGGCTTGCTTGCGGAGTTGTTTTTGTGAGCTATATCTCATAATTTTGTGATCTATTACTAATGATTTTATGAGCCATGTATCACAGAAGAGTTGCATCCGAACTCGCAAAGCGGCTTGCGGAGCCACGTCGCTTTATACAGATTGTGCTTGGTCCTCGCCAGGTCGGGAAAACAACGCTCGTTGGTCAGGCATTGGCATCAACCACCGGACATATAGTCAAGGGGTCTGCCGACGATCTGACCATCATTAGTCGGACATGGCTGATTGACGTTTGGAATCGAGCAAGAGCCCTAGCACGAGACGGAGCGGCGTGTATCCTTGCTGTGGACGAAGTTCAGAAAATCGAAGACTGGGCGTCAGTCGTCAAAAAGTTATGGGATGAGGATACAG
>VFFB01000126.1 GCA_018882585.1 Candidatus Kapaibacterium sp.
GTGTACGACTTCGTGACGGACCAGCCGGACATCCACCCATGCAGATACCAGTCGAGCTGAGGATTGAAGGCGTCACCGCCGTTGTGCCGGTGATAGACGTAGTCGAATGTTCGAGCCGATCCCCCAAGCAACACGCGAGCCACCTCGCGTCCGCCGCGTATCTCCGCCGGATATCCCTGCAGACTCATCCACAGCAGTCGTGCCACCATGGCGGCACAGACGCCATAGACGACAGGCTTGAACAGCGAGACTGAAGCACGATCGACGACACGACGCGGAAGCAGCCATGGCAGTGCCGTGAGGGCGACCATCAGTCCTACGCCTGCGGCGACCCACGTGTCTACGAACACGTAGCGCAACGAGGCGCGCAGCTCGGGTAACAGTGACCACACAGATGTCGCAAGAACGATGCCATAGACGGCCACCATGGTGCGACGCGTTGCATGCATCAGCAGTCGCTCGAGTCCGTACACGGCCGTGATCACAGCCGGCGGCAAGAGCATCACCACATAATGCGGATTCTTGGTCGCACTCACACTGAACAGCAGCATTGCAAGAACGTACCAGCCTACGGATAACAGCGCGGCAACCTGACGGCGCTCGGGCAACAGCCGACGATGCACGACGGCTGCAGCCACGTAGATAAGGGCGACCGCGGTAAGGGCATGCGCCACCGGCAGCTGATTGGCGTAGTACAGAGGCCCGATACGTCCGGCATTTCCCTCGACCACGTCCCTTGCCTGCGGCACGGTGAGTGCCAACAGAAAGTCGTTGCCATACGTTGCGGCCATGTGCATGTACCAAGGCGCGGCCATGGCGATGCCGCCTACGAGGCCTACCAGACAGAGCATCACCATCACGAAGTTGCGTCGATGATGCAGCGCGACCGGAATAATGAACAGGATCGGTAGCAGCGAGACGGCCATCTTCGTGAGGAGCGCGCTGCCAAAGGCAGCGGCAAAGACCATTGCCCCCCACTTCCACCCTTCCTGGAGTTTGATGGCGGCCCACAGCGCGGTGAGCGTGAATGCCATCAGCGGAACTTCGGTCATGGCCTGGCGAGCGTACCACCACCATGGCAGTGCTGACGCCAGGACCACGACGGCAAGCATCGCATGCTCGAACGTCACGATACGGCGCATCACAAGATAGAGCATGGCCATGGCCAACGCCGAGCACAGGACACCGTACAACCGCAGCGACGTGGGTGACGGCCCCAGAGCATGGATACTGGCGGCAACGGCCCATGATGTGAGCGGTGGAGGCGTTGACGAATACAAACCACCGACGGCGTACGGCGTTTGATCCATCCACGCATCATGTTCGACAATGGCAAGAGCGCGCATGGCATACAACCCTTCGTCCCACGGCTGTACCTCGGCGCTACCGATACGCAGGAACAGCATGCCTGTGAGCACCATGATAGTTGCCACCACCGTATGACCGCGCTGCGTCATTGCACGAAGTAGATGGTACGAGGTGGCAGACACAGGACAAGCAACAGCATGGCAAACCAGCCAATCAACAGGCGCCTACCATCAAGCGGCGTTTCGTCTGCGACCGGCGGATGCGGAATCCGTACCAGGAACCGAATAACGAGAGCCCAGAGCAACCACCCTTCACCGATGGTGAACAGGCCCGGGGCCAGATGGATCGCCGCATCGACCGTTGGAAAGATGTACTGCTGGATCCAGATCACGAAGGCCACGGGAGATGGTTCGCTGTACATCACACGGATCATACCAAGGATCGACAGCATGCCCAACACAAACATCATCCACCACAGGAATCTGGCCACCGCGTGCTGACGCTTGCCAACCAGACCGTACAACACGTGTCCACCGTCAAGCTGTCCAAGCGGAAGCAGGTTCAACGCCGTAACAAACAGGCCGAACCAGCCCACGCACAGGAATGGATAGTGATAGATCTCATTCATTGGTGGCATGAAGGATCCTGCCGGACGCAGCAGCAATTCCATTCCGCTGAACATGAGGGCGTCGCCAAAGTACATGCCGGAAGTCGTGATCCCTGACACTCGGTACTCGGGATGGATCGCATAGAGGTAGTCCACCCCCGGCAGCGTGACGAATCCAATGCCAAGGATGACAAGACATACGACCATACCGGCGAGTGGGCCGGCAACGCCGATGTCGAACAGCACACGTCTGGACGGAATCTGCTGCCGAATGCGGATGAATGCACCGAACGTCCCGAATGGGATGTACGGCATCGGCAGGAAGTATGGCAGGGACGTGTCGATTCCGTGAATGCGGGCTGCGATGTAATGTCCGAACTCGTGTGCGGAAAGGAACGACATCAGCAGCAGCGCGTACGTAAGACCATACACGGCATTCGTCAGTTCGTTGGGATCCTTGCCTACCCAGGCAGCACCGGCAAGCATCGTACTGGCGAATGTCAGCACGAACAACAGAATGTGGATCCACAGGCGCGTTGGCCGGGCAGGCGATGCACCGGACGTGATCGGAGTATATCCCACGTCAGGCCTCGACTTCCGGGTGCTTGTCCGAGGCGTTGCGCTCGGGTCGCATCTGCGGGAAGAACAGCACGTCGCGAATAGAGTCGTTATTGGTCAGCAGCATCACCAAACGGTCGATACCCACGCCAAGACCGGCCGTCGGCGGAAGACCCACTTCGATAGCGTGCAGGAAGTCCTCGTCGACCACCATAGCCTCGTCATCACCGGCGGCGCGGATCGCAGCCTGTTCCTCGAGACGATGCCGTTGATCGATGGGGTCGTTCAATTCCGAGAACGCATTGGCGACTTCTTTCCCCATGATGAACAGTTCAAACCTCTCTACAAGGCCCTGCTCCGTTGAATGCGCCTTTGCAAGCGGCGACATCTCCACAGGATAGTCGATCACGAAGGTTGGCTGGATAAGATGCGGCTGGACCTTGACGCTGAAGATCTCGTCGAGCAGTTTCATCGCACTCCACGACGGATCCACGTCGACGTGAATCGCCTTGGCAATGGCAACAAGTTCGTCGCGCTGCTTTCCGCGCAGGTCATGTCCGGTGTGCTCCGCAAACAGGTCGAACATCTTCTTACGCGCAAACGGCCGGGCGAACGATATCTCCGTCTCGCCAAACGTTGTGCTGTCGGTACCGTGAACGTCGTTGACAACCGTATGCAGCAGTTCCTCGACCATGTCCATCATCCATACGTAGTCCTTGTAGGCCACGTAGATCTCGAGTGCAGTGAACTCCGGATTGTGGGTCTTGTCCATCCCCTCGTTCCGGAAGTTCTTCGAGATCTCGTACACGCCTTCGAAACCGCCCACGATAAGCCGCTTCAGGTAGAGCTCATCGGCGATACGCAGGTACAGCGGAATGTCAAGCGCATTGTGATGCGTCATGAAGGGCCGCGCCGTTGCGCCGCCGTAGAGCGGCTGCAGGATCGGCGTTTCAACCTCGAGCCAGCCGCGGGTATCAAAGAACCTGCGCATCGTTGAAATGATCCGAGCGCGTTTGACGAACGTCTCCTTGATGTGCGGATTCGCGATCAGGTCCAAGTACCGCTTGCGATAGCGTTGCTCTTTGTCGGCAAAAGCATCATAGCGTTTCACGTTGCCGTCTTCGTCTATCTCCTCCTTGCCGGCAGGGATCACCGTAACGCTCTTACACAACATGTGCAACGACGCAGCGTGCACACTCACCTCGCCCATACGCGTGCGGAAGACGAAGCCTCGCACACCAATGATGTCGCCGATATCGTACAGCTTGAGGTGATCGTAAACCTCGCCAAGATCATCCTTTTTCAGGTACAACTGCAGTCGCCCGGACACATCCTGAATGTGGACGAAGCTGGCCTTGCCCATTTTCCGGATCGCCATGATGCGTCCGGCAACGAACACATCGGCAAGGGGGCTGGGATCATCGTCCGAGAAGGCGGACAGGATCTCGGCATTGGTATGCGTCTTGCCGAAGGTTGACGGATACGGGTTGACGCCGAGCTCTCGAAGCAGGTGCAGTTCCTCGAATCGACGAAGCTCCTGATCGTTCCTGTGAAGTTCTGACATGGCAAGGTAGGATTGATGCGGTTGAAACGACACGCAAATTACGCAACCGGACATCGGATGTTGTCTTGGACATCCCATGATGGCGTAACTTACGATTGATGAACAACGACGCCGTACCACATATCCCCGATACCGAGGCCGACCGTCTACTGGTGCAACGCATTTTGTGGACGGCAACGCCGTTGTTCGTGACGCAGGGATATACCGGAACAAGATTGGATGAGATTGCCCGAGCATGCGGGATCAGCAAGAAGACGCTCTACAAGTACTTCCCGACGAAGGAGGCCCTGCTGCGCTATGGCATCGACGTGCTGTTCGGAATGATCAAGGCAGACAACGACGCCATCATTGCGCAATCCGATGTTCCTGCGCGTGAGCGTATCGCACAGATCATGGAGCGCACCACAGGTGTGTTCAGTTTTGTGGGTTCGCCGAATTTGATCAACGATATTCGTCGATCGGCGCCAGCAGTATGGGAGCATATCATGGCGTGGCGGGCTGCGCACATGGAGCGCTTCATGGTGCTCCTTGAAGAGAGCTTGGCAACGCACGAGGTTCGAGCCGGCCTCTCTGCCGACGACGTGCGAGCGGCATTCCGCATCACCTTGCTGCAGGCGACGGAATTCCTGAGCTCAGGCAACATCGATGTTGAATCGGCCGACGTGTACACAGGGTTCCTCGACATCTTCTTTCATGGTATCATGGAAGAAGTGACCCCGGAGGCCGCATGAGAACGTTCACGGAGCAGCAACGGCGCATCCTTGACGCATCCGAAGAGCTATTCTTCCGCTACGGATTTGCGCGTGTTACAACCGAAGAGATCGCCAGGAATGCCGGGATCTCTAAGAAGACACTGTACAATGTCTTCGCCTCGAAATCAGATATCGTATCCATCGCATACATCCGGGCTGCCCGGGACGTGCGTGACACGTATCGCACGCTGACGTTTGACGATGTGTCGGCTTACCGAAAGAATATCTCAACGCTTCTCGAGACTGCTTCCACCACGCTCGCGCGTTTTTCGATGCCGTTGCTCGAGGATCTGCAAACACATGAGCCGCGTCTTCACGCGCGCTTCGAGCTAGCACGCGACCGGTGGTTATATGGGATGTTACGAGATGCACTCACGAAGGGGCAGATGGTCGGTGCTATCAGGCCTGCCGTGCAACCTACCATAGCTGCTGCCGTGCTTGCACGGTTAACGATGGCCGTGGCCCACCCCGACCATCGTCCAAAGGATGGCTACGTTCCCACCTTAGCCACCATGTTGCGCATCGTACTTGATGGCGTGATTCGCCCCTGACCGGCGCAGGCCCGGTCGTTTGACATGACCGGCCGAAATGGATGCCGGGTAAACATTCAACAGTTTCAGCAACTACGGAACTATCTGCGAGGTGACGGTGTTTATATTAGGGCAACGTGACTTCGGAATCTGCGGACACTAAACCGCAGAAACCGATAAACCCTCTGCCCCTCGCCCCTCACCAAGCGTGGGGCTCTTTATTTAAGCCCGTTGTTGCGGTCGATGCGAAGCCGCTTCGAACAGCACGATCCCTGCGGCAACACTGGCATTCAGCGATGCGACATTTCCACGCATGGGTATCTCGACGGTCGTGTCGCAACTGGCGATCACGCGGGGGTGCAACCCCTCGCCTTCGCTGCCAATGACGATGATGACAGGGCCTCGGTAGACGTCCTGGTTATATCTGGCAGTCCCGGGCATGGCCGTCCCGATGACGCGAAATCCGCGTTCACGAGCATGATCCAGGGCTTCGGCGATGCGTTGCACCCGAGCAATCGGCAGCACCTCCAGCGCACCGGCCGAAGCTTTGACCGCCACTGGCGTTACCGGGGCAGTAAACTTTGCGGAGAGCAGCAGCCCTGCGGCCCCGGCACACTCTGCGCTGCGCGCAATAGCTCCTAGATTGTGCGGATCCGTAATGCCATCAAGAGCTACAATGATAGGATCGGTTCCGCGCTCAAGGGCAAGATCAAGTAGCATGTCCAGCGTTAGTGCCGCGCGTGCCGCCCGCAGGGCGATCACGCCTTGTGCGTCGTTTCGGGCAGCTCCCAGTGATGCCTCGAGCTCGGTGAACTTCCGCCTGTCCATGACACTGCACGGCACGGCGGCACGCTTTGCCGCTGCACGGATCGAGGCCAGCGGGCCCGCATCTTCGGCACCGTAACTCAGAAAGACTTTCTCGAGGGTAACACCGGCGGCAAGCGCTTCGGCCACGGCGCGCCGACCAATGATGTACGACGAACTGATCGATCCTTCCTCGGTCATGCGAGCACCTCCCGACATGCTTCGTCCAACGCCCGGCCGAAGGCCAGAACGTCGTCGTACGTGTTGTACAGCGGTGCAGGTGCAACGCGGATGACATTGGGAACGCGCCAGTCTACGATGATGCCTCGCGCGTGCAGTGCGTCGAAGACGTCGCGGCCTCGCTCGGAAAAGGCGACAGACAACTGTGCGCCACGCTGTGCGGGGTTTCGTGGCGTTATGATCGATACTTGCGGATGACGCTGGATCACGTCATCGATCAAGCGCTCAAGGAAGCCCGTAAGCGAATCGCGCTTTTGCCCGATCGCTGCCATGCCGGCCTCGACGAAGATGTCGAGACTTGTCTTGTGTACGGCCATTGGCAGCACCTGTGCATTCGACAGTTGCCAGCCGTCGGCGCCGAAGGCTGGACTGAAGCCATGCTCCATCGCGAACCGCGTCGCTTCGTCATTCCCCCACCAGCCGGCCAAACGCAGGAGGTCGGGGCGGTTGGCGTAACGCTCGTGGACAAAGGCACCGCCGACGGCGCCCGGACCCGAGTTGAGATACTTGTAGGAGCACCACACGGCAAAATCAGCACCCCAGTCATGAAGCTTCAGCTCGACGTTGCCCACGGCGTGGGCTAGGTCGAATCCTACATGCGCTCCCTCACCTGCAGCAGCGGCGGCAATAGCCTGCAGGTCGAAACGCTGCCCCGTGAAGAAGTGAACGCCGCTGAACATCACCAAGGCAAGTGTGTCACCATGTGACCGGATCGCATCAACGATCTGTTCGGTGCTGAGTGTTTGCGCTCCTGGCACGGGTTGGACCTCGACGATAGCCGAGACCGGGTCGAAACCATGAAGGCGCACCTGACTTTCAACGGCATAGCGGTCGGACGGGAACTCATG
>VFFB01000127.1 GCA_018882585.1 Candidatus Kapaibacterium sp.
TCAATGATCTCGGCAATGGCAACCTGGCGTTCGTCGCTAGTTCGCAAGCGACTGGACTTACGATTCCTGAAGGGAAGGGCAGGATTGATTTCTTGGTGGGAGATATCAGGGACAAAACGTTTGACATCGCTTGGCATAAAAAGCTGGGCGGTACGATGGATGACGTGCCGCGATCGATGGCAGTACTGGATGATGGTTCACTGATTGTTGCTGGCTATACCGAGTCGCAAGACAAGGATGTTGTTGGCAACAAAGGTCGTGCAGATGCGTGGGTAGTGCGACTGACAGCGGTTAATGAATGGCAGAACAGTACTTCTGCGGCATTCACCATTGTTGATTCACGAATTGCAGCACGAAACATTGACATTGGACGTTGCCAGGTCGCTCAACAGAAAGATTCCGTGTTGAGCGCATTTCTTGTCAATGAGGGTTTGCAGCAGTGCAAGATCGAACGGGTCGAGCTGGTTGGGACTGATGCACAGGCATTTCAAGTTGTATCAGAGGTTGCACCGCATTTTATACCTGCTGGCGGACGGCAAGACGTCGAAGTGCGATTCAAGCCGGATCAGGCACGCCGTTTCGAAGCGATACTGCGCATCCTAACACAATCTGACACCTTGGATCAAATAGTAACTGGCGATGGCATTGATCCCGGTCTACTTGTTGTTGTTCCCTTCATTGATTTCGGCGAAAAGAATGTTGGCACAGAACATGACGAGTCGATGGTGGCCCTTGTCCGTAATGCCGGTACGAAGCCCCTCTCTGTTACGTCGATACGTAGCGGTCCGCCGAACACCGGCGATTTCACCATCGTATCGGGTGCTGGCGGCACCGTGCTTTCTCCTGGCCAACGTCACCTGGTAGACCTTCGATTCTCGCCGTTAACATGGCAGCGCGTGTGTGGAACGCTTCTTGTAGATCACGATGGGCCAGGCAGCCCCGCCGTCATCAGGCTCTTTGGTAGAGGAGTCGCCGATACAATTCGTATGACTGTCGCGTTAAACGCAATTGAAGCAGCTGTGGGCGAGCATGTCGACGTGGTGTTGTCGGTTCCAGAGTCTGTCGGACTTGATCTTCCATCCGCCCCCACCAACTTTACGGCTACGATCGAGCTGCCGTCCACCATGATCCATGTCACACACCCTGCCTATACGTGCGTTGCTGTGGATTCCGAGACCTGTCGACTTACGGTTTCGGGCACAAGGGGCGAAGGATCAACGTTGCTAACTATTCCAGCGGTGGCAACGCTTGGAACAACGGACTATGCGTCGCTACGTCTCGCGAGCTTTACATGGCTGGAAACGCTGCACGCTTCGAAAATCAAGCTAGTTGACGGTTCAATGCGTATCACAGACATCTGTGACGAAGGTGCTCCTCGGTTGTTTATTCCATCAGGTGACCGCTACAGTCTGGCCTGCAGACCGAATCCAGTCGAGAGTACGGCCGAAATCCACTTCGGTGTGGCAGAGTCAGGTCCCATCTCGATTGAAGTGCTCGATAGGAGCGGTCGTGTCGTCATTACACCAGTTACAGAACAGCATGTGCAACCTGGTGTGTACGTACGTCATGTGAATGCTCGAATGCTCAGCGCGGGGCCCTACATTGTTGTTCTCCGCGGTGCCAATGCTACGCTACATACCCGCATGGACGTAGCGCGCTAGGTAGGTCGTAGGGTGGGCCGATGTGTCGGATCGGTCCGATCATCCCGGTCGCTCGCGCGAAGCGCTCGATATGCGTTACGCACGGCCATTGCCTCGGACGGAACCCACCAAGTTGTCTGATCTTGGCCATTGCTGGTCCGAGCACTGTCGTTGCAGCTTGATGCGGCGTGCGCTCTGTAGCGCTGCCACATCGATGTGCTGCCCGCACAAAGAAATGTGACAGCTACGACCATCGATGGAGCAACCTCTCAGCCGCTCCAAACAACAACGGCCCGTCACTCCTTCGAGTAACGGGCCGTTATGAAGTCATCGCATCGACACTCCATCACCGGCTGCAGGCGGGAGATGGGGCAAGGGGGGACGAAGCTCAGCGTCCGGCGATAAGGTTCAGCGCGCTGCCTGCACGGAACCAGCCAAGTTGCTGGTCGTTCATGGTGTGCTTCAGCTGAATCGTCTCTTGCGAGCCGTCGTCGTGCGTGATGCCCAGAGTTACTTCCTGGCCGACGGCCAGGGTATCAATGTCGATCGACAGACGGTCGCCCTCGCGGATCTTGTCGTAGTCGGCCGGATTCACAAACGTCAGCGGCAGCATGCCCTGCTTCTTAAGGTTCGTCTCGTGGATGCGCGCAAAGCTCTTCACGATGATGGCCTTGCCTCCAAGGAATCGCGGCTCCATGGCGGCGTGCTCACGCGACGAGCCTTCGCCGTAGTTCTCATCTCCAACCACAACCCATGCCGCGCCGCGTGCTTTGTAGTCGCGGGCCGTGGCGGGCACTTCGGCATACTCGCCGGTGAAGATGTTCTTGACGTTGTTGGCCGTGTCGTTGACGTAGTTGATGGCGCCGATGAACATGTTGTTCGAGATGTTGTCCAGGTGACCACGGAAGCGCAGCCACGGACCTGCCATCGAGATGTGGTCGGTGGTGCACTTGCCCTTGACCTTCAGCAGCAAGGGCATGTTCTGGTACTCTTCCTTCTTGGGGGCAGTGAAGGCCTCGAGGGCCTGCAAGCGGCTGCTGGCAGCGTCGATGATGACGTTGACCGATGAACCGTCGGCTGCCGGTGCCACAAAGCCGTCGGCATCAGGCACAAAGCCGCCGTCGGGCAGCTCGTCGCCAACAGGTGCCTGCAGCATCACACCGTCGATAGGCTCCTTGATAAAGTTATGCGTCAGCTTGCCCGCGAGCACGAACCCTGCAACCGTCTCGGGGCTGGCCACAAAGGCATGCGTTTCCTTGATGCCGTCGTTACGGCCGGTGAAGTTGCGGTTGAACGACGTGATGATCGAGTTGCGATCACCGGCCTGTACGTCGTGACGCTTCCACTGTCCGATGCACGGTCCGCAGGCATTGGCAAGGACCTGACCTCCGATGGCTTCCATCTTGGCAAGAATACCGTCGCGTTCGATCGTTGCTCGTACCTGCTCCGATCCCGGCGTAATCGTGAACTCGGCCTTGGCCTTCAGGCCGTGCTGTGCGGCGTAGTCGGCAATGGCGGCAACGCGACTCATGTCCTCGTACGACGAATTCGTGCACGAGCCGATAAGGCCTACGCGCAGTTCTTCGGGCCAGTCGTTTTCGGTGACGGCCTTGACGAATTCGCTCAGCTCCATCGCACGGTCGGGCGTGAACGGACCGTTGATGTGGGGCTCGAGTGCGTCGAGGTCGATATGGATGACCTGGTCGAAGTACATCTCCGGATTGGCTGCCACATCGTCGTCGGCACGCAGGTGCTCGGCCACGCCATTGGCAAGGTCGGCCACGTCGTTGCGTCCGGTCGACCGCAGGTAGCGCTCCATCGAAGCGTCATAGGGGAAGACCGACGTGGTGGCGCCGATCTCGGCGCCCATGTTGCAGATGGTGCCCTTGCCGGTTGCCGAAAACGAGGCAGTGCCCTCGCCAAAGTACTCGACGATGGCACCCGTGCCGCCCTTGACGGTCAGAATGCCGGCCAGCTTCAGGATGACGTCCTTCGGGCTGGTCCATCCGTTCATCTTGCCCGTGAGCTTGACGCCGATCAGCTTGGGCATCTGCAGCTCCCAAGGCATGCCGGCCATGACGTCCACAGCGTCTGCACCGCCAACGCCGATCGCCAGCATGCCCATGCCACCGGCATTTGGCGTGTGCGAGTCTGTGCCGATCATCATGCCGCCCGGGAAGGCGTAGTTCTCAAGCACGACCTGGTGGATGATGCCGGCACCCGGCTTCCAAAAGCCGATGCCATACTTCTTCGACACCGAAGCAAGGAAGTCGAACACTTCGCGGTTCTCATCCAGCGACGTCGTAAGGTCTTGCTTCGCCCCATGCTCGGCACGGATAAGGTGGTCGCAGTGCACGGTGCTGGGCACGGCAACCTTGGGAATGCCGGCCGACATGAACTGCAACAGCGCCATCTGTGCCGTTGCGTCCTGCATGGCAACGCGGTCGGGATTGAAGTCCACATAGGCCTTACCACGCACATAGGGCGTAGACGGCATGGCAGCCATGTGTGAATACAGGATCTTCTCGGCAAGGGTCAAGGGGCGCTGCAAGACCGTCCTTGCGGCCGCGACCTTATCGGCGAGCGCTGCATACGAGCGCTCGATCATGGCGATGTCCTGGGTCATTGTGTTCTCCTGCAATGGTTATGTGTGCTAGCTGCGAGAAAGGTAAACAACATTATCAAGACCGTTAAGGTCCACGTCGTGTGTGTACAGCGTGGCCTTGTGCTGCCAGGCCGTGGCGCAGACGATGGCATCGGCCGAGGACAGGTTGAGGTTGACGGCGAGCTGCGCGGCGTTCAGTGCAACGTCGGCCGTGAGCGGCACCACGTTGTGCTGCTGCATGAGCGACACGGCGCGCAGCGTGTTCTCACTGTCGAACCGCCGCAGCAGATCACGCGACACTTCGAATATCGTGATCGATGGCACGATGATCGTCGCCTTGGCTACGATCGACGCATAGGGTTTCGCCGCGGCGGAACCAAGGAAGTACTCGATCCAGCACGACGAGTCAAGGACGGCTCGTTGCGGCGTCTTCGTCATACGGCATTGTCCTTCTCGCGCTCATGCTTCACGTCGAGTCCCTTCAGGAAGCCAAACGCTTCGTCGGCCGTCAACACGGGCACGATCACCACTGCCCCCTTCCATTCCATGAAGGTGACCTTTTGACCGGGCTTGATGTCCATGCGCTCCCGCACTTCCTGCGGGATGACGATCTGGAACTTGGGCGAGACGGTGACGGTCGTGCTCATTCGGTATCGACTCTTGTTGCGTATGACGACGATTGATCGATGCAAATATCGTAAAACGCAATGAATGCGGGCGCCTGGGGAAGCCTATGTTTGCGTGATGCAGGAGCAACGATCGACGATGCGCGAGCTGATCTGGCTGGCCATTCCCGTGGCGCTGTCGCAGATCAGCGACATGGTAACCGTGATGGCAGATACCGTCATGGTGGGTCACGTTGGTACCGTGGACCTTGCGGCGGCCACGCTGGCGAACAGCGTGTGGGTGGTGGCTGCACTGTTCAACCTGGGCTTCATGGTGGCGATCACGCCCAAGGCCGGAGCGGCGTGGGGGGGCGGTGACACCAAGGACTTTGCACGTACGGTTCGCGCCGGTACCATTGCTTCGTTGCTGATCGGCGTCGCACTCGTCGCGGTGCTGATGGTGCTGGCTCCGTTCCTGCAGGTGTTTGGAGCGCCCGCCGATGTGACGTCACTGGCCATCCCGTACTTCATGTGGATCGTGGCGTCGATGCTGCCGCGTGTGGGGATCGCCGTGCTTAAGCAGACGGCCGAGGCAATGTCGAATACGCGGATCGCGCTAAGCATTGCCATTGTGGCCAATCTTGCCAACATTGGTCTGAACTGGGTGTTCATCTACGGCAACCTTGGCATGCCGGCCATGGGCGTCGAGGGCGCCGGCGTGGCCACGTTCCTGTCACGCATGATCGGCCTTGGATGCGTCGTGGCCGCATATCGCTATGGCAAGACGTTCCGAGTGCTGCGAACCGCCATGCAGGGGCTTGCGACGAAGGTGACGTGGAACGAGGTCGGCACGATGCTGCGTACGGGATTACCCATTGCCGGACAACTTATCCTAGAGGGATTCGGCTTTGCCACCGGTGCCGTCATGATGGGCTGGCTTGGGGCAACGCCACTGGCAGCGCATCAGATCGCCATGAACCTTGCGTCGTTGACGTTCATGGTGTCGCTGGGCATCAGCAGCGCAGCCACCATCATGATCAGCAATGCGGTCGGACGTCGAGACGTGTCGTCGGTTCAGCGAAATGGTAAGGCTGCACTGATAGCCGTCATCGTCTGGAATCTGTTTACGGCCGCTGTGTTCTTCGTCTTTCGCAATGTGCTGCCCCAGTTGTATTCGGCGGATCCCGCCGTGATGCACATCGCTTCGAACCTCCTTTTGTGGGCAGCCTTGTTCCAGCTGTTTGACGGAACACAGACGGTAGGTCTGGGCATGCTGCGTGGCGTCCACGACGTCTACGTACCAACAGCCATTGCCGGAGCATCGTATGCCCTTGTGGGCATCCCGCTGGGCTATGCTGCGGCCTTTCACACCCATCTTGGTCCGGGCGGCATCTGGCTTGGCTACCTGCTGGCGCTTGCCTTGGCGTCGACGCTGTACGTTGTGCGCTATCGCATCGTGGTTGCACGCATCCGCGTGCACTGACCGCCATGCCCCGGCCACGTCATGATCAGGGATAACAAGCCTTCGGCCGGGATGACGCTATACAGCACCTACATGCCTTGAAAAACCGGAACGGATTCCGTAAATTCAAGGTACATGGTACAGCGCCTTTTATATCAAGAACTTACGAATAGGATCAATTCCGTACCCGTGGTGGCGCTTCTAGGACCGCGGCAGGTAGGGAAGACAACACTGGCGAAGTCACTTAAGATAGACAAGCCCCTTGTTTACATCGACTTAGAGCGTCCGTCGGACCTTGCCAAGCTTGAAGATCCGGAGTTGTTTCTTACTGCACACCGTGGTTCGCTGGTTGTACTCGACGAGATACATCGGTTGCCGAATTTGTTTCCGCTGTTACGATCCTTGGTCGATGAGCGTCGCGAGCTTGGGGAGCGCTCAGGCCATTTTTTGATCCTCGGTTCGGCAACACCGGAGCTGCTTCGGCAGGGGTCTGAAACGCTAGCCGGACGTATCAGCTATCTCGAACTGTCGCCATTTCAGCTACAGGAACTTGGCGAAGAAACCGATCAGCGCATCAACAGGCATTGGTATCGTGGCGGGTTTCCGGAGAGCTACTTGGCAGATGATGATGAAACGGCGATGCAATGGTGCGACGACTTTATCACAGCCTATGTGGAACGGTACATGCCGCAGCTGGGGGTGATGGCAACACCTCAGCAGCTGCGTCGATTCTGTACGATGTTGGCCCACCAGCAGTCGGCCACAGTAAACCTCACAACCATGGGCAATGCGCTTG
>VFFB01000022.1 GCA_018882585.1 Candidatus Kapaibacterium sp.
ATCCTGCACCGCATCCTGAAGGTTGATCGTCGTGGCCGACGTTACGCGTCCGTCTTCGTCGATCACCAGCTTGGGATATACCTGCTGGCTGCCGTATGTGCCGGCGACAACGCCGCTTGATGCCAGTTCGCTTGCGGCGACGGCATTCGGAGCAATGTCATTCGCCGTCAGCGTATTGTCAAGCACTTCCGTCGTCGTTACAACGCTGGCCTTCAGCTGCAGGTCCATGGCGTCAAGGTCACCGCTGGCCGTAAGGTCTGACGCGGCGGCGGCACCGGCTGCTTCCAGATTATCGGCATTGATGCGCGTCGTCGTGGCGGCGTTGTTCAGCACCGTCACCATGTTGTTCCCCTTCGTCACATTGAAGGTTGTCGTCATGGTACCCACCGGCCCCGTGATGCTCACGTCGCCCGAGCCGTTGGCAAGAACGCTGTCCTGCACCGCATCCTGTAGGTTGATCGTCGTGGCCGACGTCACGCGTCCGTCTTCGTCGATCACCAGCTTCGGATAAGCAAGCTGGCTGCCGTACGTGCCGGCGACAACGCCGCTTGATGCCAGTTCGCTTGCTGCGACGGCATTCGGAGCAATGTCATTCGCCGTCAGCGTGTTGTCAAGCACTTCCGTCGTCGTTACGACGCTGGCCTTCAGCTGCAGGTCCATGGCGTCAAGGTCACCGCTGGCCGTAAGGTCTGACGCGGCGGCGGCACCGGCTGCTTCCAGATTATCGGCATTGATGCGCGTTGTGGTGGCGGCGTTGTTCAGCACCGTCACCATGTTGTTCCCCTTCGTCACATTGAAGGTTGTCGTCATGGTACCCACCGGACCCGTGATGCTCACGTCGCCCGAGCCGTTGGCAAGAACGCTGTCCTGTACCGCATCCTGTAGGTTGATCGTCGTGGCCGACGTTACGCGTCCGTCTTCGTCGATCACCAGCTTGGGATATACCTGCTGGCTGCCGTATGTGCCGGCGACCACACCGCTCGGTGCCAGTTCGCTTGCGGCGACGGTATTCGGATTGATCGACGTCGTCATGTTACCGATGAAGCCCGAGATTGCGACATCACCGTTTCCGTTAGCTTGGACACTATCGCGCACGGCAGAGCCCAGATTCACGGTCGTGGCATACGTCACACGTCCGTCATCGTCGATAGTAAGCTTCGGAAACGCAAGCTGACTGCCATAGGTACCGGCCATCACGCCGGAGGGGGCAAGCTCGAGGCTACCAACCGTATTCGGCTTCAGCTGGATATTCAACGTGGAAAGATCGCCTGCCACCGTCACGTCGCTTGCACCGTTTGCTGCGGGGTCGACGATCTTCGAAGCTTGGATCTTGCCTACAGAGCCCGGGTTATTGATGGCGCCGATCACGTGCGAGCCGGCAGCTGCCGTAGTAGCAATGTCGGGATTGGGATACGTACCCGTCAGGTCGCCGCCGGCGGGACCGCCGGGGATGACGCCCGAGATCGTCGTATTTGTGGCCGTCGTAATACGACCGGCGGCGTCAACCGTGATCACGGGAACCTGGTTCGGACTTCCGTATACGTCGGCAATCACGCCCGTGCGGGACATCTTCTGCGACGTCACCTGCAGATCCATGATCTTCGGCGTCGTCACCGCATCGTCGGCCAGATCCGCCGTCTGAACGGCAAGGTCCTGGATCTTGGATGACGTCACAGCATTATCAGCAAGTTTAGGATTTGTCACTGCACCGGACCTGATCAAGGGGTCAGGGTATTCACCGATGAGGTCACCGCCGGCCGGTCCTACCGGTTTTCCGCCGGTGATGTCGACGTTCTCGACGCTAACAAGTCGGCCCTTCTGATCGACGATGATGATTGGCACCTTTGTCGAACTGCCATAGACGCCCGGTCGGACCGGCGAGTCCGACAGTTTCTCGGGTGTAACCTGCAGATCGCCGATCTTTTCGGTCGTGATCGCGCTGTTCTGGATCTTTGCCGTCGAAACCGAGCCCGTGGCAAGTTTCTGTTCTGTCACCGCAAAGTCATGCAGCTTTACCGTCGTGACGGCATCGTTCTGGATCTTCGATGTCGAGACCGCATCATCCTGGATCTTTTCTGTCGACACGGCACCGTCGGCGATCTTCTCTGTCGTCACAGCACCGTCGGCAAGCTTTGGCGTGGTAACGGCACCCGGACGGATCAACGGATTGGGATAGGTACCCGTCAGGTCGCCGCCGGCAGCTGCACCGATGCGCAGATACTGGTCCATGCTGACGTCGATGCTTGACGGCACCCACTGCTCACGCAGGGCGTCCCACACAAGGGCATCACCGCCCATGGCGCCGGCTCTGGCAATCTTCGAGGGGTCGACAACCTTCACGGCAAGATCGGCAAGCGTAGCACCAACCTTGGTCACTTCGATCGAGCCATCGGTCGATGCAATGTCCATCAACGCCGGAGGCGTTGTGATGGTCAGCGTCTTACCGGATTTCGTCACGACCGTCGCGCCCTCGCCCGTAATGGCAATGACCCCTCCCTCGCCATTGATGCTGCGGACCACGCCGGTGGCCAAGGGCGACAGACTGTCGGCAACTGCTGCACGTTCTGCACGCAGGGCATACGGCACCGACACTAAAGCTGTCCGCGGCGCCATCACCTCATCGTTGTCGAGCTGGAATTCCATCCAGTACTGCCGATCGAACGGCAGATTCAAGGGCACATCCTTACCGAGGATTACATCGAAGACGCCACCAACGGTCTTGACATCGATGGACTCGCTCCAGAGTGCCGCCCCGCCAACCGGGACGTCGTAGATGCGAATGTTGATCCCATACGTGCCATCGGGCACAGCGTCGCCATTTGTTTTCAGCACAACGCCCTGATAGTTCAGCAGTCGTGGTATGCCGCTCGTTTGCGCTTGCAGCGACGTAGCCATCGCAACTGCGGAACACACTGTAAGGAATACAGTGCGGAAACGTGATCTCATGAGAAACCTCCTCGAACAGGCTGACGTGACCCAGCCGTGCGGATGAAACGTGAATGATTGTTCGTGACATCGAAGCCGACCATTTCGTCGGCCAACAAAGATGCGGCGCCGCGTACGGACGATACCTCCGTACAACTTGGCAATTGATACAGCCGGCTGCCGATATGCACGCGTATACACGGAAACACCACGGAACCCCGAAGTCCCCTATTTTTGTTGCTTGCACCAACCAGAACAACGGTATACTCATGGCCGCATCGGCACGTACGGACATTCGCAACATCGCCATCATCGCTCACGTTGACCATGGCAAGACCACGCTCGTCGATCACATGCTGCAACAAGCAGGCATGTATCGCGAGAATCAGCAGGTCGTTGACCGGGTTATGGACTCCAATGACCTCGAGCGCGAAAAGGGCATCACCATCATGGCCAAGAATGCAGCCGTTCGGTGGGGTGATGTCAAGATCAACATCGTCGACACTCCCGGACACTCGGATTTTGGGGGCGAGGTGGAACGCGTGCTGTCAACCGTTGACGGCGTACTGCTCCTTGTTGACGCCGCCGAGGGGCCGCTGCCGCAGACACGCTTTGTGCTGCGCAAAGCATTCGAGATGGGCCTTGCGCCCATCGTTGTGATCAACAAGATCGATCGCGCGGATGCGCGGCCGGCCGAAGTGCTGGACGAGATCATGGAGCTCTTCATCGCACTTGGTGCATCGTACGAGCAGCTGGACTTCCCGATCGTCTATGGTATCGGCAAGCGTGGTATTGCCAAGCGAACACTTGATGATCCAAGCGAGCGGCTCGACCCGCTGTTCGACACCATCCTGCGCCACGTACCGCCTCCGACCGTCGATGCCGACGCCTCGTTCGCCATGGTGATCAGTGCCCTTGACTGGAGCGACTATGTTGGACGTATTGCCATCGGCCGTATCGCAGAGGGCACCGTGAACGTTGGCGACACCGTTGCACTGATCAAACCGGACGGTGAGCGCGAACTATCCCGCATCACAAAAATGTACTCGTTCGAAGGCATTGCTCGTCCGGAGATCCAGACTGCGTCGGCCGGCGAGATCATCGCGCTATCGGGCTTCGAGAACGTCTTCATCGGTGAAACCATCGCGCATCAGTCCCGCACCGAGCCGCTGTCCTACGTCAACATCGACGAGCCGACGATCGCCATGTTCTTCATGGTGAATACGTCGCCCCTTGCCGGACGTGAAGGAAAATTCGTCACCACGCCAAAGATCAGAGAGCGTCTGTACCGTGAACTGCGCACCAACGTGTCCATGCGGGTCGAAGACACGGATTCGCCGGATGTGTTCAAGGTGAGTGCACGCGGAGAGTTGCAACTGGCCATTCTTATCGAGACCATGCGTCGCGAGGGCTATGAGTTTGCCGTCTCGCGTCCCGAGGTGCTGTTCCGTCGCGACGACGCCGGCTCGCTGCTCGAGCCGATCGAGCACGTCACGGTGGACGTACCCGAAGCGCACGTGGGAACGGTGATCGAGAATCTTGGACGCCGTAAGGGCGAGATGACGGCCATGGCGCCGGGTCTTGATGCCGTGCGGACGGAGTTCCTTGTACCGGCACGGGGCCTTATCGGCTTCCGGACGGAGTTCCTGACGGCGACCCGTGGCGAAGGCGTCATGCACCATACGTTCGACTCGTACCAGGCATTCAAGGGCCCGATCTCGGGTCGCATGCGCGGAGCGCTGGTGTCGATGGAGACCGGGCCGGCAACGGCCTACGCCCTTGAAATGGTCCAGGAACGCGGCGTGCTCTTCGTTTCGCCGGGTACGCAGGTGTACGAAGGCATGATCGTGGGCGAAAATGCCCGCGAGGATGACCTGACGGTGAATGCCTGCCGCACAAAGCACCTGACCAACATGCGTTCGAGCGGTTCCGACGGCCTGGTCCGACTGGAAACACCCCGACAGATGTCGCTGGAGCAGTGCATCGAGTTTCTGGAGGACGACGAGCTTCTCGAGGTGACGCCGCAAAACGTTCGACTGCGAAAGAAAATTCTGGACAGCACAATGCGTCAACGCGCCAAGAAGCGCGAGGCCGCAACAACCTAAGCCCGCTCATCACCCCCGATACAAGGCTACCGACGATGATGATCAGCATTCGAGGCGTGTTCGTTCTGACGTTCGTCTGGCTTACGGCAGCTGCCGCGTCAGATGGCCAGGTCTTTCTGCAGTACAACCTTACACCGAAGCAGAACTTCTCCTACGAGAGTACGTCTGCAGTGACGCAGTCCATGTCGGCGATGGACCAGGACGTGGCAAGTACCACGACGATCGCCACCAAGCTCCACGTGTCCGTCAAGGATGCCGTGGTGCGACAGTACACGGTCGAGTGTCGCTACGACACGGCCCGGATACGTCTGCAGACGCAAGGAGCCGAAGGAATGCTGCCGCAGGACTCGGCCATCACGCTGCCGATGCTGGCAAACAAGAAGGAAACACTTACGCTGTCGCCGCGCGGCACCATCCTGTCGACCACGGCCCATGACGATGATGACCTGCAGGTGACGATGTCGTCGATGTCCGCCCTTGGCGGAACCGGCGCAAAAGCGGTCTTCCCCGAGTTTGCCGGTAAAGAGCTCGCCGTTGGCAACAGCTGGACGGTGACAACATCCGATACCGTGAGCCGCTCGCAAATGCCTGGCAACATCCTTACAACGTCGAAACTGCGTTACACCTTCCAGGGCGTTGTTGACACGCTCGGAGTGCGCTGCGCTCGCATCGGTGTAAGCAGCGAAGAGATGTCAATGTCGGGCTCGATGCAGGCCATGGGCATGGAAATGGCCCTTGACGGCGAGGGAGAAACACATGGCACGATGTACGTCGAAGTCAGCACCGGCATGCAGGTGCTTTCGCGCATGTCATCAACGCTGAATGCACGAATGTCGATGACGGGACAAGGCCAGGCCATCGTTCCGATCACAACCGAAACGGTCACCACCCTGCGTCGTCTCCCATGATATGGCTGCGTCTGTCGGTACTTGCTGTCGTCCTATGCGGCAGCGTCTGGACGGCAACCGGCCAGATCGTGCCGCAGAAGGGGTACCGAACGTTGCCGCTAGGCAAGGACACCTTGTGTTTCCGTTATCGATTTGTTGCCGGTGACTCGCTGCTGTACAAGGTCGAGGCGCACGATTCCATCGTCTTCAGCAAGACCGAGGCCTACGCTAAGGAGCGGTTCGAATGGGTGACGATCATCTGCGATTCGGTCACGGCCGACGGTCTTTACCATTTGCGCTACCAGGTTCTTGCAACGCGCGAAATGACCATCGCCCATCCGTCCAAGGATACAGCCGTACGCGAGTCGTCCCCGTGGACCGGCCGATCTGCCCACCTGGTGATCGATTCGTTGGGAAGACGCATACGGACCTACGTCGATGATCCAGCGAAGGCCGCCATCACGTTGGGCGGATCGTTCCAGCCCCTGCTGCTGCCCGTGCTTGACACGTCGTGCGGACGTCAGAATCAGTCATGGGTTGTCGATGATACAACACAGTGGGTCGAGAACGGCAATCCCGCACCCCTGGTACGATTTCAGTCTCTTGTCCGTGTCATCGACAAGGCAGACACACTTGGCATGCGCTTCCATCAGCTGCAGTACACTCAAAGCGGCATCGGCCGCATGGTTGTTCCGGAAACACCACAGACTGCTGCGATGACGCTTGACGCTACCATCAATGCCTACGGAAAACTGTCCATCGAAACATCCCGACAGGTTCCGTACCATCTGTTTGCCACAAGCGAGAACAAGATCAACGTGTCGTCCGGAGGCCGCGCCAAGGAGGGTCGACACCTGATTTCGATGCATTACCACCTGATGCAGATCAATTCTGCCGACCCCACCCGCCGATACGTCGAACCGCCCAGCGAGTGAAACAACGTCTGCCACGTTTCGTATACACGCGCCGCTCACACAACCGCAGCCAATCGGAATCGCATGAAGCACGTACCTGCCTTGTTGATGTTCATCCTGCTCTCGGCTGCAGCTACGGCTCAGGTCCAGGGTACGACGCCGCTGTACACGCTCGAGGACTGTCTGCGCATCGCGTTTGAACGCAACATCGATATCCGCGTTGCCGATGCATCTACACAGGCCGCCGCCGCAGGTCTTACCGCTGCCTTCGGCAGCTACCTTCCCGGTGCCAGCATCAACGCCAATTACAACCGTCAGCTCACCAACCTGCGACCACAACTGCAATTCGTCAACGGTATTCCCATCCCCGGTGAACCCCTGCCGAATAACTATAACCTGCAGGCATCGGTTCGGTGGACCATGTTCGATGGTTTCCGTCGGGAAGGAACCTACGATCAGGCAAAGACGAATGTCGATGCAGCTGACCTGAACGGCAAGGCCCAGCGAATGCAGACGTCGGTCGACGTGCGTCGCCAGTACATCACCGTGCTGCGCGCCATGCAGATCGTCAAGACGCGTCGCGAGAACATCGAATTGGGCAAGCAGACACTCGAGCGCGTCCGCGCAGGGCTCGAGGCCGGACGTCAACCGGTGACGGCCGTGTACTCGCAAGAGGCCGATCTTGGTGCCCAGGAATTCGAACTCGTACGTGCCGAGAACGACCTGAACCTGGCCAAGGCACAGCTGCTGGCCATCATGGGCCTCGATCCCAACCAACCGGCCGACTTCGCCGAATCCAGTCTTCCGGCCATCGTCTCTGCCAACGATGTGCGCGACTATCGTCAGCAACTCGGCCCCGAAGATGCCTGCGTGACACGCGCCCTGACACAACGTCCCGACATCATTGCAGCCGACCAGCGCATCCAGGCAGCCGCGGCCGGCGTGGTCGTTGCCCGCTCCGGCTACTTCCCCACCATCACGGCCAGTACGGGCTATGCATGGAACAACAGCGAGCTCTCGAGCTTCGACCGCCAGGGTCAGATGTCCGTAGGCGTGAACCTGAGCGTACCGGTCTTCGACCAGTTCCGCACCAATCAGCAGATCGAAAGCGCCGTCCTGCAACAGGTACAGCGCCGCGCCGAGCGCCAGCGTCTCGAACAGCAGGTTCGGCAAAGCGTCCAGGCCGCCATGCTCTCGCTTGCGGCTGCGGAAAAGCAACTCGATATCACGGCACGCGCCCTGACCTCGGCCGAGCTTAACGATAAGGCCGCCCGCGACCGATATGGCGTTGGCGCCGCCACGCAGTTCGATGTACTGCAAGCCAACACGCAGCTTATCACGGCACGCATCAACCGCATTACCGCCGTGTACACCTACTACGATGCGCGCTTTCAGGCCGAGTTCGCCTCGGGAACGCTTGACCAACGCTGAACCATTGCCCCTCACCCTTTCAAGAGATCGTCATGGCGACAAAGAAACGACGTAAAGGATTGATGCTCACCCTGCTGGTGTTTGTCGTACTGGCAGCCGGGTCCGTCACCTGGTTTATGATAAGGGGCAAGGAAGCACCGGTGCTGGTGAGTGCCGAAGACGTGGGCACGCGCACCATCACACAGACCGTGAGCGCCATCGGCAAGCTGCAGCCTGAGGTTCAGGTCAAGATCTCGTCGGAAGCCAGTGGCGAGATCATCTTCCTGGGCGTGCACGACGGTGATAGCGTGAAGACCGGACAGCTGCTGGCACGCATCCAGCCGGACCTTGTACAGACCCAGGTGCAGCAGTCGCAGGCCGCTGCCGAGTCGGCACGGATGAGCATCACGATCGCCAAGGCCGAGGTAGAACGCAGCGAGGCCGATCTGAAACGCGTCACCGAGTTGTACAAGAAACAGTTCGCTACACGCGAGGAACTGGATCGCGCCAAGGCCACGTACGAAGGTGCCTTTGGCCGGTATCAGTCGGCACAGTCGGACCATTCGCGCACGCTGGCCGCCCTGCGGCAGACACAGGCATCGGCGTCGCGGACGACGATCTACGCACCCATGAGCGGAACCGTGACGTACCTGGCCGTCGAACGCGGCGAGAAGGTCGTGGGTACGGCTCAGATGCAAGGCACGGAGATGATGCGCATCAGCGATCTGTCGACGATGAGTGCCTGGGTGGATGTAGACGAGAATGACGTGGCAGTTGTGAACATTGGCGATACGGCAAACATCAAGGTCGACGCCTTCCGTGACCGCGTCTTCCGCGGCGTGGTGTACGAGATCGGCAACAGTGCTCAGACGGCCGCTGCCGGTACGCAGGAAGAGGTCGTCAACTTTCAGGTCAGGATCCGACTGATCGACCGCGACCTGAAGATGCGCCCCGGCATGTCCTGCAACGTCGAGATCGAAACCGAAACCCGCGAGAACGTCCTGGCCGTGCCCATCCAGTCGGTAACCGCCAAGGCGTCTGCCATTGCAAGCGACGTCCAACGTGGACCGCAGGTCACGTCACGCGGCGAGGCCGTCGCCAAGAAGCAGGCCGATGTGCCGGCATCGCTGGTGTGGGTACTGAACGGACAGACCGTGGCCGCTCGCGAGGTCGAGACAGGCATCAGCGACAACGGCTACATCGAGATCCTGAAGGGCCTGAAGAAGGGCGAACGCATCGTAAGCGGACCATATACGGCCGTAAGCAAAGTCCTCTCGGAAGGCAGCAAGGTCCAGGTCGAAGGAACGGCCGAACGTAAACAACGTTACGAGTCAATGAGGAAGGGACAATGACGTCGCCCACGCCCATCATCAACATCGAGCACATCTCGAAGATCTACGAGATGGGCGACGAAAAGGTCTACGCCCTGCGCGATGTGTCGCTCACGATCAGCAAGGGCGAGTATGTTGCCCTGATGGGACCGTCGGGATCGGGCAAGTCGACCCTTATGAACATGCTGGGATGTCTGGATACGCCCACCAGCGGACGATATGAGTTCAACGGTGCCAACGTCAACGAACTCGACGACGATGAACTTGCCGAGATCCGCAACCGCGAGATCGGCTTTGTATTTCAGACATTCAACCTGCTCCCCCGCGCCACGGCTCTGAGCAACGTCGAGCTGCCGCTTGTCTATTCGGGCATGAAGGCCGACGCTCGACATCGGCGCGCTGCCGAGACACTTGCCAGCGTGGGCCTTGCCGAGCGTACCGGCCACAAACCGAACGAACTGAGCGGTGGCCAACGTCAGCGCGTGGCTATTGCCCGCGCGTTGGTCACACAGCCGTCGATCATCCTGGCCGACGAGCCTACGGGGAATCTCGACTCCAAGACCGGACAGGAGATCATGGCCTTGTTCGACGAGCTGTATCGACAGGGCAACACCGTCATCCTGGTGACGCACGAAGAGGACATTGCCCGCCATGCCAGACGCATCGTGCGCTTGCGCGACGGATTGATCGAGTCTGACAAGTCCAACGGAGCTTCGGCATGATCCGATCCGGTGAGATCATCGAGTCCTTCAGGATCGCCATCGAGTCGGTGCGCGTGAACCTGATGCGCTCTATCCTCACCACGGCAGGCGTCGTCGTTGGCGTCGTCCTTGTCGTCCTCATGGGCTGGACCATCAAAGGTCTGGACGCCGTGTGGGAGCAGACAATCTCCATCATCGGCAAAGACATGATCTACGTCGACAAATGGAACTGGACAGGCGGCGGGAACTGGCGTCTGATGGAGGCACGTAAGGACATCACGCTGGCACAGGTCGAGCAGTATATCGACCGCGCCGAAGCACCGGAGCTGTGCATGCCTACAGTACGGTCGTGGGGCGCCAACGTCGTGGTTGGCAATCAGAGTCTGCGCTGCTCCGCCATGGGCGTGACGTATGAATACGGCATGACGCCTGCCGGCGAGATCGCCGACGGACGCTTTTTCAACCAGATCGAAGACGAACAGGCGGCCGATGTTGTCGTCATCGGACATAACATCGCCAAGACGCTCTTTCCCGGCGGCAATGCCCTCGGGAAGACACTCAAGATCCAGCAGCGCCCCCTTCGTATCGTTGGGGTTGTAGAGAAGCGGGGCTTCCTGTTCATGGACTTCATCGATAACCAGGTCTTCGTACCACTGCTCACCTTCCGTACGCTGTACGGATTTCAGGGCAGGAGCTTCAGCATTGCCATCAAGGCCGGGAACGAGGCGATGCTGAGCGTGGTGCGTGACGAGGCCGTGGGCCTGATGCGCGAGATCCGCAATGTGCCACCGTCACGCGACGATGATTTTTCGATCAACGAGATGAAAGCCTTTGACGCACAGGCAGCCAACATCCGGCTGTACATCTGGATCGTTGGCATCGGCCTGACGGTGCTGTCATTCATCGTTGGCTCCATCGGCATCATGAACATCATGTTCGTGTCGGTAACCGAGCGCACAAAGGAGATCGGCGTCCGCAAGGCAATTGGTGCCAAGCGCAGGAGTATTGCCGTGCAGTTCCTTGTTGAGTCAACGCTGCTCTGCCTTACCGGTGCCCTGGTTGCCTTTCCCATTTCGCAGATCCTTGTGGGGTCGACGCAGTGGCTGGCTGTCCATGTCTTCGACTTTGAAGCTGCATCGGTCGTATCGCCGTTCATTCCGCTCGACCTGCTTGGTATCGCCGCTGCAGTGGCCGTTGTCGTAGGCCTTGCCGCCGGTCTGGTCCCCGCACTGAAAGCGGCCATGTTGAACCCCGTCGAGGCATTGCGATTCGAATGAACGCTGCAGAATCCATCGCCATTGCCCTTGATGCCGTGCGTGCACAGAAACTTCGCTCGGGGCTCACCCTGCTGTCGATCAGCATCGGCGTCTTCGCCATCATTGCATCCACCGGCATTACAACGGCCCTGCAGAACGCCGTCAACATGCAGATGGCAACCCTTGGCGAACACTCCTTCCTGATCCAGCGAACGCCAACACTTACGTTCGGAGGCTCGTGGCGCAAGTACATGCGGCGCAAGCCGATCACACTTGAACAGGCACGGCAGTTCAGAGATCGGATGACGCTCACCAACCTCATCTCGATCTCGAACACCAATCCCTCGTACGTCATCAAGGCCGGCCAGACGTCGACGGATCCTGATGTCGCCCTGATCGGTGCCGACGATCTGTACTTCAATGTCAATGCCGTCAACCTTTCCGAGGGTCGTCCATTCTCCCTGCACGAGGGCGAGCAGGGGGGCAATGTTGCCATCCTTGGCAACGACGTTGTGGTAAAGCTCTTCCCTCGCGGCGGTGCCGTGGGCAGCACGGTCACGATCAGAAATCAGACGTTCCGTGTGATCGGCATTCTTGAGGTGCGCGGTGGCGTGATGGGTCAAAGCCAGGACAATCGCGTGCTGATTCCCATGCCGATATTCGACAGGTACTTCACCTGGGAGTGGGACCGCAGCGTCGACGTCAGCGTGAAGGCCGCGTCGGCAGAGGCCCTGCCGGCAACGGTCGACGAGGCGACGGGAATCCTTCGGGCATTGCGCGGCGTGAAACCATGGGAAGAGAACACCTTTGAACTCGACACCAACGATGCCCTGACGGCGCAGTTCTCGGGCTTTTCTGTCGCGTTGCTTGCCGTAGCATGGATCAGTGGCATCGGTGCCCTTGTTGCGGCCGGTATCGGCATCATGAACATGATGCTGGTGAGTGTTCGCGAACGCACGCGCGAGATCGGCGTCCGCAAAGCCCTGGGCGCCCGCCGAGCTTGGATCGTCCGCCAGTTCCTGATCGAGAGCGTCACGCTGTGCCAGCTCGGCGGCATGGCCGGTACGGCGGCCGGCATCGGTACGTCATGGGCCGTCACGACACTTCTCCGTAACACAGGCATGCAGACGCTTGTGTTTGACATGCCCTGGGGAGCTGTCATCTTCAGCGTGGTCATCTGTACGGCCATCGGCATCGGCTTTGGATTGTACCCTGCCTTCAGGGCTGCCTCGCTGGATCCTATCGAGGCATTGCGCTACGAATGACCGTGGCGGCTACCGCCGTCGAGCCGATTGGTTATTTTGCCGCATGTACGGTAAGCTGATCGCACCCGAGATCGAAGAGCTGATCGTGGCACGCGACTTTGCCACGATCCGGGCTGTCTTTGCCGATTGGGACGCGATCGATCTTGCCGGCCTCGTTGCCGACCTCCGTGCCGAATCACGGGTCGTGGTCTTCCGCCTGTTAAGCAAAGATGTTGCTGCCGACGTCTTTGCCTACTGCGAGCTTGATACGCAGCAGGAACTGCTGCACGATATGGCCAAGGAAGACGTGGCAACCATCCTGAACGAGATGCCCGCCGACGACCGCACGCAGCTCTTCGAAGAGCTTCCCGGCAACGTCGTGTCGGAACTGATCAACTCGTTGAGTGCCGAGGAACGCACGATCGCACTCACGCTGCTGAACTATCCCGAAGATTCCGTCGGACGTCTGATGTCGCCCGACTACGTCATCGTCAAAAAGCACTGGACCATCCAGCAGGCGCTTGATCACATCCGCACGTACGGACGCGACTCCGAGACGCTTAACGTTCTGTACGTGACCGAACATGGTACGCTGATCGACGACATTCATATCCGCGAAGTGCTCCTTGCTCCTCCGAATGCCCTGATCAGTTCGATCATGGACTACAAGGTCGAATCCCTGATGGTGACCGATGATCAGGATACTGCCGTGCAGGAGTTCAAGCGTCTGGACCGCTTTGCCTTGCCTGTCGTTGATAAGGAATCAAAGCTGCTGGGCATCGTCACGCTCGACGACGTACTGGACGTGGCCGAAGAACAGGCAACCGAGGAGATGCAGCGATTCGGCGGTATGGAAGCTCTCGACGAGCCCTACATCACCGTGCCGCTATGGGAACTCGTGCGTAAACGCGCGACCTGGCTGGTTGTACTCTTTCTTGGCGGATTCCTTACCGCTACTGCGCTGTCGTTCTTCGAGTCGACGATCGAAAAGGCTGTCTACATCGCCCTGTTCCTGCCGCTCATCATCTCGTCGGGCGGTAACTCCGGCTCGCAGGCTGCAACACTCATCGTACGCGCTCTTGCCCTTGGCGAGATCACCCTTTCAGACTGGTGGCGCATCATGAAGCGCGAGCTCGCTGCAGGCGCGCTGCTGGGATCGTTGCTCGGACTCTTGGGCTTTGGCCGCATCACCGTTGGTGCCCTGTTAGAGGGGACCTACGATGCACATGTCACGCCGCTGGTCGGACTCGTCGTCTGTCTGTCGCTCATCGGTATCGTTCTATCGGGCACCATCGCCGGCTCGATGCTTCCGCTGCTGATGAAGCGCCTTGGATTCGACCCCGCTGCATCCAGCGCCCCTTTTGTGGCTACCTTCAGCGACGTGATGGGAATCCTGATCTACTTTACCATCGCCACCATGTTCCTGCGTGGCGTCCTGTTCTGATCAGTCGTCTGCTCCAACCGTCATGGCCTTCATTGGCCACAACAGGACGGCAGCGGCAACGACGGCAACAATGACCATCAATATCGTTCCCATGCCGTGTGGCACGGTGTCAAGCGCCGGGATCGACATACCGATCATCGTGATCACGGCAAGGCCGACGACGGCCGTCGATGCCATGGCGACGATGGCCGGAGCAACGATCAGCGGCACCCATGCCGGACGCAGCGCCGCCAGTATGCCGGGCACGATCAAGGCCGGACCGGCCATCAGGTAGAATCCCAGCACGGTCAGGTCCATGTTCATCGACGACGTGCTCCACCGGCTGCCCCACAGCAACTCGGCCCACTGCAGCAAGGCGAGTCCGCCCGACAGCAGAAACACGATCACGACGGCCCATCGTGCAAGAACACCGTGGATGGATTCGGTGCGCGCCCAGGCTGCAAGTCCGAAGATCGAAGACACGATGCCGTAGGCAACGATGATGGTGGCAAGGACGCCACCGCCAAGCACCGTCAGCACGATGCCCAGCAAGGTTGTGGCACTGCCGCCAACAATGGCGGCCGGACCCAGCACGCGCGTGTACGCACGTGCCTTGGCAAGATTGGGCGGCTGCGCATGCCGCATGGTTTCGTCGTTCACAGGCTCCTCCATACGATCCGATCTGCGTGATTCGTGAACATACGACGTCTTCGTCGAGCGTCAGCCGGACGATTGTTCGAAGGACAAAAGCCGTAGTGCAGCACCGTTACGTAGCCAGCGTGTATACAAGCCAGGACGAGCCGTAGGCAAGGGCAAAGGTGATGGCAAAGGCCATGGCCGGCCAACGCCACGATCCCGTCTCCCGCTTCATGATGGCCATGGTGCTGATGCACTGCAGGGCGAAGACATAGAACGCAAGGATGCTCAGTCCCGTGGCAATGGGCATGGAGGCATGCAGCACGTCACGCAGTGTGGTGTCGGACTCGCTCACGTCTGTGGCATGGATCTGCCCCATCACGCCCACAAACGTCTCGCGTGCCGCAAACGACCCCAGTACGCCCAACGTGACCTTCCAGTCGAATCCGATGGGGGCAAAGATGGGCTGGATGGCCCTGCCAAGGTTGGCGGCGTACGAACCTTCGATCTGCTGCTGTTGCGCCTGCAGCGCAGGTGTGCCCTGTGCTACGTCTGCGCGAGGCAATTCCGTAAGGATCCACAGGGCAACGCTGAAGGCCAGGATGACCGTGCCGGCAGTGATCAGGAAGTCCTTGGCACGACCAACCATGGTAACGGCAAGGCTGCGCACCGACGGCAGACGATACGGCGGGAACTCCATGAGGAACGGGACGACGGCGCCACGAAAGAGCGTACGCTTGAGCACCAAGGCCACCAGCAGCCCGGAGATCGCACCGGCTGCATACAGTCCGGCAAGAACAAGGGCCTGCGTCGAGAACACTCCAAGGATGGTACCCGAAGGGATCACGGCGCTGATGAGCAGTGCATACACCGGCAGACGTGCCGAACATGTCATGAGCGGCGTGGCCATGATGGTGGCCATACGGTCCTTGTACGACGGGATGATCCGCGCCGACATGATGCCGGGGATGGCACAGGCGAAAGAACCAAGCAGCGGGATAAAACTGCGGCCTTGCAGACCGAACAGGCCCATGGCCCGGTCGACGATGAAGGCGGCCCGTGACAGGTAGCCGCATTCCTCAAGGAACGTCACAAGCAGATTCAGGATCAGGATCTGAGGCAGAAAGACGATCACGCTGCCAACACCACCAAGCAGGCCGTTGCATACAAAGCTGCGTAGCAGGTCGTGTGTGATGGCCCCGGCTGCAGCCTCCTGCAACAGACCGACGCCTGCGTCGATGGCGTCCATCAGTGGCGTCGCCCACGTGAAGATGCTTTGGAAGAACAGTGCCATCACAACCAGGAACACCACGCCTCCGCCGATGGGATGCAGCAGGATGTCGTCGAGCATCTTCGTCCTGCGGTCGCGACTGCCCTGCCGTATCGTCTGCCCTGCCACGGAACGCGCCCACGCATAGCGTTGGTCGATGTCGGCCTCGGCCGGCAGCGGCGACACCGGCGGCTTCGCCGCCGGTTGGTCGAGCAGTGCTTCGCGCAGCTCGCCAACACCAAGGCCCTTGTGTCCAACCACGGGCACCACCGTAAGGCCCAGCGTATGCATCAAGCCGATATCATCAACCACACCGCCCCCTGCCTTAACCTCGTCGACCATGGTGGCGGCGACGATGACGGGAATGCCGAGCTGCATGATGTGCGAGAGTGTCTGGAGGCAGGCGTCGGCGCTGGAGGTGTTCAGGACGTACAGGATGGCGTCGGGACGCGCAATACCGGCGTGAACACCGCGCAGGACATCGGATGTCAAGCGCTCGTCCTCGCCCGTCGGCGTCATGCCATACGTGCCCGGCAGGTCGATCAGCGTGATGCGACGGTCTCCGTCGCCAACATGACCAACCATGGGC
The DNA here is from genome assembly GCA_018882585.1 of Candidatus Kapaibacterium sp. Classification (GTDB taxonomy): domain Bacteria; phylum Bacteroidota; class Ignavibacteria; order Kapaibacteriales; family Kapaibacteriaceae; genus ZLKRG46. The sequence goes on from VFFB01000022.1 coordinate 16,692, forward strand.
TCGACCGTAACACCGTGAAAATTGCCCACACGTTGCCGCAGCCCGGTCAGCGCATTGAACAACGTGGACTTACCGGAGTTGGGCGTGCCTACAACCGCAACGGTGCGCTCAGGACGTGGCTGCATGCGGCTCGACAAGTATGCGGAGGACGTCGCCAAGGCGGACGCCAATGTGCGTCTGCCCAACGGCGATCTCGACGGGGCCTCCGAACGGGGCCCGACGTACCAGACGGCAGGTGACGCCGGTATGCAGTCCGAGTTCGCGGACGCGCATGGCCGCTCCGGCCTCGCCGTCGATGGCGACGATGCGGACGACACTGTTCACCGGCACGTGTTGAAGATCCTGAGGCATAGCTCGCTTTTATCTGGACTGAATCCAAATATACGGCAGCGTCGCATGGCAGAGGGCCACGACGTAGTTTCGAAGGTCATGCTTCGGTCATTATTCGTCGATTTCAACAGTTTCTTCGCCTCGGTCGAGCAACAGGAACGTCCCGAACTGCGCGGACGCCCGGTCGCCGTTGTTCCGGTCGAGGCGGATACGACGTGTGCGATCGCCGCGTCGTACGAGGCGAAACGTCTTGGCATCAAGACGGGTACGATCATTGCCGACGCCAAGCGCATCTGCCCTGATATCGCCCTGGTGAAAGCGCGTCATGCGTTGTACGTGCAGTACCACCACCGGCTGGTCGACGTAGTAGAGCAGGTTATCCATGTCAAAGAGGTGATGTCCATCGACGAAATGGCCTGCGAGCTCACCGGCTCGGCGCGACGTCGTGACGTCGCAGTGGCTATTGCGGCCGACGTGAAGCAGGCGATTGCCCAACAGGTTGGCCTCGAGATGCGCTGTAGTATTGGCATTGCCCCCAACGACTACCTTGCCAAGACTGCGTCGGACATGCAGAAGCCGGATGGTCTGGTGGTGATCGATGATGATGACCTGCCACGCGTGCTGTATGGGCTGGAACTTCGGGATCTGTGCGGCATTGGCAAACAGATGTATAAACGATGTTTCCGGCATGGCATCTACACGGTCGAGATGTTGCTGAACGCCTCGAAGGAGCAACTGCGCACCGTCTGGGGCGGCATCGAAGGCGAACGCATGTGGGCGAAGCTTCGCGGTGCCGACCTGCCGTCGCTGCCGTCACGGAAGAGCGTGGTGGGACATTCGCACGTGCTCGAGCCCGAGCATAGGTCCGAGGCGGGCGCAACGGCCGTGCTGCACCGGCTGCTGCAGAAGGCCGCGATGCGGCTTCGCACCTACGGCATGCTGAGCGGCCGTATGAGCGTAAAGGTCCGCTATGTGGACGGATATCGATGGAAGCATGCTGTCGACTTCACGCCCACGCAGGACACGATGCAGCTGACGTCGATACTGGCCTTTGCTCTGGAGCAACGTGCCACGCATCACGCTACGCCGCTCAAGGTTGACGTGTCACTCGAAGATCTGCTCTTTGCCGACGCCGCTCCCCTGCCCATGTTCACCAATACGGGTCCGGCTCGCGAAGGCCTGAATGCAGCGCTCGACAAGCTTAATGCTAAACACGGCAAGAATACGGTCTACGTTGGTACGGCGCATTCGGCATTGCATGCTGCACCGATGCGCATCGCCTTCGACCATATTCCAGACCTTGAATTGGACGACGACGATTAACGCGTGTTCGACAAATCGTACCAGATGAACTTGTACGGACGCCGGTCCATGGAGTTGTTGCGATAGTCCCGTACATAGGGCTGTACAAGCCGATAGTCTTCATCATAGAACAGCACGATCATCGGCGCATCATTGATGGCGATCTGTTCGGCCTGACGATACAGTTCCATCCGCGCCGCATGGTCGGTGGTGCCGATGGCACGCTCGAACGCAGCGTCGAAGGCTGGACTTACATAGCGCACGGAATTGATGGGGCTGATGCCACCGCCGGTAGGAACAAGCTTGCCGTAGAACAGATTCAGGAATGTCTCGGGGTCGGGATAGTCGCCCACCCATCCAAGACGGTAAAAGCCTGCACGCCCGGCATCGATGCGCTCCAGGTGCTGGGCGAACTCGACTTGGGTAAGGTTGATCTTGACGTTGAGGTGTTCGGCAAGCATGCCCTGAATAGCCTCGGCCACCTGCGCATTACGTCCACCGCCGGCATTCAACTGCAGCGTCACGTTGGGGAATCCCTTTCCATCGGGATATCCCGCCGCAGCCAACAAGGCCCGAGCCTTGTCGGGGTCGAACGTATAGCCCTGTACCTTCTGGGCAGGATAGCCGGGCACGGCAGCCGGCACCAGACCATGAGTACCGGGGCCCATGGCTTGTCCGCGCAGCACGTAGCGGATGATGCGCGAACGGTCGACGGCGTAGTTGAAGGCCTGTCGGATACGTTTGTCCTTGAAGACGGGATCCGTCATCAGCATGCCATAGTACTGCGTTCCCATCGACGGAACACGCAGCAGTCGAAAGCGCGCGAAGGGTCCTTTAAGCTCTTTACGCTCGTCAACAATGTCGGCAAAGAACTCATTCGGAATCCGGTACGACTCCTCAAGATTACCGCCCTGGAATTCCAGCAGCTGCATCTTGTCGTCCTTCATGAACGAGAAGCGCACGCCATCCAGCATGGGCAGCTGATTCCCTTGCTCGTCCTTCATCCAGTAACGCGGATTACGTTTCAGAACAAGGTGTTGGTCCGGCGCCCACGACGCGAACACAAACGGTCCGGTGCCCACGGGATGCTGAAAGAAATCCTTACCGTAGTATTCCACCGCCTCGCGCGGATGGATCGACATCGACGTCAAGGCCACATAGTTTTCGAAGGGGGCGAAGGGCTTCTCAAGGTCGATACGGAAGGTCGAATCGTCGACCACCACAAAGCCCGCTACACCGCCGCGAAGCGGCGCGCCCTTCCGTGTTGATGCATAGTATGCATCGGCACCCAGGACCTTGCCGCGCAGATAGTCATACGTGCGTGTATTCGCCCGGTAGTCGCACGCCCGGGTGAACGAGTACCGTACGTCGTACGCCGTCATCTTGCGGCCCTTGCCACCGGCAAAACACGGGTCGTCGTGGAACCACACGTCGGTGCGCAGGTGATACGTATAGGACCGGCCATCGGCAGACACGTCGAAGGATGTAGCTAGTTCGGGACGAAGGCGCAGCTGCTCGTCGAACGAGAACAGTACATCGTAGATGTTCTCGGCAACGTGCGACGATGTGGCGTCGTTGATGCCAACAGGATCCAGGCCTCGAACCTCGCCGCTTTCGTTCACGCGGTAGATCCCGCCATAGTTCTTGCCTCCGCGGGCCGGCCGGGTCTCCCCTTCGGGCGTACCGGGTTTCTTGCAGGCGGATAGCATCATCGTGATGATGCAGATCGCCAGGGTAACTGTACAACGGTTCGGCATGCGATCCGGCCTTACTTCATCGTATCGGTGTCTCGATCTCGATCTGCACGGTACGACAGTAGGAACGGCCTTCGGCAGTTTCGTTATCGTAGATCAGTTGATCGCTACCGATGGCTTCGAGGGTGACCTGTTCTTCGGGGACGTCGAGGACGCGTTTTGCTTCGGTGCATCGACGCAGTGCCAGCTCGCGGTTATACTCGGGATCGCCCGTGCGGTCGGCAAAGCCACGGATCAGCACCTTGGTTTCGGGCGTGACGCGGGAGCGGACCAGGTCCATGATCTTCTGGTTGGCCGCATTCAGCTTGGCGCTGTTGTAGTCGAAGACGATCAGCGAGTAGCGTTCTACCAGCTTGCCGCCCTCGCGCGTAGAGCGTGCCTCCTGCAGCGTCATCATGTTGACGGGCAGCTGCAGGGCGGAGCGGACGTTTTGGCCGAGACCGTTCGAGGCCGTCATCTCGACCTTTACCGGCTGCGATGGCGTAAGCCGGCCGGTCTCGCCCGGCTTCCATTCCACCGATCGTGGCCGACCGGTCTGGTCAACGTCGACGATGGAATTGTTCATCTGGTTTACCTTCAGGGTCCACTCCGTAATGTCCTCGGCATCGGCGGCCTCGGGCGCAAACTCGATCTGTGCCGGCTCGATGGACCGGTCAAGATCCCGAAACTCCACGGCTCCCAGCAGGTCAAGGTCAGACGACGTGATCTCGGCGCGCTGATTCTCGGCGCGACCCTCTGGACGGTCGTTGTTCCCCGGGCTTTCGGGCAGCAATCGCGACTCGATGCTGATACGCTTTGGGTCGACGCGCCACACGTCGACAAGATAGGCCTTGATCGACTGCGCGCGGGCCTTCGCGATATCCGTTGCACGCGCTTCGGCACCGACGTTGCTGACGCAGCCAGTGACCCTGATGCGAGCCTCGGGGCGCTGCGCCATGCGCTGACCGATGATGTTGAGCAGGTTGCGGTATACTTCGATCTGATCGCGCTTGATCGACGTGGGACGGAAGGACGCTGTTGTCGTGGTGTCCAGCGCAGCCATCCGCGTTTCGGCCAGCGTCGACTTGCCCTCGTTGAAGAACACGTACGGAAGCAGAGGATAGCTCTCGACAATGTCGAGCTCACGCATCGTGATGGATTCGACCGGCACGCGCTTGCCCTTGCTGTCGCGAGCGTACGCCGCCAGCTTCATCCGCGGGTCGAACGGGATCGGTATCTCGCGGATGTACTGCTCACTGATCGTCGTGGTCTTGTACAGGTAGTCGCCCTCCTGACGTTCATCGTACGACGATTCGGTCTCACCTAGAACCACGCGTTCGGCGGCGATGCGACGGACGCGTTTGTCGACGGTGTCGCGAACGTAAACCGTGTCGACGATGATCGTTGGATCGGCAACACGGTACGAGCCGTATCGCAGCGAGGCGCCAAGTTGAAACGTCTGTACGGACCAATCCACCGAGGCAACATTGCCGATCGGCAAAAAGTATCGCACCTCGGGTATGAGCGTCATGTTGGTGCCAACGGTCAACTCGTAGCCAAGTCCGAAGGCCAGATGCAGGTTCAGAAACGATGCCTCGGGAATGCTGCCGGATGTTGTGTTCCGCACGGCCGTGCCCGTCTCCTGAAACACATATCCGTCCGGCGATACCAGCGTTTCCTTCTGATCGTAGCTCGACCCCATCAGCAGACCAAGACGTGCACCGGCATACAGCCAAAGCAGGTCCATCACTTTGTACCCGGCTGCAGGCTCGAGCACCAGCAGCGGGAGTCCTGCATCAAGCGAATGCTCTACGCGGATGTCGCGCCGTGTCTCCGTCGGCACCGGACCGTCGTCCAGCACGGGTTCGTTGCCAATGGTCTCTGTGGCCGTCAACAATCCGCCCAGCGACGAAAAGCCCACGCGCCCCTGCAAACGGATGGTCTCTGTAAGATGTCGCTCATACAGACCACCAAAGGCAAGTCCAAGCGACGTCGCATTGGTAAAGTCCGAACAGCATGACGGCACACCCGGTAAGGCGCCGAATTCTGCCGAATGGTACTTGATGTTCAGCGCACCGTATCCGCCAACGAAGTAGTCAAGAAACTCACGTCGTCCCGTCTCGGGATTCACGCGACTTTGCTGGGCTTGCGCACCGGTGAGGGCGCCAAGCTGCAAGACGATGACAACGATGGAAGCGATCTTCATTCGGTGTGGAGATTCGGAATGCGGCTTAGTGAATGATGTGCAGGGGTGCGACGCGTTGTCGGGTAGGCGTGATCAGCACGATGTGATAGACACCACTTGCAAGGTCGGCAGCTGCGATGGGCAGCACGAATGGTGCATCACCACGAGCATGCTGCCACGAGGCCGTAGCCACGACGGATCCTGCAACGTCGACGATGTTGACGGTATGGTGTCCCGATTCGAAAACGTCGACGGTGATCTGCAGATCGTCCGTCGCCGGATTTGGCGTTGCCCGGATGGCAAGGCTTCCTGCGCGGTCCAGCAGACGATCGCCACCTTCGCGACAGATGTCAAGATTGATGAAGCCATCGTACGTCCGCAGCGATACCAGCGTGTCGGCCACTTCAAGGCGCACATCAACGGCACGCACATCAGAGCTGTCGATAATGCCCAGCGTCGCATCGCCCGTGATGGTCGTGATCAGCGACGTATCGCTTCCAACACGCACGTTCGGCACGTCGATCTCGAGTTCGGCAATGCCCCCTACCACTTCATTTCGAATGATGGTGCCAGGTGTGATGGTGCGGACGGCGAAGACCGACGATCGATGACGCATGGTAAGCCGCAGTCGACCTCCATTTACCGGCGAAGCACCGCGGGCCGTGATACCACGCAAACGCAGCTGAAAGCCGTCAGCGGCCGGATCGACCGTCACGCGCGGCAGCAGCAGATAGACCTCGGCATCGAGACGTCCACGACCCCATATCGGCACAACACGTTCCGCATCGCAAGGCTGTGCAAACGTCAACACCACACTGTCGCGGTAGGTTGTCTCGGCACGCGCCGTGAATTCGACCGAACACGTCATGGAACCATTGGCAGGAATGGTAAGGGGCAAGGTCGGAACGTCACGTAGAACGAAGTCTTGCGCCATGCCGCGCATGCCGACGGACGTGAGCGTGACGGCTTGGCCCGTGCGATTGACGAAGGCCAGACGCTGACGCGACGGCGTAAGCAGGTCCGTGGCACCAAAGGCGATCTCTTCCGGACCTGCAGGAAGCGACGTGCGACGACGACCGACGAGTGATGTTGATATGCTGACGGTATCTCGTTGCCGAACGACGTCAACGCCCACCGTGGCATCATGATATCCGTCGGGCAACCGACGTGGATCATACCTAAGCGGCAGCGTGAGCGACTGCCGCGGTTGCAGCGTTGTTCCAACGAAGGACGCAAGCCCCGGAATGGTGAACGCAGCTGCGTCACGTCCAACGATGCCGATGTCTGCAACCGTGGCCGATGCCGTATCCATGTTTACGATCGTGATGCTGTCGGTACCGATATCGCACGACGTTGTAGTACGGACGCGGACAACATCGGGAGCGACAAGCGAAGGCAGCACACCGTTGCTGCGCACAACGACGATGAATGAATCCGGACACGGCGTGTCGTAGATGAATGTGAGCGTATCGTAAACAATGCCACGACGACGAGCCACCTTGGAGACATCGATCTGCACCGTGCCCGACACAGGAATGATGGCCTGCAGCGGCGTGACACGTAGTGCCGGATCGGACGAGCGCACGCTGCTGATGGAGACCGGTCGTGAGCTCGCATTGCCATAGGTGACGGTGGTTGTCCGCTGTTGGCCGACAGAGATATTGCCAAGATCGACGGAGAGTGGACCACTGACGGTGGTCTCGTTGCTGGTGACCGAGATCGGAACGAGCAGCGATGGCATGTCGGCCGCATCGGTCTGAATGCTCAGTTGTGCATAGCGTGGGCCATACGGAAGGCCCGTTGATCGATGCTCAAGGATGTACGTGAACGAATCACCGGGGCCAAGGCGCAGATCATCCAGCGGCTCTCGAACCAGCGTGAAGGCCTGCTCGTCGGGTCCGTTGATAAAGGCCGGATACTTGATGGTGACGACCGCTGTACCAGCGTTGCGAACCGTGACGCTGTCGCGTCCGGTACCGCAGCGACGTGTCTGGTAGAACGACAACGACGTCGGCGTTGCTTGCAGAGGCGTGGAAGAACCGAAGCCGCTTACGACGAGTGACGTCGAATCAACGCAGAGCGATGGTGCTGCGGCCGAGACGATGGCAACCGTCTGTGCCTGTTCGCCCGTGGCCGTAGGCGCGAACTCAACTGTGATCACAAAGCTGCTGCCAGGTTGTATCGTCGCGGGAAGGCCCGGCGTCGCCTGCACGATGTTAAACGGCGCGGAAAGCGTGGGCATGGACGAATACGTCACCGGATGCGAGCCGTCATTGCGCAGAAAGATCGTCGTGCGCGGCCGTGTACCAACACTGACGTGACCGAACTGGGCAGAGCCGACGGCCGTCATGCGTGACAGGACGCCCGTGAAGCGCAGCCAGAGTGTATCTGGCTCGTCGCAGCCATCCAGGTCGATCAGCAGCGGCATGACCGTATCACCGATCACGCATGCATTGGCGACAACGGTGATGTCGGTGGGCGTGTTGATATTCAGCAGCGCGGGCAGCGGCGAGGTCGCATGCAGGACGTTCGGATTGGCAGAGCGGACGTTCGTGACGATGCCGCCAACGGTACCGGTGTTGCGAAGTCGCAGCACGTCGGTAATGGGTGTACCGGCACAGATGGTACCAAGGTCCACCGTGTCACGCACTGAGCCGCGGAACGTTGCCTCGAGAATGATGCGTTGGGCATCGATCGAGATGTTCACGCGTGTGGCCGCGCGGACGCCGTCGGGGTCGTTGTTGATCAGCGTCAGCACCGAAGCCTGTGCTCCGAACTGTCCGGGCTGGGGCACGAACTCGACGATGTATGCCGATGAGTCGAATGGTGGCACGGTGTCGGGAAAGACCTTCGGCACACCCATCCGGAATCCGGGTGCACCCGTGAACTGGGCGTCGGTCACGGCCAGCGGCGACTCTCCGCGATTGTAAACCCAGAGCGTATCTCGGCGCACAGCATTCGGACAGCGGTACTGCCCCATGACCAGGGCCGAGGCCGTCTGGATCAGCGGCGGCCTGTAGATGCGCACGATGTTCCAAGCCGACTGCGACAAGACCCATTGGGGGTCGGTAGCATGCTGCGACGTGACCGGACTTGGGACACGTTGTACGACGGCAACGTAGTAGAGTGTGTCTGTACCAATGAAATCAACAAGGGCCGACCATGTAGGCTGACCAGTTCCAATGGGCCCCTTGATCCAACCGCCACGCTCAGGCTTGATCCAAATCTGTTCGTCTTGGCCGTTTCCGCTTCCTGTTACCAGATGTTTGCGCAGGGCATTCGTCATCGTATCGGTCATCGGACCTACATACGACGATGATCCAACGGTCGTGCGAGCATCATACCGTGTTCGACCGTAGCCGCCATACGACTGGATCGAACCATCGTCACCGCCTGATGCCTGGGCCGACACGAAGCCTGCCTTGGCATTGTCGAGCCGCGTGCCCATGATGATGCCTCCGCCCGAGCCGCATCCGCCGCCGATACCGGCGTTCCGCGTACCGGCAGCGCCGTTGGAATACACGGTGAATGACGTCAGACGTTGGGCATGGATACTGATGGCGCCGCCACCACCGCCGCCGGCCATGGACTCTTCGCCGGGGACGGATGGATTGCCGCTGGCGCCGCCGCTGCCGCCTGCAAGGGGCACCAGCATGCTGTTGCCGTGTGCACGGCCTTGTGTGCCGGGTGCGCTCGGGTCGGCGCCACCGTCCTCGCCAAAGCCACCGCCGCCGCCACGGCGGCGGTCGCGCTGGCCGGATCCGCCACCGAATTGTCCACGCGGACTGCAGCCGTCAAAATCGTCGCATGCCTGTCCTGACTTGCCAAACGGATGTCCGGTACCTCCACCGGCGTTCTCGTAGATGCCTTGCAGCGACTCGCCGCCGGCAACGCCATTCATGGATGCGCCACCCGTGACGATGTCGTTGGAAGCTGTGGCATAGGTCTGTCCGGAGCCGTCGCCGGCGCGACGCTTGCTGCTCGGCCCCCAGATGGATTCACTTGAGTTATTGTTGCGTCCGCCGGGGCCACCACCGGTGAATCCGTTGCCTCCTGCGGAACCCTGAGGTCCGCCCGTGCCCGGCTGCAGCGCATTGGCATATCCGCCGCCGCCGCCGCCACCACCCGGTCCGGCATCAGATCCGCGGGCGTCCACGCGGATCATCGCGCCGGCTTGTGCGTCGATGTTGCCCGTCGCCAGCAGCGTAAAGGGCAGATAGGCCTGATTGCCCGCACGGTTTGGATCGCAGTCGGTCATGCTGGCGGTGTACGGTAGTGTATCGCCCAGCATGGCACTGTCGATCAGCATCGCACCGCGCGGCGATCGAACACCAAGGCTACCAGATCCGAACACGCGGTCGGCCGAAGCCGTGACGTCGCCGATCGGCCATGGCTTGACGATGTAGAACGTATCGACGGTCGTCGAGGGAACGTTGGCGACGATGACGCGCACAGGGATCTTGAATGCTGCGTCGAGCAGACGATAATCGTGTGTATTGGGCTGGACGTATGGACTAACGAAGGCATGCGTCGAGATCAGGCGTCCGTTCCAACTCACCACGCACGGTCCGAAACGCACGAAGGCCGTATCAGACGCGCGCTCCGGAACCACGCGCACAAGGTCGCCGGCGTTGTTGGCATAGATGCCGTCGACACCGAAGTTGCCAATGGCATCGTGCGGACCGATGATCTCGATGAGTGTGGCAAAGCGTGTGGTGCCAACATCAGGTATGATGTACGAAACGCGCGGCTGCGCCATGGCAGCAACGGACAGCGACACAAGGGCGACCAGGAAACGAAGCAGGGCCATGAGCATTAGTCGATGGTCGCGATGATCTTGAGCTCGACGGCGATCGGCGTGGGCAGACAGTTCACCTCGACCGTGGTGCGAGTTGCCTGCACGTGCGTGAAGTGCTCGGCATAGAGCGCATTCACAATGCGGAAATCGTCCTTCATGTTCGTCAGGAAGACCTGCACATCGACGATGTTCTCCCACTTCGACCCTGCCGCATCAAGGATGTGGCGGATGTTCCGGAACACCGAGAGGGTCTGCACGGCAACGTCATAACTCTCGACGGCACCGTCGGGTGCAAGCGTTACGCCGGGGATCTCCTTCTTGCCTCGCTCACGGGGGCCGATGCCGCTCAGAAAGAGCAGATTGCCCACACGGCGCGCATGCGGATATGCACCTACCGGCTCGGCGGCCAGATCACTGTTGATGATGTCAGTACTGGATGCAGACATTCTTTGGCTCCGTAAAGAATCGTAAGGCCTCGACACCGCCTTCGCGTCCGACGCCGCTTTGCTTCATGCCGCCGAACGGTGTTCGCAGATCTCGCACCAACCAGCAGTTGACCCAGACGATGCCGCTTTCGATGCGGGCAGCCACACGATGGGCACGTGCAAGATTGGTGGTCCATACAGATGCGGCCAATCCGTACGTCGTGGTATTTGCCCAGGCAAGTACTTCGTCCTCGGTGTCGAACGGGATCAGTGTAGCCACCGGACCAAAGATCTCTTCGGTGTTCACGCGGCAATGCGCGTCAAGTCCTTCAATAAGGGTCGGCGCAACAAAGAAACCGTTCGCGCAGCGTCCGCCAACGGCAACGCGCTGGCCTCCGGTAAGGACGGTGCCCCCTTCCTGCATTGCAAGATCGATGTAGGAGAGGACCTTGTGCATGTGCGCTTCATTTACGAGGGCACCCATGCGTGACGTGTCTTCGAGGGGGTCGCCAACAACAAACCGCTGTGTCTCGGCGATCAATGCCGTCTTGAATGTGTCGTAGATGGAACGTGCAATGAAGATGCGCGAACCGCACAGACAGATCTCGCCCTGATTGGTGAATGCAGCGCGCGCCACGTGTCTGGCCGTATGCTCGACATCAATATCATCGAACACGATGGTCGGATTCTTGCCACCGAGTTCAAGGGAGAGTTTCTTGAACATAGGGGCAGCGACGCTGGCGATGGTCTTCCCTGTTGCGGTGCCACCGGTGAACGAGATGGCTTTTACCTTGGGGTGTGCAACGATGGCGGCACCGCATTCGCCGCCAAGACCGTGCACGATGTTCAGCACACCGGGTGGCAGACCGCATTCGTGGCAGATGCGGGCGAACAGAAACGCCGTGAGCGGTGTGATCTCGGATGGTTTTGCAACAACGCAGTTACCGGCAGCAAGTGCGGGAGCGATCTTCCACGTGAACAGGTAGAGCGGAAGGTTCCACGGCGAGATGCACCCCACCACGCCGAGCGGCGACCGTAGGGTGAAATTGATCGTATGCTGATCGGTCTGATGCGCAGCCGTCTGCGTATGCAGGATTTCGGTGGCAAAGAATGCCATGTTATCAACGGCACGAGGAATATCAACGGCCTTCGACAACCAAAGCGGTTTACCATTGTCGGTGGTCTCGGCAAGGGCCAGCTCGTCGATCTGCTCGCGGATGCGCTGCGATATGCGCAACAGGATGGCAGAACGTTGCGGGGCCGTCATCTGCGACCAATGCGGGAACGCACGTTCGGCAGCGCTAACGGCAAGCTCGACGTCGGCAGCCGTACCGCGGGCAATGTGGGCATACACCTCGCCTGTTGCCGGGTTTACATTGTCGAGCCATTGTCCGTCGCTGGCAGCGGCAAAGGTGCCATCGATGTAATGCAGAATCTCGGTCATGATAGACCGCAAAGATAGACAAATCGACATGGCCGAATGGTTTACGGTGGGGGGGGCTGGGG
>VFFB01000128.1 GCA_018882585.1 Candidatus Kapaibacterium sp.
GCCTGCCACTGGTAGTCAAGTCGTCGCCCATCCAGGCGCAGCACTTCGACGTCGAAGAACGTGGACCGGTTTACGATATCGACGATGCGCTCGTTGCATGGAAAATCTGTCACGGAAAATCCGAAGCCTCGAACTATGGGGGTGAATGTTGCCGAGGCCGAGCAGGCAAACTGCGGCGTATTGAACTGTGGAATCGTCAACAGAACAGGGTTTTGCGATGTATCGATGTCGATGCTTTGCAGGAATGCCGGGTCGATGTAGATCGCCTCGTACGCACTGTCGCCAAAGTAATACAGCAACGAGATGCGTTTAGGGTGTACGATGTTGTCGTTGAACGTTGTTGACCTATCAACGTCAAGATCAAGCGGCGACGAACATGCCGTCAACAGCACGATGCAGAGGGCACTTATCCAGCGGGCCATGCTACGGCAGTCGACCAAGGTCGATGCTGAGACCATACGTCATGCCCCATTTGGTGGATGAATACCAGGTTGCGTCGTGACGATAGAGCAGGGCCGAGGTGTTGAGCCCGGCCATGATGGCGATCGGTCCCAGCGGTCGATACGTCAAGCCAATGCTGCCGTGGGCGATCGGACCCTGCTGGAAGACGCCTCCAACCATGAGCTCGGCATAGGGACGCATACCGTCGAGCAGGAATCCCTCGAATGGCTGTATCGCATACGTTGCGCCAAGCCAGAACAGGGTCGGAGTCTGTTGATAGGTTACCGAGCGTCCGCCAAGTACACCGTCAAATCGCTGTTGGAAGGACTCGTTGGCCATTTCCACGCCAAGACGTTGGCCGTTGCCGATCGGCAAGGACATCGAGATCGCCTGATTGGGCAGGAGTGCCTGTCCGATACTGGCGGGTACCGTTTCGCCGCTGCCAATGCCACTGGGGAGGCTTCGCAGCCGAAGCCGGACGTCGTGCAGAAAAGACGTCTCGGAATCCATGCTCAGTACAGAGGCAGATGCAAAACTTGGTTGCATGTGTGGCCGTGTGACGTCGATCGAGTGCGTAGGGGCAGTGAAGGCCTGTGAGGCAGCGGACGACGCCATCGATTCCGAGGTTGCGATGGGCCGCTCTTCTTGCGTCGGTGCCTGGGTAGCTGCTGCTGATTGCGATACGACAGGCCGATCACGGTAGATGTAGACGATGGTCGGCGATGGCGCGGACGGCGGCGGAATGGTGGGGGTTGATGCAGTTGACGACATGTTGGATGCCGGTTGCCGGCCTTGGGTCGACGTGACGGACGCGGCAACATCTGCCTTCGTTGTCCAGGAATCTGCGGTCGGCGCGGGGCGCATCAGGAAGTACGTCAGCACGATGCCGGCGATCATGCCGGACATGCCGATGCCGAGTTTGGAAAGCCAGCTCGACATAGATCCGGAGGCTGCTGTCGCGAGTGCGGCCGTCGACGTTACGGCACCGTTGCCGGCCGCAGCGGCACCGGCCATGGGTAACCCAACGCCGGCAATGATGCGCGACTCTACGTCGGCAGGCGGCACCACGGTATCTCGGTGTACCGCACTGCGAATGGCCAGCAGGTCCTTCATCTCTCCGCGCAGGGCAGCGTCACCGGCCAGAGCGTCGAAGAGCGGCTGTTCGTGAAATGTGTCGAGTTCGCCATCCATGAAGGCGTACAGCGACTCTTCGGGTGTCAAGGGAATCATCGGATCCATGCGAACGGTCATGTAGTAGAGTTCAAGTCGTGTAGATAAGGGGCAAGGATGTCGCGGAGTTTCTTCTTGGCTCTGAAGATCCTCACCTTGACGACATCGATGGATTGGCCGATCACGTCGGCGATCTCCAGGTAGCTCAATCCGTTGTATTCGCGTAGCACGAAGGCCTCGCGGTAATCCTCCGGCAGCAGCTCCAGCGCAGCGTGTATCAGCTGCAGCAGTTCCTTCTGCTCGTAGGGAACATCGCGTACCGTCAGATGGAAGTCTTCGACGGGAACGAAGGCTCGTTGATTCCTTGTGCGGTATGTCAGACAGAGATTCCGGGCAATGGTCATCAGATAGGCCGGAAAATTGTCAAGGTCACGTGACCGTTTCCCCGATTCGAACAGTCGAACAAACGTTTCCTGCAGCATATCTTCGGCGACGATGCTATCACCGGTCACCTTCCGACAGTACGTGAAGATGCGCTGTGCGTATCGCCGATACAGCTGACTCAGCGCATCGCGCGCCACCGTCTCATCCCGAGATAGTCGCGCAAAGAGCTCAAGGTCGGTCACGCTATCATCAACCGCTCCCTGTGCTCGCCGTATCATGCCGGTCGCCATGTTCGTGTTTGCGTGCGTTGAATGCATGCATCGACGTCATTGCCGGCCACATGTTACAGACATCGAAGTCGAGACGGAAAAAAAGGTGAATTTGCGGGCATGAGTGAAGTGCAACGTCGCGCGGCCGGCTTCGTGATTCCACGTGCCGATGCCCGCTCTTGGGGAGAACCGCTATATCGGGATGCCCTGTATCGCTTGGTTGATCACGGAGTAGGGGGCATCGGCGTTTTCCTGGGTGGTCTGGAGGAGACGGCCAGGATGATCGACGACCTACGATCGAGAGGTGGGCGGAGGTTGCTCTTCGCCGCCGACTACGAGCATGGTCTGCCAATGCGACTGGACGGTGGCGTAGCCTTCCCGAGGGCAATGGCCCTGGGTCGGACGTTGCCAGGTATCACCGAGCATATTGCGGCTGCCATTGCCGAAGAGGCCCGGGCCATCGGTGTAACGTGGAACTTCGCCCCCGTCTGCGACATCAACGCAAATCCGAACAATCCCATCATCAACACGCGCTCTTTCGGCGAAGACGCAGTGACGGTTGCCCAGCATGCCGTAGCCTACGTCCGCGGAACGCAGCGTGAACGAGTCATGGCCTGTGCCAAGCACGTACCCGGCCACGGTGATACTGTTGTGGACTCCCATGTGGCATTGCCCAGCATCGAGATCTCGGAGCAGCTCGCCATCGAGCGAGAGTTCGTGCCGTTCAGGGCAGCCATCGAAGCCGGCGTCGCAAGTGTGATGATGGGACACATCATCGTGCCCTTTCTTGATGCCAAACGTCCCGCATCATTGTCATCGCGAGTGATCAATGACCTTGTGCGCAATACGTGGGGCTTTGACGGTCTTGTGACCACGGATGCCCTCGACATGCGGGCCATCACAGGTACGTATACGTCAGGCGAAGCCGCCGTTCTGGCATTCGAGGCGGGCAACGACGTGTTGCTGCTGCCAGAAGACCCGCTTGCAGCGATCGACGCGCTTGCCGCGGCCATTGCGTCGGGACATATCGATGAGGCACGTTGTGCTGGTTCAGAGGCACGCTGGGAGGCGGCCCGCCGATTCGTTCGTCCGCTTCCATCAGACGCGAAGCGTCCGCCGGTCGACCTCGCTGCTCATGCACAGATGGCGCTGAAGGCCGCTGACGCAGCCATTCGTGTCGTGGGAGACACGTCGCTCCTGCCTCTTTCCAATGACCAGGCCTACGCTGCGTTCGCCATCATCGACGAGACAGATGCCGATGCCGCAACGACGTGGTGCCATTACCTTGCACAGGCCACAGAGGGCAACAGCGATTTTGCTTTCATCGACGAGACGATTTCCGACGGTGATCTCGCTTCGATGTGTGAGGGAACGACAGACGCCTCGGTCGTGCTCTTCGCTCTCTTCGGTCGTGCAACAGCGTATCGTGGCGTGCTTGGCGGCCGGACGCGTACGGCCGAGATTATGCAGCGACTCGCGCAAGGCAAACCATCCATCGTCATCGCCTGTGGAAGCCCCTACGGTATCGAAGGCCTGCCTGCAACGCTTACCATGCACGCCTATTCCGATACCACTCCATCGCTTGCAGCGACCGTACTGCGGTTGATCGGACGTCCGGCCAACGGGTAACGTCATTTTTGTAGATTTGACACGAAAATGTCGAAGGGCCCGTCGCAGCGCCGACAGATGCCGCATACCATAGCGGTCGGACGCGACGACGATTTTCAACGAAATCCACCAAAACTGCATGGCAGGACATACGGTTCTCATCACCGGCGGCGCCGGCTTCATTGGAAGCAATCTGGTGCGTCGTGTTCTTGCCACTACGGAACACCGAATCGTCATCCTTGACGCGCTGACCTACGCAGGCAATCTCGAGAATCTGGAAGGTGTCGATCGCGATCGCGTGCTCTTCGTTCACGGCGACATCACAGACACGGCTACGGTCAGCCAGGCCATCACCACGCACAATGTAGATGGCATCATCAACTGTGCAGCTGAATCGCACGTTGACAGAAGCATTTCGTCGGCTGCACCCTTCGTTACCACGAACGTGATGGGCACACTTGTCCTGCTTGAGGCAGCAAGGGCGCACGGTCTGCGTTTTCTGCAGATGTCGACCGACGAAGTGTATGGCGACCTCGAGTCTGGTCAGGCACCTGTCAACGAATCGGCGCCTATCTGCACAAGTTCTCCCTACGCAGCGTCGAAGGCATCGGCCGACCTTATGGTGCAGGCCTTCGTACGCACCCACGGTCTGCACGCCGTCATCACACGTTGCACCAACAATTACGGACCATTTCAGTTTCCCGAGAAGTTCCTGCCCGTGATGATCCTCAAAGCGCTGTCGGCACAGCCCCTTCCCATCTACGGAGACGGGAAGCAGGTGCGCGACTGGATCCACGTTGATGATCACTGTGCGGCCGTCATGCTTGCCTACGAACACGGACGGCAGGGTGCGGTGTACAACATTGGTCCCGACAACGAGCGATGCAACATTGATGTTGCGATGCAGATCCTTACGCTACTTGGCAAAGATGCGTCGCTGCTGCAGCACGTGACGGATCGCCCCGGGCATGACCGTCGGTATGCTGTTGATGCAACCCGCATCCGGACGGAGCTTGGATGGAAGCCGATGCATAACTGGGAAACATCGTTGCGGGAAACAGTGGATTGGTACGCAGAACATCGTTCCTGGTGCGAACGCATCAAGAGCGGCGCATATCGCGAAGTGACATCTCTTACAACGTCGAGGTAATACATGGCCCTGCGCCGTCGTGGACGTCCGCGTCTGCATGTGAGTAAACCAGAGCAAGTCTTGATGACGTCGATCCTTGACGGGACGGTCACCGTTGGCGTTGTTGGCCTTGGCTACGTCGGCCTGCCGCTTGCCGTGGAGTTTGCCCGATCGGGTATTCGCACGATCGGCATCGACGTCTCGGCCGACAAGGTCAAATCGCTCGCTGCCGGAAAGAATTACATCCAGGACATCGACGACGCCGTCGTACGCGACTGCGTAAAAAAGCAGAAGACACTTACGGCTACGACATCCTTTGACGCGGTCAAGGACTGCGACGTGATCTACGTCTGCGTTCCTACGCCGTTCACGCCAAATAAAGACCCTGACATCTCGCATATCGTGCATGCAACGACGTCGATCGCAGCCAACCTGCGCCGGGGTCAGCTCGTCATCCTCAAGAGCACGACCTTCCCCGGCACTACCGAGCGATATGTCAAACCCATCCTGGATGCCACTGGACTGAAATGCGGTAAAGATTACTTTCTTGCGTTTTCGCCAGAGCGTATCGATCCCGGAAACAAGACGTGGACGACGCACAACACACCGGTGGTTGTTGGCGGTGTCAGCAAGGCCTGCACAGACCTCGCCATTGCCATCAATCGTCGGATCATCTCCGAGGTCGTACCTGTCAGTACGCCGGCAGTGGCCGAAATGGAGAAGTTGCTCGAGAACATCTTCCGTAGCGTCAACATCGCCCTCGTCAACGAGCTCGCCCAATTGTGTGACCGTATCGGCGTGAACATATGGGAGGTCGTCTCGGCCGCTTCCACCAAGCCCTTCGGTTTCATGCCGTTCTATCCGGGACCCGGCATCGGCGGTCATTGCATTCTGATCGACCCATACTACCTGTCATGGATGGCACGTGAGGTGGACTTCGTGACCAACTTTATCACGCTGGCAGCCGAGGTCAACGAGTCGATGCCATTCTACGTGCGCAGTATGATCGAGCGGGAGATCGCCAAACAGCCTGTTGCCATGGGTAAGGCCAAGGTTCTGCTCTTGGGTATGGCCTTCAAGCGCGACGTCGACGACCTGCGGCATTCGCCGGCCTTACGCGTTGCCGAACTGCTGATCGAGGACGGCATCGAGAACGTCTCCTACTTTGATCCCTACATCCCCGAGGTTCGCGTACACGACACGGTCCTGAAGTCGCGCAAGAATCTCACCCCCACGTACCTGCAGCGGCACGACGTGGTCGTGATCACGACCGATCACTCATCGTTCGACATCGACATGATCGTGCGTCATGCCAAGGTCGTGATCGACACGCGCAATGCAACGAAGAACATCAAGCATTCGCGCAGGAACATTGTGCTGCTCGGAGACGGCAAGTGAAGCGCATCCTGTCCGTCGTCGGCGCCCGGCCGAACTTCATGAAGGTTGCGCCTATCCACAGGGCCTTCGCCGCCTACGCCGGCGAAGCATCGCATGCTATCGTTCACACCGGACAGCATTACGATGCCGCCATGAGCGACTCGTTCTTTGCCGACCTCGACATGCCGCAGCCGGCCTACTTCCTTGGTGTTGGTTCGGGGTCGCATGCCGTGCAGACGGCAAAGGTCATGACCGGCTTCGAGCAGGTATGCATCGAAGCCCAACCGGATTACGTCATCGTTGTGGGCGATGTCAACAGCACGATCGCCTGTGCGATGACGGCTGTCAAGCTCGGCATTCGCACGGCACATGTCGAAGCCGGCTTACGGAGTTTCGACCGGGCGATGCCCGAAGAGATCAACCGGCTTGCGACTGATGCGATCTGCGACGATCTGTTCGTGACCGAAGAGAGCGGACGGATGCACCTGCAGCACGAGGGCGTCTCGCCCGAGCGCATTCACTTTGTTGGCAATACCATGATCGACTCGTTGCACTATGCCTTGCCCAAGGCCGAGCGATCGGACGTGCTGCAGCGTCTTGGTCTAACCTCCGGCAATTATGCAC
>VFFB01000196.1 GCA_018882585.1 Candidatus Kapaibacterium sp.
GCTGTGCGACATGATCGTCGCCTCGGAAACGGCTCAATTCGGTCAGCCCGAGATCAACATCGGTGCCATGCCGGGTGCCGGTGGTACGCAGCGCCTTACACGCGCCGTGGGCAAGGCCCTGGCCATGGAGATCGTCCTGACAGGCCGCATGATCTCGGCCCAGCAGGCCTTTCAGGCAGGACTTGTCAACTGCGTCGTACCGGTCGAGGTCTATCTGGACGAGGCCCTTGCATTGGCCAAGGACGTCGCCTCGAAGGCTCCCATTGCCGCACGTCTTGCCAAGGAGGCCGTCCTGAAGGCCTTCAGTTCGACGCTTGAGGGTGGCCTTGAATTCGAGCGCAAGAACTTCTACCTGCTCTTCGCCACCGACGATCAGAAAGAAGGCATGCAGGCCTTCGTCGAAAAACGCAAACCTACGTGGAAAGGAAAGTGATCATGAGTTTCGAAACGATCCTGTACACGATCGATGCAGGCGTCGGCACCATCACGCTCAATCGGCCGGATTCCTTCAACGCTGCAAACGAACAGCTTACGACCGACCTGCAGGCTGCACTTGCCGATGCGACCACGAATGACGCCGTCCGCTGCGTTGTCCTCACAGGCGCCGGCAAGGCCTTCTGCTCCGGACAGGACCTGAAGGATGCTCCCGCACCGGGCGACTCGAAGCGCGACCTCCGCGACTCGCTCAACCGTCGATACAACCCCATCATCCGCGCCATGCGCGCCATGCCAAAGCCCGTCATCGCCGGCATCAATGGCGTGGCCGCCGGTGCAGGCCTGTCGCTTGCCCTTGCTGCCGATATGCGCATCATGAGCTCGAACGCACGCTTGGTCGAGGCCTTCATCGGGATCGCGCTGATCCCTGACAGCGGCGCAACGTACTTCTATCCGCGTATGCTTGGCTATGCCAAGGCCTTCGAGTTTGCGACCTTGAACAAGCCCATCGCTGCCGACGAGGCATTGCGTCTTGGACTTGTCAACATGGTCGTTGCTCCGTCGGCATTTCCCGCCGCCCTTGCCAAGATGGCCGCCACGTATGCGTCCGGCCCGACACAGTCGTACGGCTTTGTGAAGCATCTGCTGCAACAGGGCATGACGGCAACGCTCGACGAAATGCTCGAGGCCGAGGCTGACTACCAGCAACGCGCAGGCACTTCGCATGACTACGCCGAAGGCGTCAACGCATTCATCGAGAAGCGTCGTCCGGAATTCAAAGGTCACTAACCGATCATACCATGGCACGGGCGAAACCCACGCTCTTCGAGCAGATCAAGGAAGACCAGCGTCCGGCCGGATCTACCGGCTGGAACGATTCGCCCGTCGTACGGTGGATCCTGATCGGATTGGCCCTGGTCGGCACCGCAGTCTTCTACCCCGGCAGGAGCGGCGTCTCAACACGCAAGGTTGCCGATGCGACCATGCTGGGAACGATCTGGACCGAGGAGACGATCGTTGCCGAGTATGCCTTCCCCATCCGCAAGCCCGAGCGACGTCTGCAGCTCGAGCGCGATAGCGCCCGCGCGGCAACACCGGAGATCCTGCAGCGACGCAGCGAGGTGACGGCAGTACGCGCAACCGACGAGATCCTGAGGATCGCCCGGGCGCTCGAACGCGGAACAGATGTGCCCATCGTG
>VFFB01000023.1 GCA_018882585.1 Candidatus Kapaibacterium sp.
GCCATGGTACGCTCGATGCGTGCAATGGTTTCGACAACTTCGCGGATCTGTTCCGACGTCAGCTCGGGGAAGATCGGTACCGACAACACGGTGTCGGCCAGTGCGTTCGAGACCGGGAAGTCCGTATCAGCACACTTCAGATAGTTGAAGCACTGCTGTCGATGGAACGGCACCGGATAGTAGATCTCCGAACCTATACCCTCGGCCTGCAAGGCGGCACGGAGCGCATCGCGATTGGCAGAACGGATGGTGTACTGGTTGACGATGTGGTGGTCAGTGACGCCGTGACCGGCGTTGACCATGGCCGGAATCAGGATCGTGTTCCCTTCGTCAAACCGCGTGCGGCCCGGCGCTTCGGCCAGACCTGCCTCGATGAAGTATTGCTCGTAGAGCGCTGCATTGCGTCGACGCGCTTCGTGCCACGAGGGCAGATGCGGCAGTTTTACGCGCAGCACAGCTGCCTGCATGGCATCGATCCGGAAGTTGCCTCCGATGAAGGCGTGATAGTACCGTGGCTCCATGCCATGATTGCGCAGCTGTCGCAGATGCGTGGCAAGCGCGTCGTCGTTCGTCGTGATAAGGCCTGCGTCGCCAAAGGCACCAAGGTTCTTCGTGGGGTAGAACGAGAAACAGCCCATGCGGCCGATCGATCCTACGCGACGTCCGTGTCGGTCCTGCGTGCCGATGGCCTGTGCAGCATCTTCGATCACCGCAATGCCGTGCTTGTCTGCTATGGCCATGATGGCATCCATATCAGCGCTTTGACCAAACAGGTGGACCGGCACGATGGCCTTGGTCCGCGGCGTTATCGCAGCTTCGACGGCCTTCGGGTCGATGTTCATCGTGACCGGATCGACGTCGACAAAGACAGGCGTCGCACCCGTTCGGGCAACACAGCCGGCGGTAGCGAAGAACGAAAACGTCGGCATGATGACTTCATCGCCCGGACCGCAGTCCAACGCCATGAAGGCCATCAGCAGCGCATCGGTACCGCTCGAGACGCCGATGGCGTGCTTCACCTCGAGATAGGCCTCAAGCTCGCGCTCCAAGGCGTCGACTTCGGGGCCAAGGATGCAGACTTGCGAGGCTGCAACGCGAACCAGAGCTTCTTCGAGCTCAGTCTTGAGCGTTGCATACTGTAATTTGAGGTCGAGCAATGGAACTGGCATATCGGCGGGAAGGGAATGAAAGGGACCACAAAACTACGGGGAATGAGCCGACGGCGCGCCATGGGTGTAGCGGTGAGTGCTGTTGCAGGCACCGCTGCCGTGGCAACACTGATGCGATATCTGCGTCCACGCCCGCTCGACGGGCCCCGTGAGGTCGTGTTGGGTGACCTGTCAGACGCGCGCTTCGCGCGCGGAAATGCCCGGATCGTCAGAGCCGAGGGAACGGCGGTACTCGTTCGGCACGGAGCCGACGGAACGCTGCGCGTGCTGCGTACGACGTGCACGCACCAGGGCTGCCCGCTGCATCTCGAAGCCGAACAGCTGGTTTGCCGGTGTCACGGAGGTCGATTCGACCTTGACGGCCGTCCAATTCAGGGCCCGCCGAAGACACCGCTGCAAGAGGTACCCTTGACGGTACGCGACGGACAACTTGTGATCACGCTTGGGCCTGACGATGTCTGACCGTCTGCAGCCAATTCTGGTATGGGCGACGCTTGCCGCGCTGGTCATCGTGCTTTGCACGGGAATCTTGCTCTCGTGGTATTACGTTCCCTTGGCACAGCAAGGGGTACAACACGGATCGGCGTCTGCCGCTGCTGCGTCGGTCCGAAGCATCGAGGTCGATGTTGTTGGTGGCCACGTCGTGCGCGCATTGCACCATCATGCAACGTCAGTGCTGGTCGCATCGGCACTGCTGTGGCTGCTGCTCATGCTGTGGCAGTGGCGCGGCGACCGACGTTTGTGGTGGTCGGTGCTCGGCTTGGTGGTCATCGCACTCGTGGGCGCGTGGACGGGACGTCTCTTGCCCGATGACGCCTATGCGGCAACATCGCGCGAGGTGATGCGGTACGGACTTCGTGAGGCGCATGGTGGTGGCGTCGTTGCCACCCTGCTGGGCTTGCGAACCTTGCCGGCTGCTGCACTTGCCAACACCTATGCGCTCCATTCCATCATGCTTCTTCTTGCCTCGATCACGGCATATGCCGCCATTCGACGGTATGTCGAGCCGGTCACGCTCAAGACTGCAGGCATCGTTGTTGGCGCAGGTATGTTGTCGGTGCTGTTGGCGGCAACCCAGCACCTTGCCGTTCCGGGCAGTCCTGCGGATATCGCGCCGGCGAAGCCATGGTGGATGTTCCTTCCACTGCACTACGGAACCGAACTACTGGGTGCCGAACTGATGTCGATCATCCTTGGGATGATGCTGGCGGCATTGCTGACGCTGCCGTGGTGGACGGATCGGGTAAGGCCCATCACCAGGGCCGTCGTTTCCGCCGCCATCGTTCTGCTCTACATCGGCCTGTTGTTCGACGCCGTTTGGTAGTTTTGTTGCCACGATTGCCAATCACACCAACACCTCACACAATCCTTACAGGTCACTCCCATGCTCATCGGCGTTCCCAAGGAGATCAAGAACAACGAAAAGCGCGTCGCCCTTACACCAAATGGTGCCGAGACGCTCATCGCCAACGGACATCGTGTCATCATCGAGCATAATGCCGGCGTCGGCAGCGGCTTTTCGAATGAGCAATACGTGGCAGCTGGATGCACTATCATCGAGACGGCTGCTGACGTTTGGGCAACGGCCGACATGATCATGAAGGTCAAGGAGCCGATCGCCCCTGAGTATCCGCACATCCGCAAGGGGCAGACGCTATTCACGTATTTCCACTTTGCGGCGTCGCGCGAGCTTACGGAAGCAATGGTCAATAACGGCTCGACGTGCATTGCGTACGAGACGGTGCAGAAGGCCGACGGATCGCTGCCCCTGCTGATTCCCATGAGCGAAGTTGCCGGCCGCATGGCACCCCAAGAAGGTGCCAAGTACCTTGAGCATCCCATGGGCGGACGCGGTGTGCTGCTGGGTGGCGTTCCGGGTACGAAGCCTGCAACCGTACTGGTGCTTGGCGGTGGAATCGTCGGCATCAATGCAGCCAAGATCGCAGCCGGCTTTGGTGCGAACGTGACCATGTTCGATACCAACCTGTATCGCCTGCGCTACCTCGACGACGTGATGCCAGCGAACGTCAATACGGCCATGTCCACGCGTGCCAACATCAAGCAGATGCTTCCCGAGGCCGACCTCGTGATCGGTGGCGTACTCATCCCGGGCGCCAAGGCCCCTTACCTTATCACGCGTGACATGCTATCGCTGATGAAGGAAGGTTCCGTGATCGTTGACGTTGCCGTCGACCAAGGTGGCTGTGTCGAGACCACGCGTGCTACCACGCACCAGGAGCCGACCTATGTGGTGGATGGCGTCGTCCACTACTGCGTTGCCAACATGCCCGGTGCCGTGCCGTATACGTCAACCATCGCACTTACGAATGCCACGCTGCCCTATGCCGTACAGCTTGCTAACCAAGGTTGGGAAGCAGCCGTGCGTGCCAACAAGGAACTTGAACTCGGATTGAATGTCGTTGACGGAAAGATCGTCTACGAAGCTGTTGCTCAGGCCTTCGATATGCCATATACTCCTCTTGCATCCATGCTGGGGTGAGCGGTACGTAGGGGGCACTGAACGATCGCCAGGAACTGAACGAACAATCAATGGAGGACGTCGTGAGAACGCTGCGTTGGCTGCTGGCGGGGCTGGCAACTCTTGCATTCTGGACCGTACATGTGACTGCCCAGGACGTGATGGTGCCCTTTGATTCTGCGGGAACCGTGCTCACCTATACCGCGAAGGATGAGTTCGAACTCAACCTGTTCCCGGATATCGTGGGGCTGCGCGAGGCTCGCATCTGGATGACACCGGATTCGGTCTTCACTCTTGAAGTCTCGTCTGGATACGACGCTCGGAGTGTCCGCACACGAAAGCAGCTTACGCTTGCCGATGTCCGTGACATTCAGCGCCGCTTCTCCGAGATGGTGCTGAAGAAGAGGCCTGAGAGCTTGTATGATCAGTCGGGGCGTCCATCGCTGTTATGGACGTCCACGATCATGGGTGCCACGTACTATGGCGCTGCCCTCGGCGCGGTGGTGTTTGGTGAATCATTTGGAGAAAGCCCGGTTACATCTGCCTTTCCGTTCCTTGTTGCCGGAACGGCCGGATTTGCCATGCCGTATCTCCTTACAAAGAACAGCACGATCACCAAGGGCGATGCATCGCTCATGCGCAGTGCACTGATCCTTGGTCCGGCAACGGGTTGGGGCCTAACGAGCTTGATCCTTGGTGACAACGTTGCTAATGGAGACAACTACCGAATGGGATTTGGCGTCTCACTCGTGACAGGTGTGGCCGGAACGTTCGCGGCGTACAATTACTCGCGGTCGCGAAACCTTCAAGAGGGCCATGCCAATCTGATATCATCGTCGATCATCTACGGAGGCATCGCGGGGTTGTGCTCGGGCCTTATCATTGGCGACATTGTCGAGCCATCGGCGGATGTCGGTATCCGAATGACGTCCGGTCTGGCATTGGCTGGTTCGGTAGCTGGTTTCGTTGTCGGTGATGCCCTTGGATCGGCCCAGCATTACACGCCGGGAGATGCAACGTCATTTGCTGTTACCACAACGCTTGCCGGTGTGCTGCCGCTAGCAATTGCGCCATTGCTCGACAACCCCGACGTTTCGGTGATTGCCGGTGCGACCATGTTGACAACGATAGCGGGCATGTATCTTGGCGACAGAGGTGTTGTCGGCCGTGACTATTCCGGTGATGAGGCGCAGTATATGCTGCTGGGTGCGGCCGGTGGCGCATTGCTTGGACTTGGCGTTGGCATCATGACCGAGGCTTCCGAAGGAATGCCGTTACTGATGCTTGGCGGAGCAACGATCACCTACGCGATCGTACGGGCAGGCTTCGGCGAACAAGCGTCATTTCGAGCTCGATCAATAGGCAGTCTTGACCTTGATTGGCACATAAACCCAACGGCCCCCTTGGTGGCCGCATCACTGAATGGCATCTCGGTGCCGTTTATTGGCCTGTCCGGTCGATTCTGAGCATCACGGCAGTACTAACAACGGAAACGGCCGCCGTGAACGCTAGGTGAGGCAGGCTTGGCGTGAGCACAAGCAGGGCACCTACGAACTGTGCAACGATGATGATCTGCAGCAAATAGGCGATGTGCAGTCGACGGAGCTTGCTGGCCACCCATGCGCCCAGGGGGGCAACAAAGACGACAACGGGAGCGGCTGCGATCCAAGCGTTGAACTCCTTGGGGCCAATGTCGTTGACGACTCCGGCATGGAAGGCCGTACCGGCCACCGTGAGTACGCTCATCAGGACGACCGACGTGGGCGTCGAGACCTTTTCGCTCAGGCCGTACCAAAGCGTCAGGACGCAGAAGGTGAGCATGTCGATGCCATTGCCGACAACAGAGGTAACGATACCACCGATAAAACCTGTCGTCAGGAGGATGAGGACATCTCGCCGCTCAAGACGAGCAGGCAGCGACTCGCGGACATGACGCGTTGCGCTTCTGTTGATGCGCCAAAGGCCGATCCCGAAGCCCAACCATAGCGACACAAAGAAGAGCTTCGTCGGGACCGGCTCCATGAGTGGGGCCACGGTGTACGTGCCCAGTACCATTCCTACGATGCCACCGATCGACGGGATGATCACCGCTCGATGCTCAATTGGGATGCGCAATCCGATGATCATGGCAGATGCGCTCACCATGCCAACACTTTGGATCATCAGCGAAAAGTTTCGAGCCGCGTCGGGAGGGATCTTCAGGATCAACGTGAAGACAGGGAAGGCAACGGCACCACCGCCTTCGGCGCTTGCGCCGGCAATGAAAGAACCGAAGACCATCGTCACCGAAGCCGGCCACCACGCGGCAAGATGCTGAAGCAGATCGATATCGTAGATGACGACGCACGACGTCCACACCGACATCGCGATACCCGCCACGACAAACCATATCCAGGGGTTACGCATCTTCATCGACGAGCTTTCGCAGGTAACTGATGATGGTGTTCTGATTGGCGATGATCTGATGCTGGTTGGCGACGATCTCGCCCTGATTGGCAATGATCGTCGACGTGGCCTGCGTTAGCGCCACATGTGATTCGGCGATGAATCGCTGGTTCTCGCTCAGAAACTCCTGAGCCTGCGCAACGCGCTCGTGCGATTGCGTGACCATGCGCATCAGCGCCGTTGGGTCGAATGGTTGTTCGGGCACGATAGCCTCGGATGATTGATCTTGGTATTCGCTCTTGTTATGATGACCTTCTGGCTTGGCTGCGTTGTGCCACACGACGGCGCACGACTCCGATGTTGTTCTTGCCGAGCAGCTCTTGCAGCTCGATCTTGAGCATCGGCGGAAGGTGCTCGTCTACGTTCTGCGCACCTCGCATCAGACGTCCGACGTGTTGGGGCGTATAGCGTACGCCGAATACACGCTCGATCATCTGGCGGACGTCAGCGATCGTCCACGTATCCGACGCGATGCCGTAGGCAGAGGGTGCGTCTCGCAATAGGGCGGCCAACATCAATCGGTGACGAGCCGAAAGTCTCGACGGTGCGCCCGTTCGCGGTTTCGCTTCAAGTGCTGCTGTTCCACCGTTGCGGGCACTTGTCAGCCACATGCTCACCGCTGCCTGTGTCACACCAAGGACCTTTGCGATGTCGCATCCCTTCCAGCCGCGCTCGTGCAACTGCCATGCACGAAGGCGGCGGCGTTCCATGATCCGTCGATGGGGCGACACTTGCATTGGGCCAAATTACGCAACGCGCTTACACGATTCCGCGACGCCACCGTTCACCCGTATCTTTGTCGGTCGTGTCCATAACCAACGTCAACACCATGCACATCTCCGAGCTCATCGACCGTCACCGCGAAACCCTCGCATCTGCCACGGCTGCCAACGCGCAGCGTACGTTCTTCGCGCACTGGCCCGAGGCGCCCAGCGGCAAGATCTATGGCGAGTCTGCCAATGCCGACGGCGAAGCGGCCTTCAAGGCGCAGCTCAATGCCCCCTTTCCGCATCTGCTGCAGATGGCAGAGGAGGGGACGGTTGGTGTCGAGACCTCGCCCTACGGATTTCCGCTTGGCATCACGTATCCCAAGGTTGGCGTCGATGCACTTGTCCGGCAGGCGACCGCAGCACGTACGGCATGGCAGGCACTTACGCCCGATGCCCGTGCATCTGTCCTGATCGAAGCATTGGAGCAGGGGGCAAGGCATTTCTTTGAGATCGGCTATGCGACGATGCACACGACCGGCCAGGGCTTTGTGATGGCCTTTCAATCGTCGGGGCCGCATGCCTTCGACCGTGCGCTCGAGGCAGTAGCCATGGGGCATGCGGCACAGTCCAGCGTGGCGTCCGACGTGCTCTGGACGAAGCCGATGGGGAAGTTTGATGTGTCCATCGCGAAGACCTTTCGCATCGTACCCAAGGGCATCAACCTTGTGATCGGCTGTTCGACGTTCCCGGTGTGGAACACCGTCCCCGGCATGTTTGCCGGGCTCGTGACTGGCAACGCCGTCATCGTCAAGCCTCATCCCGGCGCCGTCTATCCCATTGCCATCGTCGTAGGCGCAGTACAGCGTGTGCTGCAGCAATGCGGTCTCGACCCGATGCTGTGTCAGCTTGCTGTTGACACCTTCGATGCGCCCATTGCCCTTGATCTTGTGCGTCAGCCGGCAGTCGGCGTGATCGACTATACGGGCGGCCCCAGTTTCGGTGCGATCGTGGAACGCGAGGCTGCAGCTCACGGAAAGATCGTTTTCTCGGAAAAGGCCGGTGTGAATACGGTCATTCTGGATTCGACAGACAACATCGACAAGACGATGAGCAACTTGGCGTTTTCGCTGTCGCTCTACGGAGGTCAGATGTGTACGGCTCCGCAGAACATCTTCATTCCTCGTGATGGCATAACGGTGAACGGCGAACGCATAAGCGTCGAAGACGTTGCGCTGAAGCTGCGCGAACATATCGACGCACTGGTAGGCAATGAGAAGGCCGGTCCAAGCACGGTTGGTACGATCCAGAACGAGGCTACGCTGTCACGCGTATGGGAGGCCCAGGGACTGGGTCTGCCGGCAGTTCGCGAGAGCGCAGCGCTTCCGCAGCCCGGCTTTGACAAAGCACGCAGCGTGACGCCGTTGGTACTGCGTGCCGACAAGACACGTTCCGACGTGTACGAGCATGAGTGGTTCGGCCCGATCAGCTTCCTGATCACCGTCGATAGTTTCGACGACGCCGTCGACCACGTCGCTCGAAGCATCCGCGACCACGGTGCGTTGACGTCGCTTGTATACTGCACGGACCAGGCGCGGATGCAGCAGGCAGAAGATGCCATCATTGCTGCCGGAGCTCCCGTTGCCTTCAACTTTAACAGCTTCGTCTGGGTGAATCAGTCAGCCGCATTCTCGGACTTCCACGGCGCAGGCTGCAACCCCGCCGGCAACGCCACGTTCGCCGACTGGTCGTTCGTTACCAACCGCTACAACATCGTGGGAGTGCGGAAGCAGGCCTGATGGGATAACCGCGGACTTCAGTCCGCGGCCTGATGGCCGACGAATTCATACGTGTCGCTGATGGCCGACGAATTCATACGTGTCGCTGATGGCCGACGAATTCATACGTGTCGCTGATGGCCGACGAATTCATACGTGTCGCTGATGGCCGACGAATTCATACGTCGGCCACACGTGTCATGCCACATGTGCAAGCGCCTGTTGCACATCGTTCAGCAGGTCCTCGGCGTCTTCGATGCCGACGCTCAGACGGACGAGACCGTCGGTAACGCCAAGGCGTTCGCGTTGGTCCTTCGGGATAGATCCGTGGGTCATGCTTACGGGATGGCAGACGAGTGACTCGACGCCCCCTAATGACTCCGCCAGGGTGAAGAGTTTGAGGGCGGATGTGAAGGCTTTTGCTTGTTCAAGCGAGCCGAGTTCAACCGAGATCATGCCTCCAAACCCTGACATTTGCTGTCGGGCAAGCTCGTGTTGAGGATGCGAGGCAAGTCCGGGGTAGTAGACCTTTTTCACGGCTGGCTGCTGTTCGAGCCATTCGGCGATGCGCTGCGCATTTGCCGCGTGACGGTCCATGCGGACGTGTAGCGTTTTGACGGAGCGCAGACAAAGCCAGCATTCCATGGGGCCGGGGACGGCACCGACGGCATTCTGCAAGAATTGGATCTTCTCGGCTAGATGCTCGTGTCGAGTGGCAACAATGCCGTGTACCAGGTCACTATGTCCACCAAGATACTTCGTTGCCGAGTGCAGGACAATGTCAGCACCCAATGTTAGGGGGCGTTGGAAGTACGGCGAGGCGAACGTGTTGTCGACCACCATGAGGGCGCCGATCCGAGCCGAAACATCGGCTACGGCGCGCAGGTCCGTCAGCGTCATCATCGGATTCGTTGGCGTCTCGGTGTAGATCATCTTGGTCTGCGGTGTGATCGCAGCTTCGATATTGCCCATGTCACGCATGTCGACAAAGCTGAAGGACAGTCCGTATCGCGACAGAACACGCATTGCAAGGCGATAGGTACCTCCGTACATGTCTTCGGCCATGATGACATGATCGCCGGCATCGAGCAGGCGCATGACGGTGTCGATTGCGGCAAGGCCCGAGCCAAAGGCATATGCCGCAACGCCCTCTTCGAGGGCAGCAAGGCAGGTTTCCCAGCGTGTACGCGTAGGATTCTGTGTGCGCGCATATTCCCAGCCCTTATGCTTGCCGATGGCTTCCTGCGCATAGGTGCTGGTTTGATACAGCGGCACGGTGACGGCCCCTGTAAGTTCGTCAGGCTCCTGCCCAACGTGGATGGCCTTTGTCGAGAACTTCATGGTGATTCGATGCTCAATTGACCAAAAACGAAACGACCGATGCTGAGCATCGGTCGTCAAAAATCGTGATTATCGTTGACAAACGCAGCCAACCATTGGGTCAGCGCGAGAGGTAGAACTTTTCGGCCCTGCGGAAGTCGGCGCCCTGCATGATGCAGATGTAGACGCCTTCGGGAAGATCGCTGACGGGCGCCGTATACTCGTGAACACCACGCGATGTGGCACCCTTCTGGACGTCCTGTACCTTTTTGCCGAGCATGTTGTACAGGCCGATCTCAAGCTGAGGCTCGTCGCGCAGCAGTTCGATGCGCACAGTGACGACGTCTCCGGATGCGCGTACACCAAGGAACTTGCTTGTCATGCGTGACGTATCGGCGTCACGGGTTGCGGTTTTACCTCCGGCCTTTGCTTTGGCCATGTCTTTCGACTGCAGGGCATTCAGCGTCTGCATCGCACCGTACACGGGCGCTCCATACTTGAGCAGCGACATCGCACGTTTTTCCGTTGTAGCCCGCTCTGCCTTGGTTGACGTCTTGCGGCTTCCATCTGCTCGCAGCATGCCGGGCATGACAACACCACAGACCAGCACCGCGAGGACGATGGAACGGACGGTAGGGGCAATATGCGTGCGTGGAGTTTGCATTGGAGGTTCGGACCTAACCATGAACATGTCAAACATACGTCGGAAAAACTTCACTGTCAAGGACTTGCCCTGTACGTGAATTCCCGAGAGACGATGTCGGCAGTATCATCGAGTCAAGAATTGTGCCAGATGCTACGTCTTGAACATTCCGAATTGCTACTGATACACGGGCTTGCCCCTACCCCCAAAAAAACAGGGCCCTTCGGAATCCGAAGGGCCCTGCGTGAGCTAACGTGTTCAGTACTGTCAGTGAACGATGACGACCGGCACAGTCTTGACAAAGTCGGCCGACCTCATTCTGAGCATGTAGGTGCCATTTGCCAAGGTATGTGCGGGAAACTCCATGGTGTAGGCACCGGCCTCCATATGGCTGTCCACAAGCGTCCGTACGACTTGTCCATTCGAATTGATCAGGTCGATGAGCGTCGGTGCATTGATGCCAACTTCAAAGTCGACCTTTACGCTGCCACCGGTCACGGGGTTCGGGACGGGGCTATCGAGGATTGAGCGGAAGCCGCTGAGTGTGATGACGCGCTTGGTGATGGCACAGTTGAAGATCTCTGTGCTATCGCCTTGCGTCGTCGGGGCCAGGCAGGGCCTTCCAAGATCGACAGCCAGCGTCTGATTCGAGCTGAAACGGCTGGACAGCAGCAGCTGGGTACGGAAGCTGAACATGATGCCGTCCTTCGTCAGCGGATTCGGACCCGAGGCATTGAATCGCCACGTCGAGCGCGTCTGATCAAGCGTCGTGATGGTCGGCTCGCTCACCGTCCAACCTTGAGCGCTCAACTCGCCGCCGACAGAGATGCTGCCGGGCGTGTACGACAGCGCTTCGGTTTCGACGATGACGTCGATCGTAGCTGTTCTGACGTTCGTGGTTGCCCAGTCGGAACTTGTTGCGATGATGCGGAAATCAGCAGCCTTGCCAGGCTCGCGGGATTCATTGCCGTTGAGGTCGTTCTCGAGTGTGAAATTGAACGGCACAACGTAACCGCTACCACGGACATTGGCGAAAATATCCTGCTTCAGTTCCACAGTATCGCCCGACTCGAAGTTGCGGATGCGGAATCGAGCCTGATACGTACGGTCCGTGTACGGAGGCGTATTCGGTTCCGTCGGCGTGAATCGCACGCGGATGCGGAATGTCTCCTGCGCGCCGATCAGCACCGGGAACGTTCCGGCAGCGGCCGGGTCAAGGGTTGCACCCGTTGGGGTACGGATCGCGATCACGCGGAATGCACCGGCATCGGCGCCGTCTGGCTCAATGGCGCGGATCTCCAGGGCCTTCGCACCACCACCTGTGTTGGTGATCGTGAATTCTCCTTCGGGCGTGTCGCAGTTTGCGAGGTTTCGGCCGAAGTCAATATCCGACACTTGAATATCCGGGGCAGAGCAGCCACCAACCACGTACCGTTCCGTGGCGCGAACCGGTGTCACGTTCGTGTCCGTGCCATTGCCGCGGACGGCGTCGTGATCGATCTGTAGCGTCAACGAGAAGCCTGCTCCCGATCCTGTCGGACGCGTAAAGCGGATGGGGAAGTTCAGCGAGCCAAGGGGCGGAACCACAACGGGCGTCGTCGGAGCCGTCACCCACTGGAAGGCGGCATCCGTTCCCGGTGCGAATGCGATACGCGAAAGCGTGAGCGCCATGGTACCGGGATTCGTGAGCGTGATGTTCCGCTCTACGCCTTGACCTTCGGGTGTTTCAGCGCATGAGAGGTTCACACCCGTTGTTGTGATCTGCGGCAGCCAGCCGTCGCCTTCGACCTTATCCGATGCGGTGGCACCGGCATCGGTGAATACTGCTTCGATCGGTGCATTGAAGCTTGTCGAAGCGTCGGGACGGAAGAAGATCTCGAAGGTCACGATCGCCGTGGGCTTGCTGTCGGGAACACCCGGCAGTGTTGCCGTCGTAACGGCAGTACCATTCAGGAACATCTGTCCGAGCTTGAAGACATAGTTGCCTTCGTTCGAGCCGGCCGGCCAGTACTGATTGCCACCAACAAAGCGCACGCCCGTAAGCGTCAGCGCACCGGTACCCGAGTTGTACACGATACCATCGGCTGATGCAACTGCAGTTGCACTCAGGTGCAGCACGCGTGAATTCTCACGGATGAAACCGAAGTCATGACCGCGGATGAACGGTCCGGCCTGCGTAACAGCGCCTTTCCACTTCGTCACGCTGTCACCTTCGGCTTGGTTATTGTTAAGCGTGTAATCCTTTTCGAACGTGCCGACGTTGGCACTCTTGAAGCAGATATCCTTGACGGTAACCGACCCACCGGGAGGAATGGTGATCGGCATTGGCGGCGTCGTGGGGCTGCTGATCGAGAACGGTGTCGCGACACCCGGGATGGCCGTGATGATCAGTGGTTCTGTGCCTGGCTTGCCATTTGCAAAGTTGCGGATGAGCAGACCGCCGCCCTTACAGTTTTCCTGGTTTACTTCAAGTGTTCCTGCATCCCAATCTTCGACAGAGATTCGGGGCATGGTGGCCATGCCTTGGTGGGGGACCTTGAGTTCGGAGCAATCGGTCGAGACATAGAGCGTATCCTTATCCCAATCCGTGTTCGGATCGGTTGTCTCTTCGCGACCATCATATTCCACGTCCACGGTGTGCGTAGCACCCGGAGCAAGCGTGATCTCGGGCGGGATTGCGCCGTTCACGACACGGAAGAATGTCGACTTGAACTTGATCTCCTTGACCTTGACCGGTCCGGGAGCCTCGTTCTTGATCGTCACGCTGCGCGTGGCCTTCGTATTCAGTCGAATCTTTCCGAAATCAACCGGTGTGGGATTGAATGAGAGTTTGTCTGCGAAGTAGTAGCACGTGTCCAACGTGATATTGTCGGCGTAGTCGATAACGCGCAGATAGGCGACGGCATCGCGGCTCTTGTCAATGACATTGACGTTGAAGTTGTACCGCTTGTAGGAACCCTCGCGTGGGAAGTCACCAGACGGATCCGTCAAAAGCTCGATCTGATAGTTGTCCGAACCATCAAGCAGTTCGATCGTGGAGATACCCGTCTCGACCTGATCTGAATCGCCCGGAGGGGTGCGCGGAGGATCGGGGATGTTTCGGATCTCCGTTGCTTCGTATCGGTAGTTCCCACAGAGATTCGTTTCCTTCAGGACCGGAGGCATCGTATCGATGATGGACGCATCACGGAAGGCAGAAGCTGCGGGCCATCCGTACGAGTCGAAGTTGCCGAAGCCGTAGATGTAGCCGCCGAATTTGACACGGCCGTTGCCCTCGATGAAGTGCGGCTTCGCCTCGTTGCCAAACTCGATCGTACAGAAGTACAGGTCCGAGAAACCGGGAATCTTATTTTGGAGCAGAGCCGGTTGCGACGACTTCGGGTGGCTCCATACCGGCACCTTGTCGATCACAAGCGACTTCAGGTCTGCGACGGCCGTAAGCGTATCCTGAACCTGAACAACAAGATTCAGAAGGTGACGAGTGAAGTTGCTGGGAAGGTCCGGCGTTTGGAACAGCGTGCCCGCCAGGAACTGCTCCCGGGGCGTCACGTTGCACATGAATGGGTCATTCATGTTGTCGCCGTCCCACGATGCCGACGTTGAATACTGCACGACATAGATCGGCTTGTTACCAGTCCACACGGTGACACCGTAAGGAAGCACCGACAGGGAAGCGGCTTGATACAGGTCACGGAACTGACCGGCATTGAGGACACCGCCATCCTGGCCGAGCAGCTTCTTCGTATCCTTATCGTAGTACTTGAGCTGCCAGCGCGTGTTGTCTTCGGCGGCGATCACGCGGAAGAAGTCACCGCGTCCCGTACCCGTGAACTTTCGCGAGTACTCAAGGGTGACGTACGTCTTACCCCAGGCACTGACCGGCGGCGTCATCTCGATCAGGTGATCTCGGCCTTCGAGCGGAATGGCATTCGGCAGCGCCGTACGTGCGTGAAATCCGAGGAGGCCGATATTCTTGTTAGCAGTGATCTCGGTGCCAGTCATGTCGAATGCACCACGCGTGGTGCCGTCGCCCATCACCATGTAGCAGTCACCTGCCTGCATGACGACCGTCTCGATCTGGCCCGTGTTGAGCTTCTTGCCAAGCTTCGTCGTGGCAAAGCCGTCGGTGGAGCCCCGGAGGCGAATATTGACTTCGGTTCCGTTCTCACGGGCGATGATACAGAAACCTCCGGCCCACGTGAATACCTCACGGAAGTCGTAATACGATGTGACGATGTAGCGCTTGCCCCAGACACTGGTCGGCAAAGCAAGGTAACCGTCAGAGGACACCTGCTTGGCGTGAAGTACATACACCGATATCGGCTTCGTCGACTTGACGACGACTGCCTTCGGAACCGTCTGCTCGGACTGTCCCCACGGAATCTGCCACGCAGCATTCGCGCGATTGTTTCGCGTCGAGAGCGTCAGCACGGTGTTCTTCAGCACCCGATAGCGCTTTGTTTCGCCTGTTTCAGCATAGCTGACATCAACCACCGCCGTGTCGTACGATGTCGCCACGTAGAACTCCAGCGTGGGGGCAGCTTCGAACGGATAGCCGTCATTCTGCGGCACGGCGAGGTAAAACTCCGTGCCCTGCGCGCCGTTGACGCTCAGAAGCTGTTCCGACGTCGGAATCTTGCGTTGCGCCTGCGATGGAGCGGCCGCAAACATCGTTGCGACAACGGCAAACAGGCAAAAAAAGCGGTGCCAGGGGTGCATAAGCGTGTTCCTCTGGGGAAATCAGCGAAAAAGTTGCGGGATTGACGTCCTGTTTGCCGGACTCTGCGACGCACAGGGACTCGGGCGGGTACTCTTCACCCTCCATGAGACCGTGCTAAATAACAAAAATGTCGTTACGAAGTTACCCTGTGGAAAAGAGATCGTCCGAACCATTGGCGAACGGACGCACCTCGCACGACAATTCGTAGTTTCGCAGCTCTGTTCCGACCACACAAGACACAGCTATGGACGTAACCACGAAACAATCGCTTGAGTTCAACGCGACGACGTTCCCGAACGAGCGACGTTCGCCTGAAGGGTTCCTGCCCATCGCGACGGAGATCCGTCGCGACATCATTCGTATGCTGGTCCGGGCCGGTTCGGGCCACAGCGGAGGCCCTCTGGGCTCTGCCGACATCTTTGCAGTGATGTATTTCGGCGGCTACATGCGCTACAGGCCAGAGGATATGCAGTGGGAGGGGCGCGACCGCTTCGTTCTCAGCGCCGGACACATGGCTCCGGTGATGTATGCCTCGCTGGCAAATGCAGGCTGCTACCCGAAGGAGGAGCAGGCAACGCTCCGTAAGTACAATACCCGTCTTCAAGGGCATCCGGGGCGTGATATGCACCTTCCCGGCATCGAGACGTCGTCTGGGTCGCTCGGCCAGGGCATCTCCATCGCCGTCGGCATGGCCATGGCCGACAAGTTGCTCGACAAGAACGATCGTCGCGTCTTCTGTCTGACGGGCGACGGCGAACTGCAAGAAGGTTCAGTGTGGGAGGCCGTGATGTCGGCCAGCCACTTCAAGCTGGATAACTTCTGCTGGATCATCGACAACAATGACTGTCAGATCGACGGCCGTGTCCCCGACGTGATGAACGTCTATCCCATCGTGGAAAAGGCCCAGTCATTCGGATGCGACGTGATCGTCGTCGAAGGTCACGACTACGCCGACCTGATGCGCGGATTCGACCGCTTCCTGCAGAATCAGGCAAACGGCACAGGCAAGCCCACGTGCATTGTTGCCAAGACATATATGGGGCATGGTGTAAGCTTCATGAACGACAAGTTCGAGTGGCACGGCAAGCCGCCGTCGAAAGACCAGGCAGTGGCCGCCCTCGAAGAACTTTCCTCCATCTGAACCTGAAAGCACATTACCATGGAATTACTCGGTCAAAAGCCCACACGCTTCGGTTTCGGCGACGGATTGGTTGTTCTTGGCGAACGCCATAGCAACGTCGTTGTCCTTGGCGGCGATATCACCGGTTCGGTCATGACGTCGCTCTTCAAAGACAAATTCCCGGATCGGTTCTTCTCGATCGGTATCGCGGAGCAGAATGCGACGACGATCGCCGCAGGGCTTGCCCTGTCTGGCAAGATCCCGTTCTTTGCCTCGTACGGCGCGTTCTGCGCCCTGCGGAATGCCGACCAGTTGCGCATCTCGGTTGCCTACAACGAAGCGAACGTGAAGATCGGTGGCGGTCACGCAGGAATCTCCGTCGGACCCGATGGTGCAACGCACCAGGTCCTCGAAGAGGTGGCCTTCCTGCGGACGCTGCCGCACATGACAATGATCGTACCGGCTGACTACGAAGAAGCCAAGAAGGCCACCATTGCCATGGGCGAAATGGTCGGTCCGGCCTACATCCGTTTCGGTCGTTCACCCGTGCCGATGTTCACCACGCCGGACACTCCGTTCGAGCTGGGCAAGGCCAACGTGATCAAGGATGGCAACGACGTTGCGCT
This sequence comes from Candidatus Kapaibacterium sp., assembly GCA_018882585.1. Classification (GTDB taxonomy): domain Bacteria; phylum Bacteroidota; class Ignavibacteria; order Kapaibacteriales; family Kapaibacteriaceae; genus ZLKRG46. The sequence continues at coordinate 17,008 of VFFB01000023.1, forward strand.
CATCGCCAGCGGTGCTTTGGTATGGGAAGCCATCCTGGCGTCGCAGGAGCTTGCCAAGAAGGGCATCAGTGCTCGCGTGATCAACGTTCATACCATCAAGCCGTTCGACTTTGCCACCGTGACGGCGGCTGCCCGTGAATGCGGCGCCATTGTCACGGCCGAAGAGCACCAGGTTCATGCCGGCCTTGGCGGCGCCGTGGCCGAATGCACGGCCAAGAATGCTCCGGTGCCGATCGAGTTCGTGGGTGTGAAGGACTCGTTCGGTGGTTCCGGCGAGCCCGAGGAACTGATGGTGAAATTCGGTCTGACGTGGAAAGAGATTTACGCTTCGGCTCTGGTCGCCATGGAACGTCGCGACAAGGGCTCAAGCGGCGTCCGCGCCATCAAGGATGTCCCCAGTTACGCCTAACATCGATCTCGACGATCCGGTCCTGCTTCGCATCGCGGCCCTCGCCGCGGAACGCGGCGTTGACGCCTACGTCGTAGGCGGCTACGTGCGCGACGCGTTGATGGGTCGTACTCGGACGGACATCGACATCACCATCGTTGGCGACGCGCAGCGTTTCGCCGACGCCGTGGCGAAGGTGTTCCGTTCGCATGCCGTGCATTACGAACGGTTCCGCACGTCGATGGTGCCCATCGGTGAACACAAGGTGGAATTCGTTGGTACCCGCGCCGAGGTGTACACGCCGGAGTCCCGCGATCCGATCGTGACCGAAGGCACGCTTGCCGACGATCTGCGCCGACGTGATTTCTCGGTGAATGCCATGGCTGCATCGCTACAGCCGGATACGCTGGGAACAGTCGTGGATATGTTCGATGGCGCCGGCGACGTGCAGCGTCGCGTGCTGCGCACGCCGCTGGACCCGGTGGTAACGATGAATGACGATCCGCTGCGCATGATGCGGGCCGCTCGCTTCGCCGCACAACTGCAGTTCGACATCGCCCCCGACGTGTTGGATGCCATCCGTTCGATGGCCGATCGCATTACGATCATTTCACAGGAGCGCATCACGGATGAGTTCCTCAAAATCATGCAGGCACCCAAACCTAGTATCGGACTGGCCGTGCTGTTCGAGACGGGCTTGATGCAGCATGTGTTTCCCGAAGTGCAGTCTCTTGCCGGTGTCGACCTGGTGCGGCAGGGCGATAAGGAGTACCGACACAAGGATGTGTTCAGGCATACGCTGCAGGTGGTTGATAATGTAAGCCAGATGAGTACCAACGTCTGGCTGCGCTTTGCCACGCTGATGCACGACATTGCCAAGCCGCGAACCAAGCGATTCGTCGAGGGCACAGGATGGACCTTCCACGGTCACGAGGAAGTTGGCGCACGGTGGCAGGAGAAGATCTTTCGACGAATGAAACTTCCGATGCATCACCTGCCATACGTCGCAACCCTTGTTCGACTGCATCAACGTCCGATGAAACTGGTCGACGACGGCATCACCGATGCCGCCGTGCGTCGGCTTGCGGTGCAGGCCGGCGATGCACTCGACGATCTGTTCACGCTATGCAAGGCCGACATCACAACCAAGAATGCGGCTCGCGCAGATCGCTACCTTCGGAACTATGAGGTCGTTCGTGCAAAGGTGCTCGACGTGCAGCAGCGCGATAATCTGCGAGCATTTCAATCGCCCGTCCGCGGCGAGGAGATCATGGCCCTTACAGGTCTTGGCCCCTCACGCACGGTCGGCTACCTGAAGTACATGCTCGAAGAGGCCATCCTTGACGGTCTGATTCCCAACGACCACGATGCAGCCTACGCCTATCTTGTCGACAATAAGGACGCATGGATTGCTGCGTCATCCACGGCATATTTCCAACGCCGCGGAGGGAAGGATGCGTAAGGGGCTGTGTGCTGCCTGGGTCGTCCTGTGCATCGGCTGCTCGGCGCAGCACGAACGTGCTGGCTGGCAGTATGCCGGCGGACCGGGACGAGCTAATAGCTACGGAAGTGCCGTTACGACAACACTGAACACGGCCACGTCCTACGATCTTCTGCCAGACTCGGTCGATCTTCTGTCAACGCCCGTGATGCTTGCCAGCAACGTGACCGTTGCTGCGCTGGCCGACGGACGATTGGTGCGCATCGAAAACGGTGTCATTCGGTGGTCGTATCGCTCGTCCGACGCTGCTCCCTTCGCTTCACGCATCGCCGTGGATGCCGACGGTTCGGTCTATGCCGTCGACAGCCGCGCACGCCTTGTATGCCTGCACGCCGATGGATCGCGCCGATGGGCCTATGCGCTTGGCGACACCTTGGTGCCAACGCTTTCCGGCGATGTGCTGCGCACCCGCCTGCATGCCGTCGTGGCGACGGCAGCAGGCATCATCGCGGCCATCGACGCGGCCTCAGGCCGCGAAGCGTGGCGCGTTCACGTTGGCGCACTGCGCCATCAGCAGCTTGCCTCGGATGCATCGGGCAACGTCTATGCCATTGTTGCCGGCTCGCCTGATACCCTTATTGCGATCGACGATCGCGGCAGCCGCCGCATCGCCGCAGCCCTGCCGGACATGCAGGTGACGGCCGGTCCCGTCATTGGCGGGGCAGGCGTCGTTGTTGCAGGACGCACGCGCGGCACGGCCGACGGCGCCTTCGGCGCCGTGAGTGCCGTGGACAGAACCGGTAGGCTACGCTGGACGAATCGGATCGGAACCATTCCACAGTCGATCTCCGTGTCGGGCGATACGTCCTACGTCGTTACCGCCGAACCAGGTGCCGTCGGCCTTCGGGCATCTCGCATCATTGCGATCGACGGAGGCGGAACGCGGCGCTGGGGCATTTGGTACGACAAGGTCATCACGTCGCCCCTTATCATTGCTTCCGATGCCATGCTTTTCACGGTCACGGAAGATGCGTCGGCCACATGGCATGACGTTCTTATCCTGTGGCGGGATGGGCGTATCCGTCGGCATATTGCAGGCACGAACGTGCCGCGCATCATTCCCGACCCGGTGGTGACGCCAACGCAAACGGTGATGATGGCAGCGGCAGACGGTTGCCGGATCGTGACGCTTGATGAAACGCTCATGTACAACATCCTTCCGCAGTGACCATGCACGCCATTCGTGAAACGGGCCGATCCGGCACGATCATTGAGTATCAGGGTATCGTGCCGACCCTGCACGAAACCGTCTTCGTGGCCCACGGTGCCGTCGTTCTTGGTGACGTTCACATCGGCCGGGATTCGTCTGTCTGGTACAACGTCGTCATCCGCGGCGACGTGCACTGGATCCGTATCGGCGAGCGTACAAATGTGCAGGACCTTGCCATGCTGCACTGCACCTACAAGAAGCATCCGCTGTCCATTGGCAATGACGTGACCATCGGACATCATGCTATGTTGCATGGATGCACGATCGGTGATGCCGTGTTGGTTGGCATGAACGCCACCGTCCTTGACCGCGCCGTTGTGGGACATCACAGCATGATCGCCGCGGGCAGTGTCGTGCGCGAGGGCTTCGAGGTGCCGCCCGGAACCCTTGTTGCCGGCGTGCCGGCAAAGGTGGTACGTGAACTACGTGACGACGAACGCACCAAACTCGACCAGTCGGCAGTCAATTACCTCAACTATGTTGCTTCGTATCGGACTCAGCCATGACAGCCAAACGATCGACGTCGCTACGCGGCGCCCTTGTCACAATCCTTCTCTCCTGTTTTCTAGGTGCCATCCTCATGGTGGCTGCCGCCCTAAGACTTGAAGAACCGCTGTACTACCTGGCCGCCGTCGCCTTCGTCGTGGCCGGTGTGTTCGGCTACATCGTTGTTTCCAAGCTCGACGCCAAGATCAACAGTACACGCTTGTAACCATGATGTCAGACCACATCCTACCCCGTTTGCGCGACGACATTGGCGTGTCTGTGTATTCGCAAGACAACGAGTCGCGGATACTGCTACAGGATCCGATGGGTGTCGCGGAAGGTCCGATCCTCTTGCACATGGAAATGGTTGATGTGCTGGAGGCCTGTGATGGCAGCACGACCTACATCGAGCTGGCGCTCGCGGCCGGCATCGATGTCGACGGCCCAGAGATGCTGCACGTTCGTACCTTCCTGGCAAGGCTGTCGGCAATGGGCTACATGGACGATGCCGCCTACGCCGCCCTGGAGGCCAAGCAGACCGCCGAGTTTGGCAGCCTTGACGTGCGTGATCCCGTCTATGCCGGCTCGTCGTACCCCGAAGACGCCGAAGCATTGCGCAGCATGCTCACGGATATGCTGGGGCCGCAGGGGAGTTACCAAGATCCGCCATCCACGGCACGGGGTGCCCTCATACCGCATCTCGACTTCCGCGTAGCGGCACACGTCTACGGACCTTGCTTCGCTCCCGTCCGTGGTACCGACGCCGACCTGTTCGTCCTGATCGGCACCTCGCACTATTGGTGGCAGCATCCCTTCATCCTGACCGAAAAACATTTCCGCACGCCGTTGGGTATTGTCCAGACCGATCGGGAACTCGTTGCGCGATTCCGCGATGCGTTGGCCGATCTAGACCCATCGCTCGCAGCGCCTGTCGACATCGCCCATCGTCCCGAGCACGCACTTGAGTATCATGTTCTTGGAATTCAGCACCTGATGCCTCATCGCCCCATACGCATCCTACCAGTGCTGATCACATCCTCGTGGCTATCCGATGCTGACGTCATGGGGGCGATGTTGGTCCGCAGTGCGATGGACGAGTTGCGCCGGCTGGTGGACGAATCCGGTGCGCGGGCCTTCTGGCTTGTGAGCGGTGATCTGGCTCATGTCGGACGCAAGTTCGGCGACGATGTCGATGCCGCGTCGATGGAGGATGACGTTCGCCAACACGATGCTGAGCTGATGCGCCACCTTGCTGCGGCAGACGCCGCGGCATGGCTGCAGACCATCCAAAGCGGGGAAGACAGATTCCGGGTCTGCGGTCAAGCCCCTGTGTATGCCGCGTTGCAGGCCTTCCGCCCCAAGGTCGGAACCGTTACTGCCTACGACATATGGCACGAAACCGAAACGGCCAGCGCCGTCAGTGTTTGCGGAATCTCTTGGACCTGACACCCAATCTTTTGGAAATGTCAATCATCCCCGGTATGTTTGCAGGCTCAAATCGAATCATTGACGGTTAGTAGGCCCCTCACGGGGAGCAGAACATGGAATCGAGTGCCAAGATCACAAAGTCAATCCGTCCGCAGGACGTGCAGGCCGATTGGTGGGTAGTTGACGCTGCCGGCCAAACAGTCGGTCGTCTTGCCTCACAGGTTGCAACGCTCATTCGCGGCAAGCACAAGGCGTCGTTCACGCCTCACGTGGACTGCGGCGATTATGTCGTCGTCATCAACGCCGACAAGGTTGTCCTGCAGGGCAAGCGTGCGGACCAGAAGGAGTACTTCCACAACACGGGATATCCGGGTGGTGGTCGTCACCGTCGCTTCCGCGACCTTATCAAGAGCAAGCCCGAGGAAGTCGTCGAGCTTGCCATCAAGGGCATGTTGCCGAAGAATTCGCTTGGACGTGCGATGCACCACAAGATGAAGATCTATGCCGGCACGGAGCATCCGCATGCTGCGCAGCAGCCCAAGCAATACGACCTTCCGTACACCCAGAATAACGCCTGATCGCGGAGTCATACACGATGAGAACCTATGCCGCCACCGGACGCCGTAAGACATCGATCGCACAAGTGCGACTCAGCAGCGGTACCGGTCATGTGATGATCAATCGCCTTCCGATCGAAGAGTACTTTCCGATCGAAACGTATCGTCGTGATGCGTTGCTGCCGCTCGACATCTCCAAGACGCTCGGCCAGTTCGACGTTTTTGTGAACGTCCGCGGTGGTGGCAAGGCCGGCCAGGCCGGTGCCATGCGCCTTGGCGTGGCTCGTGCACTTGTCGAATACAACGAAGAGCTTCGCGCTGCACTGCGTCCCGCAGGACTGCTGACGCGCGACCCTCGGATGGTTGAACGGAAGAAGTACGGCCAGAAGAAGGCACGGAAGCGCTTCCAGTTCTCCAAGCGCTAATCGAAGAACAACATTGGACGTGTCCGCTTCGGCGGACACGTTCGTTTACAACACATGTGCGGGGAGGGGCTCCGAGGAGCCTGTCCGCAGGACAGGTCGGCAGATCCCGACGAACCGCACAGAGGAATCCATCCACATACTCTCTGAGGTTTTCGCATGCCAGCAGTCAGCGTTGAAGCTCTGCTCGAGTCCGGAGCACATTTCGGACACCTTACCCGCCGTTGGAATCCCAAGATGCGCAGCTTCATCTTCATGGAGCGCAACGGGATCCACATCATCGACCTGCGTAAGACGCAGATCCTTATCGACATCGCCCGCGACGCAGCATTCGACGTAGCGTCGCATGGTCGTGGCGTGCTCTTCGTTGGAACGAAGAATCAAGCCAAGGGCGTGATGGAAACCGAGTCGAAGCGCTGCGGTTCCAACCACGTCAGCGAGCGCTGGCTTGGCGGAATGCTCACGAACTTCTCGACGATCCGTAAGTCGATCAAGCGACTGAACACCATCGACAAGATGGAAGTCGATGGCACGTTCGAGAAGGTCACAAAGAAAGAGCGCTTGATGCTCAACCGTGAGCGCGACCGTCTGCGCAAGGTCTTCGGCGGTATCGAGGACATGACGCGCCTGCCGGGCCTTCTGTTCGTTGTCGACATCAAGAAGGAGCACATTGCCATCAAGGAAGCCAAGACACTCGGTATTCCCGTGATTGGCATCGTTGATACGAACTCCGATCCGCAGGATGTTGATTATCCGATCCCTGCAAACGACGACTCCATCCGCACCATTGAGATCATCTCCAAGGTCATCGGTGATGCGATCATCGAGGGCCGCGAGATCGCCAAGACGCGCGTTGCCGAAGCTGTGGCTGCCGGCGATCAAGCCGCCAAGGAAGGCGAAGGCGAAGAGAAGGTTCGCCGTCAGCTCCGCGGCCGTCGTGGCGACTTGAAGTAATTCATCACCATCTCCATCACCGAACACGACACAACACTATGTCAGCGATCAGTGCATCACTCGTAAAAGACCTGCGTGACAAGACCGGCGCAGGCATGGCCGATTGCAAGCGCGCCCTTGAAGAAGCCGGTGGCGATATGCAAGGTGCCATCGAATGGCTCCGCAAGCGCGGTGCCGCCTCGGTTGCCAAGCGCGCCGACCGCGAAGCCAATGAAGGCATCGTTGCCACGCGTACCAGCGCCGATGGAAAGACAGCCGCCATTGTCGAGATCAACTGCGAAACGGACTTCGTTGCCCGCAACGAAGAGTTTGTAAACTTCAGCAACGCCATTGCCGATGCCGTTCTGGCCAGCAATGTTACGTCGGAAGATGACATCTGGACGATCTCGGCCGGCGACAAGACCTTGGGTAACCTCAAGGATGAGATCCTTGCCAAGTTCAACGAGAAGATCGGTCTTCGCCGCTTCGAGCACCTCACGACCAACGGTTGCTACATCGCCTATATCCACGCAGGCAGCCGCCTTGGCGTGATGCTTGAACTTGACGGCACGCCGTCGGACGATGCCAAGGCCCTGTGCCGCGATATCGCCATGCAGGTTGCCGCCATGAATCCGATGTTCGTGAACCGCTCGCAGGTGGATCAGGCAACGCTCGACAAGGAGCTCGAGATCTACAAGGCCGCTGCCATCCAGGAAGGCAAGAAGGAAGACATCGCAGAACGCGTCGCCCAAGGAAAGCTCGGCAAGTTCTACGAAGAGCAAGTGCTCGTCGAGCAGGTCTTCGTGAAGGACTCGTCGAAGAAGGTCGGCGACATCGTTGCCGAGATCTCGAAGCTTTCAGGCGCCACGATCAACGTCGTGTCGTTCCGTCGCTACAACATCGGCGAAAAGTAACACCGCTTCGGAGGAAGCCATGGCCGCACGATTTCGTCGCATCCTGCTGAAACTCAGTGGCGAATCGCTCATGGGTGAGCAGGAGTTTGGCATCTCTCCGGATGCGCTGCGCGCATTCGCCGAAGGTGTCAAGGATGCCGTTGATCTTGGCATCCAGGTCGGCGTAGTCTTCGGTGGTGGCAATATCTTCCGCGGCGTACAAGCCGCAAGCAAGGGCATCGATAAGGTGTCAGGCGATCACATGGGAATGCTTGCCACCGTGATCAATTGTATCGCCTTTCAAAACGCATTGGAATCCCTCGGCGTCCCGACCAGGCTGCAGTCAGCCATCAGAATGGATCAGGTTGCCGAGGGCTTCATTCGCCGACGCGCAATCCGCCACCTGGAAAAAGGTCGCGTGGTGCTGTTCGGCGCCGGCACGGGCAATCCGTATTTCACCACGGATACTGCAGCCGTACTGCGTGCGGTCGAGATCGAGGCCGAGATCGTGATCAAAGGAACCCGTGTTGACGGTGTGTATGATAAGGATCCCGAGAAACATACCGATGCCGTTCGATTTGATCGGCTGACGTATCGCGAGGTGCTCGACAAGAACCTGCGCGTGATGGACATGACGGCCATTACGATGGCGCAGGAGAATCATAAACCGATCTACGTTTTCGACATGAACGTCCCCGGCAATCTCAAGCGGTTGCTGCTGGGCGAACCTGTTGCCACCATCGTTTCGGAGTAAACGCAATGCCGGTTCAGACCATCGTCAACGACGCTTCCGCCAATATGAAGAAGGCCGTCGAGCACGTTCAGCAGCAGCTGACGAAGGTCCGCACAGGTCGCGCATCGGCATCGATGCTCGACAGCGTCAAAGTTGAGTACTACGGTGAGCCAACACCGATCAGTCAGGTTGGCAGCGTGTCGACGCCCGATGCTCGTTCCATCCTGATCCAGCCCTGGGACCGCAGCGTGCTGCAAGGCATCGAAAGGGCTATCCTGGCGGCAAACCTTGGCGTGACGCCACAGAACGACGGCCAGGTGATCCGCATCACGGTGCCGCCGCTTACGGAAGAGCGTCGCAAGGACATCGTCAAGCAGTGCAAGAAGATGGCCGAAGAAGGAAAGCTTGCCGTGCGCAACATTCGCCGCGATGCCAACGAGCATCTGAAGGTGGCCGAGAAGTCCGAGCATTACTCGGAAGATGAGCGCAAGCGCGGTGAAGACGAGGTGCAGAAGCTTACCGACAAGTATGTCAAGGACATCGACACGATCCTTGCCGCCAAGGAAGTGGAAGTCATGGAAGAGTAAGCGTTGCTGTCTCTTTCATACTGAAGTGATACTTTCGAGGGCGTGCCAGAAGCACGCCCTTTGTTCTATCTCCAAGGTGAACCATGCGCCCCTTACGCATCCTCGCTGTCTTGTTCCTTAGCATCACGTCGGCCCTCGCCGATGGCGGCGTATCGTTTGTGACGGTATCCAATTGGCAGGAAGCGCTTGACCTTGCCAAGAAACACGGCAAGCCGATCTTTCTTGATGCCTACACTGACTGGTGCGGCTGGTGCAAGGTGATGGATAAGGAGACGTTCTCGAACGCAGAAGTTGCCAAGGTGATGAATGCGGCCTTCGTGAACGTGAAGATGGAGATGGAAACAGGTGAGGGTGTCGATGTGGCCATGAAGTACCGCATCGCAGGCTTCCCAACGTTCATGGTGTTTGATGCGAAGGGCAACCCTACGTACAAGACCTTCGGATATCAAGCACCGGAGGATTGGTTGACGACGCTGAAGTCCATGACGAACCCCGATTCCGCGATGTCTTTCAAAGGGATGGCACCTGGCATTCAGTTACCATGGCCGGTATGGCACCGCAAGGCATTCCTGAAGTCGAAGTTGCGGACGCGTCCGAGTCTTGAAACCGTCAGCGAGTGGTTCAACACACAGGATGATAAACTCAGCGAGGTTGCATTCGGCATCCTGATGCGCCACGCACTACCACGTGAGATTGAAGACTGGGTGCTGCAACGCGAGCAGGAATACAGGGAACGCTTTGGCGACGACGCATCGGGACTGCGTGAGGGAATGATCAATACGGCGCTGTCAGGTGCCATCAAGAAAAAGGATGGCAAACTGCTGCAGCGCGCAAAGGATCTTGAACAAACAACCGATCCTGTTGCACGTGAGATCAAGCACCTTGGCATGGATGGCGTGTTTTACCAGAACACCGAGCAGTGGAGCGAGTTAGGGGGCGTTGTGCAACGCTTCGCCGCACGACCTGATGCTGCGACGCATGCCGGACGAATCAATGAATACTGCTGGTCGATCTACGAAAAGTCCGACGATGCCAAGGCGATCGCCGCAGCATTGACGGCGATGCAAATCATCGCTACCCGTGCCGATGCGACGTGGGAATACATTGACACCTATGCGTCGCTGCTGTACAAGGCTGGACGGTACGACGATGCCCTCCGCGAGGCCGAACGTGCCGTGCGCGAGGCCGAAAGAGTTGAAGCCGATTTCTCGGGCACTGTCGAACTCATCGAAAAGATCAAGGCTGCAAAATGAATCCACTGGCCATCGTACTGCTCTCGGGCGGCATGGATTCATGCGTCACGCTGGCACATGCCATTGCCGACGGATACGACGTTGGAGCACTCCACGTCAACTACGGTCAGCGTACCCAGACGCGCGAGCTCCAGGCCTTTCACGATATCTGTGACCACTACGGTATCGCCCGTCGCTTGGTCTGCGACATCTCGCACCTTGCAGCCATCGGTGGCAGCAGTCTTACCGACACCACCATCGAACTGCGACCCGCCGCGTTGGACAGCCACGAGATCCCCACGTCCTATGTGCCATTCCGCAATGCCAACATCCTTGCCATTGCAACCAGCTGGGCCGAAGTTATCGGAGCCTCTGCGCTGTACATCGGTGCCGTCGAAGAAGACTCGAGCGGCTATCCCGATTGCAGGGACGTCTTCTTCCGCGCCTTCGAACAAGTGATTGCCATGGGCACGAAGCCCGGCACCGACATTCGCATCAAGACGCCTGTCATTCATTGTTCGAAACAGCGCATCGTTGAAGAGGGCATCGAGCTGGGGGCGCCGCTGCACCTGACGTGGTCCTGCTATCGCCGCGAAGACGTCGCCTGCGGCGAATGCGACTCATGCGCCCTGCGGCTGCGCGGCTTTTCGCGGGCCGGCGTGGCCGACCCCATCCCGTATGCGCCGGGGACGACCCTGCAGGCCTGAGTGCTGCGTCTGCCCGACTCCAACCTGGAAGTCCTTGTGGAAAATCCAGAATAGGCCGTATCTTTGTGGCCCTTTGAAATCCAACGGCCTTTCGGTAGTACCCCGTCGGTCGATCGTTCAACCAAATGTTGCTCCTGCACGGTACGTCCGATGCAGGATGCGAGGTACACATGAAGTATAATGGACCTAAGGTAAAGCTGTCGCGGAAGCTCGGCTTTGCCATTACGCCGAAAGCGCGTAAGATCATGGACCGGAAGGGTCATCCTCCGGGACAACACGGCAACAGCCGTCGTCGTCCGAAGCTGTCGGACTACGCCAAGCAGCTCATCGAGAAGCAGAAGCTTCGTCTGCAATACAACGTGCACGAGCGCCAGATGAGCAACTACATGAAGAAGGCCACGCGTACCGTTGGTAATACGGGTGACATTCTTGTGCAGCTGCTTGAGAGCCGTCTCGACTCGTTGGTATTCCGCGCCGGCCTGGCTCGCTCGATGTACGCAGCCCGTCAGTATGTCCGCCACGGCCACGTTCTGGTCAACGGCAAGAAGGTCGACATCCCGTCGTACCAGGTACAGCCGAACGACACGATTGCCATCAAGGAAAAGAGCCGCAAGGTCGAAGCCATTCAGGAAGCCATCCGTTCGTCGGCAGCGCCGCCGTACCTGGAAG
>VFFB01000024.1 GCA_018882585.1 Candidatus Kapaibacterium sp.
GTATGCGAGGAAGCACATTGTCCGAACATATCCGAATGCTGGAACGCCGGCACGGCGACGTTCATGATCCATGGCGATACATGTACCCGTTCTTGTGGCTTCTGCGCTGTCAAGACGGGGCGGCCGTTGCCGGTGGATCACGACGAGCCGCGACGCGTTGCCGAGGCTATTCGCTCGATGGGCATCAAACATGCCGTCATCACAAGTGTTGATCGCGACGAGCTCAAGGACGGCGGCTCCGTCATCTGGGCCGAGACCATCACGGTCTGTCGCGAGCTCAATCCCGACACGACAATTGAAGTTCTCATCCCCGACTTCAAGGGGAATGCCGATAATCTTCAACGCGTCATCGACGCACGCCCCGACATCCTGGCGCACAATACCGAAACGGTGCCGCGGTTGTACCGTCAGGTTCGTCCACAGGGTCGCTATCAGTGGGCACTTGACGTTCTTGCCGAAAGCAAACGCCAAGGCATGCGCACCAAGACCGGCGTCATGCTGGGCCTTGGCGAGACGCCTGACGAGGTCGCGAGCGTCATGCATGACCTTGCGGCTATCGGCGTGGATGTGCTAACCCTTGGCCAGTACCTGCAACCGACGAAGAATCACCTGCCGGTGGATCGCTTCGTTCATCCCGACGAGTTCCGGCATTACGCCGACCTTGGCCGTGATATGGGCTTCGACCACGTAGAAAGTGGTCCGCTGGTACGCAGCTCCTACCACGCCGAGCGTCACTTGTAATGCGCTTCACGCTCCTGGGCACAGGCACATCGACAGGCGTCCCCTCCGTGGCCTGCGACTGTGACACGTGTACGAGCGACGATCCGCGCGACAAGCGCCTGCGAACGTCACTCTTGGTGCAGTCCGCGTCGACGACGGTCGTTATCGATACGTCCATGGACTTTCGTCAGCAAATGCTTCGCTACGGCATCATGGATATCGATGGCGTTGTCTACACGCATCACCACTTCGATCATATCGGAGGCTTCGACGATGTCAGGCCTTACAGCTTTCGCAGCGGCAAACCGGTAGCCGTGTATGCCACGCAGGCAACGCTCGCCGTCGTACGATCAACATTCCCCTATGCCTTCGGCCTTGTCGAACCCACCGGTGCCAGTGTCCCAAACGTCGACCTTCACGTGATCGACACTGCCCCCTTCACCATCGGCGACGTTGGTCTGGTGCCGATTCCGATGTCACATGGCGGTATGCCAGTTATGGGCTTCCGTATCGATGATGTTGCCTACTGCACCGATACCAACCACATCCCGGAATCGAGTCGGTCCTTGCTGCGTGGTCTTGATACGCTTATCCTTGATGGGCTGCGCTGGCAAGAACACCCCACCCACTTCACGATCGATCAGGCACTTGCAGTGATCGATGACCTACGTCCCAGGCAGGCATTCCTCACGCATGTTGCCCATCAGGTGCGCCATGCAGATGCCGACGACTATCTGCCCCCGCATGTGCGCATGGCGTGGGACGGAATGGTCATCGAGGCGTAGTTCAGAAATGCAAAGAGCCCGTCGGGCGCGACGGGCTCCTGCCAATCATCAGGTAACCTGATGGGTCCTTCCGCTGGTGATTCGGAAATCCGTTCAGAGCCCGCACTGTCATGGAGCATGACTATAGAAGGGGAGGTTCGGGGGACTAAGAACAGTGGACCGGTTCGGTTCAGAAACCTGCGGAAACTATAACTGTTTTATTAGTTTTCCAAGTCTTCGCCGGCATTTTCCGGGTTCGGCTGGTCGTCGGTCGATATCTCGTCGATCGCACGCTGCACAGTATCAGCATCATCTTCCCAGACGCCTGGCTCAGGATCCTCAACCAGTCCATCTTCTGCCTCATGCTCCATGCTGTGATGCCAGTATGCGCCGGACGTGGCTTCGGTCGAGACAGCCTCGTCAGTTTGTTCGGATCGCAGCCCGGGCAACTGGCCGGACGCGTCGAGCAGGGCCGAGAGTTGACGTCGAAGCGTCTTATGATCGGTTTTGACGACCAACTCGTCATCCATATCCATCAGGGTTGTCGTCGTCTTCAGCAGATCGTCGATCTCGCGAAGTTTGGGCAGCTCAGACAGATCGTTCAGGCCGAACACACGAAGGAACTCGTCCGTCGTGCCATAGAGCAACGGCTTTCCGATGGATTCCGAGCGTCCAACCATGGCGATCAGTTGTTTTTCTACCAAGGCGTTGACGATCTCGCTCGCGTTCACGCCGCGGATGGCCTCGATCTCGGCCTTCGTCATTGGCTGTCGGTATGCAATGATGGCAAGCGTCTCAAGCGCAGCCTGTGAAAGACGTTTGCGGTTACGAGCCTTCAGCAGGCGCTGCACAAGTTGTCCATGCTCGGGAGTGGTTGCGAACTGATAACCACCGGCGATGCGCACGATTCTGAATGGCCGGTCAGACTGCACAAGCTCGTCGTTGATCTCGTCGATCAATGCATCAAAGTATCCGGCCGGCACGTGAAACGGCTCTCGGGGCTCAGACGTCTGCAGATCGGGGTCGCCATCAAGAGGCAGCTCCTGCTGCCCGGGCAGTTCTTGCGTGGGGTCTTCCAGCACAAGAATGCGGTGCATCGCCTTGGTCGTAAGCGGATCGTCCGAGGCAAAGATCAACGACTCAAGTCCGCGTCGCTGATCGTCGCGACTCAGCGTGAAGAAGTACGGAACATGCAGGCGCTCCATTTCGTGATGCTCAATCATGTCGCTCATACGTCACCATTCGGAGTTGGGGTGTTAGGGGCAGGGGCCGGAGCCGTGTCTTCCTGCCGGGGCTCGTCGTCGGATGCCTGCCGCATCACGATAACGATATCATCGAACGATTCGTCCTGCTGAACCCGGATCTGCATGTTCTTCGCAAGTTCGAGCAGGGCTAGAAAGGTCACCACGATGTGCATGCGCGTCATGTTGCCAACAACCTCGAAGAACCGAACGGCGGGACGCTGCCGCAGCATGTGCATGATCTCGTTGGACTTTTCTTCTACGGTGATTGGGAACCGAGTCACGACATGCGGTTCTGCCTCGTCCGGAGCCCGATCGATGGCACGCTTCAACGCCTTCAGCAGATCGAACAGGGTTGCATTCCGATACCCCACGGACTCAGCAGCGTGGATCTCCTCGGCCTCGAACACTTGACGGTATAGAACGTAGCGCTGCTCATCGGCCTGGGTCGACAGCTGGTCGGCAGCCTCCTTGTAGCGCTTATACTCAAGCAGCTTCTGCACAAGTTCGGACCTGGGGTCTTCCACCTCGACCTCGACGCCATCGGGGCCGACGGCAGTTTCGCGCGGCAATAGCATCTGCGCCTTGATGCCTACGAGCGTGGCGGCCATGACAACGAATTCACCGGCGAGTTCAAGGTCGAGCAGCTCCATGATCCTGACGTAATCCAGGAACTCCTGCGTGATCGAGGCGATGGGAATATCGTAGATATCCAATTCGTCGCGCTTGATGAAGAACAGCAGCAGATCGAGCGGGCCTTCAAAATTGTCGAGTCTGATGGTATACATCGCTTACGCTCCGCGATCGTCCGGATGATTGATGAACTGCCGGGGGACTCTGGCCGAGAATGCCGTTGTCACCTCGTATGGAATCGTGTTCGCCCACACGGCAATATCGGTCGCATTGATGGACTGCAGATGTCCGTCTGCCGCTGGCTGCGTTCCAAGAATAACGACTTCATCGCCAAGCTCCACTGCATCATCGCCAACGTCGACCATGCATTCGTCCATGCAGATCGTGCCGACGACGGGATAGCGGCGTCCGCGGATAATGCATTGGGCCTTTCCCGACAGCGCGCGGGGATAGCCGTCGCCATAGCCGATCGGGATTGTGACGATGGTCGTATCAGAGGCGGCCATCCAGCGGCGGCCGTAACTCACGGTCTCTCCGGCGCGAATTCGACGTTTAGAAAGGACGCTCGTCACGACCGACATCACGGGGCGCAGCGTCATCACGTCGTCGTCGGCTGCGGCATAACCATAAAGCGAAAGTCCCGGTCGAACGATCGTGCCGTGCGTGGTCTGATCGTTCCAGACGGCGGCCGTGTTAGCCATGTGGATGTCCTGGAACGTTCGCCCTTGCTGAGCAAGCTGGTCCACGGCGTTCGTGAAGACGTCTCGTTGCATGGCCAGATACCGGTCATGCGGCGTATCAGCGGATGAAAAATGCGTAAGGATACCTGTGGCACGCACACCGGCCATCGCATCGATCTGTCGTACGAAGTCCGACACCTGGTCCGGACGTACGCCCTCGCGGTTCATGCCTGTATCGACGTAGACGTGCACTATGGCCGTCGTCCCGCGCTGCTCGGCTGCAACGGCCAGTGCACGGACCTGCTCCAGATCACACGCCACCGTCAGCAGCCCAAGCTCGACCACCGTGGCAGCCTCGGCAGCTTCGACGGGCGTCAGCACCATGATCGGCATAGTGATGCCGGCAGAGCGCAGCTGCACCGCTTCGTCGACAAGGGCAACGCCCAGCATGTCGGCTCCGGCAGCAACCAACGTACGACTCACCTCGACCATGCCATGACCATAGGCATTGGCCTTGACCATCGCCAGGATCCTACGGGGGCCTACCCTGTGCCGGATCACGGAAAGGTTCCAGACCAAGGCATCAAGATCGATCAGGACACGGGTCGATCTCATACGCGTCGCTCCATGGCGTCCACCCATTCGAACGACGTCCGAATGGCCTGCATGTCAAACCCAGCCCCCAATGCGCATAGCACCTTGATCCTTGCCTTCTGTCCGTTGAGATAATCGGCAAACACAACGCCGGCTGCATGCAGATGCCGTCCTGCACCCTCGTACGCATAGGTATGCTCGATCCTTCCGACCGGACATCGCGAGACAAGAATAACGGGCAGGCCGTGTTCGACACAGCGTACGAGTTCGTAATACACCGACGGTGTCACATTGCCCACACCAAACGCTTCGATGACGATGGCAGCGGCCCCCGCCTCCCTGCTCGCTGCGATCAACGAGCCGTCCATGCCGGCATAGCACTTCAACAGTGGGACGAACGAAGGAATCGATCGCACATCAAACACCTCTCGATGAAGGGGGCGACGATGGACCAGGAAATGACCATTGGTGATGCGTCCTAGCGGACCGAAGTCAAAGCTCTGGAACGTCGTAAGGTCGTCGGTATCCGTCTTGGACGCTTCCGATGCTGCGGTAACAATGCCACCAAGGCAAACCACGACACCAAGACCACGGGCGTCGGCGTGGGCGGCAACATGAATGGCATCGCGAACATTGCGCGGTCCATCCCAGTCAGGCTGACTGGAGTTGCGCATGGCACCGATGACAACGATCGGCTTCTCCGTACGGACTGTACAATCAAGAAAATACGCCGTCTCCTCGAGCGTGTCGGTGCCGTGCGTCACGATCACGCCGTCAACACGATCGTCATCGACATAGGTTTGGACGATGCGGGCGATCTCGAGCATGCGCTCGGGCGTGATATGCGGCCCGGGAAATGTCCCGTACTCGTGGATCGTGATATCTGCAACGTCCTGGACATCTGGAATCTGCGAAAGGATCTCGCCGCCCGACAGGCTGGGCACAACGCCACCCCACTCACGGTCGAGTTTGGATGCGATGGTGCCACCTGTGAAAACAATGACGATGCGCGGACGAGCGGGCATGGAGGCCGGGAAAATCGATGAGGGTACGGCTGCGAAGATAGAATCTGGCGTGCCCCGAACCGGTGCCGAATTATCAACAGTTGCTAGATTTGCAGACCCACCAAACACACACCATGATCGACGTCCCCGCCCATCTCAAGCAGCTCATGCCGTACACGCCCGGTGCCTCGCCCGAGCAGATCCGGCGTCAGTATGGACTCGAGAATGTCCTGAAGCTTGCCTCGAACGAAAATCCTTTTGGTCCCTCGCCAAAGGGCATCGAAGCTGCGGCCAATGCACTGCAACACGCACACCGCTATAACGACGGCGGAGCCGCCTTGCGCGACCGATTGGCCGAGCATCACGGCGTGAGCCCCGATGCGATCAGCGTGAACAACGGAAGCGATGCCATCATCCATCAGATCATGCGCACGTTCCTGCTGCCAGGTCAGACAGCACTGTCGGCACATGGCAGCTTCGTGAGCTTCCGCATCGCCGTGCTCGCAGCCGGCGCAACACCGACGCTTGTTCCGATGGGGCCTGGCTATCGTTTCGACGTCGAAGCCCTCGCCCATGCATACACGCCTGCGATCAAGGTCATCTACATCGCTAACCCGAACAATCCAACCGGAACGTTCATTACGCGCGATGAGCTGCAATGGTTGATTGGCCGCATACCAGATACGACCCTGATCGTCCTGGACGAGGCGTACTACGAGTATGCCAAACATGCGGCTCCGGAGTCCTACCCGGATGCCATCACGCTTGACAGACCCAATGTGATATCGCTGCGGACGTTCTCGAAAGCCTACGGTCTGGCCTCGCTTCGCGTCGGCTACGCCGTGGGGCATCCCGACGTGATGCAGTGGTTGCGGCGCACAAGCTTGCCCTTCGATCCGAATGGCCCCGCATGTGCTGCGGCCGTCGCGGCACTCGATGATGTGGACTTCGTTGCAACGACGGTTGCCACCAATCACGAGGGGCTGTCGATGCTTCAGCAGTCGCTGCGAGCCGGCGGCTTTGCCACGACGGACAGTGTGGCGAATTTCGTGATGGTCGACTGTGTGACGCCGGAACGAGCCGCCGATTTCCATGTTGATCTGCTACGCCGCGGCTACATTTCGCGTCCTCTGGCCGGCTTTGGCATTCCCAATGGTGTGCGCATCAGCACCGGCCTGCCCGAACAAAACTCTGCACTTGCCAACGTCCTTCGCGATATGGCAACAACCTACGTTTCACTCTAAGCGATCCTGCCATGAGTACAGACACACTCACCTCGCCCTCCCCCACGTCCGTTGTCGATTTTCTGCCGATCAACGGTACGGATTACATCGAGTTCTATGTTGGCAACGCCAAGCAGGCCTCGTTCTACTACCGGACGGCATTCGGCTTTCAGCTGGTTGCCTATGCCGGACCCGAGACGGGAGTGCGCGACCGAGCTTCCTACGTGCTGCAGCAAGGCAAGATCCGCTTGATGCTTACGACGCCGATGCATCCTGATGGCGAGATCAGCGAGCACATCAAGCGTCACGGAGACGGTGTAAAGGTGTTGGCGCTGTGGGTTGACGATGCCGAGCGCTCATGGATGGAGACCACCGCTCGTGGTGCACGCAGCGCAGCCGCGCCAACGACCATGACAGATGAATACGGCGAAGTCCGTACAGCGTCGATCCACACGTATGGAGACACCATTCATACCTTCGTGGAGCGACGCAACTACAACGGTCCCTTCATGCCCGGCTATGTCGCCATCGATGACGAGTATCGTACCGAACCCGTAGGCCTGCTCTACGTCGACCACTGCGTAGGCAACGTCGAGCTTGGCATGATGAACGAATGGGTGCGCTTCTACGAAGACGTGATGGGATTTAAGCTGCTGCTCACATTCGACGACACGGATATCTCAACGGAATACTCAGCCCTGATGTCCAAGGTCGTGTCCAACGGCAGCGGCTACGTCAAGTTCCCTATCAACGAACCCGCAGCCGGCAAGAAGAAGAGCCAGATCGACGAGTACCTCGAATTCTACCACGGACCCGGCGTGCAGCATATCGCCGTGGCAACCAACGACATCGTCCACACTGTGCGCGAGCTCAAGCGCCGCGGTGTTCAGTTTTTGGAAGTGCCAAAGTCCTACTACGACGACCTTCTTGACCGCGTGGGACACATCGATGAAGATCTTGGGCCACTGCGCGAACTAGGCATTCTTGTAGACCGTGACGACGAGGGATACCTTCTGCAGCTGTTCTCGAAGCCCGTTGAAGACCGACCGACGTTGTTTTACGAGATCATCCAGCGCAAGGGCGCACGCAGCTTCGGCAAGGGCAACTTCAAGGCACTCTTCGAAGCGATCGAACGCGAACAGGCACGTCGCGGCAATCTCTAACTCGACTTTTCCGTATCGGATCACCATTCATTCACACAGGTGACACTACCTATGGGTTCAACATCCGCGAAACGCGGTTCCAGCGCGAACACTGCGATCCCACACGGCTCGCAGTCGTTCCTGACCTCGGTCAACGCCTACTTCGACAAGGCCGCCGTTCTGACGGGCCACCCCAAGGGGTTACTCGATCAGATCCGCGTCTGCAACTCCGTCTACTACATGCAGTTTCCCGTCCGCATCAAGGGCGAGATCCAGGTAGTCGAAGCGTGGCGGGCCGAGCATAGCCACCACAAGCTTCCCACCAAGGGAGGCATCCGCTATGCCGAAACGGTCGACCAAGACGAGGTACAAGCTCTGGCCGCACTGATGACGTACAAGTGTGCTGTTGTCGACGTTCCATTCGGCGGAGGCAAAGGCGGCATCCGTATCAACCCGAAGAACTACTCGGTCGACGAGCTTGAGCGGATCACGCGTCGCTACACCGTGGAATTGATCAAGAAGAACTTCATCGGCCCATCGATCGACGTACCCGCGCCGGACTACGGCACAGGACCTCGTGAAATGGCATGGATCGCCGATACGTACCAAGCAATGTCGAATGGCGATATCAACGCCCTTGGTTGCGTTACCGGCAAGCCAGTCGGCCAGGGCGGCGTTCGCGGCCGCACGGCTGCCACCGGTCGCGGATTGTTCTTCGCTGTCCGCGAAGCCGTCAACGACGCCAAGCTGATGAAGAAGCTCAAGATGTCGACCGGTTTTGCTGACAAACGCATCATCGTGCAGGGCTTTGGCAATGTCGGCTATCATGCCGCGAAGTTCCTGGCCGAAGGTGGCGCTACGGTGATTGGCATCATTGAGTGGGACGGTGCCGTGGTGAATCCCAAGGGCATTGATATCGAGGCACTGCACAAGCACCGCCAACAGAAAGGTTCGATCACGGGCTTTGCCGGCGCAAAGACCATCAAGGATGGCAACAGCGTCCTCGAGTACGAATGCGACATTCTTGTTCCCGCGGCTCTGGAGAACCAGATCTACAAGGAAAACGCACCAAAGATCAAGGCCAAGATCATCGCCGAAGGTGCCAACGGTCCGGTTACCGCTGCTGCCGAAGACATCCTGAACAAGAAGGGCATTCTTGTGATGCCTGACATGTACGTGAATGCCGGCGGCGTGGTGGTGTCGTACTTCGAGTGGCTGAAGAACCTGTCACACGTTCGCTTTGGTCGCATGGACAAGCGCTTTGAAGAAGGTACGAACACGCGCCTTGTGAACACGATCGAACAGCTGACGGGCAAGTCACTGACGGCGGCAGACCGCACGTTCATCGCCCGCGGCGCCGACGAAGAGGATCTTGTGAACTCGGGTCTGGAAGACACCATGATCTCGTCGTACAACACGATCATGGAACATTACTACGGCAATGCGAAGGTGAAGGACATGCGTACCGCCGCCTTCGTTAGCTCGATCGACAAGATCGCCCAATCGTATCTGTCGCTCGGCATCTTCCCCTGATCGCTCAAGCAGCGTAAAC
Source organism: Candidatus Kapaibacterium sp. (assembly GCA_018882585.1). Lineage (GTDB taxonomy): Bacteria > Bacteroidota > Ignavibacteria > Kapaibacteriales > Kapaibacteriaceae > ZLKRG46. The sequence continues at coordinate 9,554 of VFFB01000024.1, forward strand.
AACAACGCCCCTGCCGGCATCGTCGGCAGGGGCGTTTGCTTTACGAGATATCGTTATCGCAGCCGCAACAACGGCTGCGTGATGACATGCGTCGCTGTTTCAAGCATCACGGTGTACATCCCCGGCGCAACCATTGCCCCTTGATCGGAAACGCCGTTCCAATCAATGGAGGCAGTATTGACCTGACGACGCACCACCGTCGCGCCATGGATATCCACGATCCGCAACATGTGCGTGCCCGTCGGGATGGTGATCGTTACGCGGTCATACATGGGATTGGGGGCAACGATGGACGATGCCTGATCGGAGGCATCGACCGAAGCGATCATGTCGCGCACGACCACGAATTGACCATTGCCTGAAGATGTTTCGACGCTGACGGTTGCCGTGCCCCCTGTGGGGCCAACAGCCTCAAGGCAGACGCCGAGCGTCTCACCCTTGGGCAGCGTTGTCGGAAGCGCCGGCACCGAGACCAGACGATATGATGCCGCCCCGGCGCCGGTCAGACGGATGGCTGTTACCGTCACGGAATCACAAACGATTGGCAGCACCGTGTTGCAGCGTACCGGCTGATTATCAACACCAGGAATGAAGGCCAGCGTATCGAGTGCGAGCCGAGCGGCTGACGTGACGGTTGCACGTACGGTCAACTCCGTCCTGACGCCGGCTACAAAGAAGGCGATGGTTGCCTGCATGTCACCTTGCGTCTTGGGATTGCAGCGCAGTCGCAGATCACGCGCTTCGCCGGCCGGGATCGACAGTGGCAGATCGACGTCGAGCACGGTGACCAGACTTGGCGGGTCAATGCTGATGGATGTTATGACAACAGGTGATCCACCACGGTTCTTGAGCAGCCCTTCGAACACTTGCGTCTTGCGCTCGCAAACGGCAACGTCGCCAAAGCTTACGGTAGGTTGGTCCAGGGCCAGCACTCCAGGCCCGCTTGCCGGCTGCACGGAAACCGTGATCGCGTCTGTTCTGACGGAATCGCAGGCATTCTTGATCGTGCACGTGTAACGTCCGGAATCGGCACGTACCACACTGTTGATTCGATAGGTCGACGCCGTTGCACCGGCTATGGCCGCACCATTCTTGAACCATTGGTACGCGAGTGCTTTGCCAACGACCTGAACGCTCAGCACCAGAGCGTCTCCCTCGGATAGATTTTGTGACGTGCTTGCATTGGTAAGTCTCGGACTTTCCAGAATGGTCACGTCTACAGTATCCGTGGTCAGGACAGGCGTGCAACCACCGGTCACGACGCAGTAGTAGGAAGCGTCGTCAAAAAGCGAGGCGCTCGGAAATTGCAACGTCGGCGATGTCTGCGCCGGAATGGCCTCGCCGTTCTTGAACCACTGATAGGTCAGCGCATCTCCTGTTGCGGCCACGCTGAGAGATGCCGACTGGCCCTCGCACACGGCAACGGCAACGGGTTGGCGGGTAAGAACTGGACGTTGAAGGATTGCGACCTTGGCAGCCCTCGAGATAGTCTCGCCGCAGCCGAACACCTGCACATCGTATGTACCAGCATCCGTTTCCTTGGCATTGACAATCGTCAGCGTTGGATTGACTGCTCCCGGAATGATCTGTCCATTCTTGCGCCAGCGGATCTGATTGTCGGTGCCGGCAAGACCAATGCTGAGCGTAAATGTTCCGCCAATGCACTCATTGACATCTTCCGGTTGCTGGACGATGGTCGGACCGGCAAGAATGGTGAACGCCTCCGAACGCTGGACCTCCTGACCATCGGCAGTATTCACAAGCCGGATCCTGTACGACGTCGACGGCTCCTGCTGTGCCGGTATCGCCCATGTGTAGGTGCCGGCCGACGCTGCAACACTTGCTGCGACGGCTCCCCAGGTTGTTCCATCATTCGCGGACGCTTCGATACGGAAATTCTGATATCCGGTCTGTGTCCAGTTGATCGTCAGATTCTGTCCACGACAGAATTCCTGACCAACTGTCGGCGATGTGATGCTTGCTCCCATGACGGTAAGTGTGACCGCATTTGCAACCTTCCATTGGTCATTGGCATCAGCACGGTTGTTACCATTCACGGTGTTTCCAACAACCGTTAGGGTATACGTGCCATGTCCCGCCGGAGGTTGCCACGTGAACGGGAAGGTCACCTGGCCTGCCGTGAATGCCTTCGGAGCTGTATGCGTCAGCTCGCCATTCATAACCTTCGAGCCCGCACCGGCATTGATCTGGCCGGCATTCTGCTGTTGAGCATTGGTGATAGCAAGGTTCAGTCCGGCAGCGGCCTGCCCGGCCTGGGCAATCACCACGCTGAGATCCGCCACCACTCCCGCACGTATACCGTTTGGCGGTTGCTGGATCGTAATGGTGACGCCGGGCGTCGCATTGTCTCCGTGACAATTACCGCAACCGATCGTTGATCGACCGGTCTGTCCGCCTCGGTCAGCAAAAAGGGGCGATGTTGCAGCCGTCAGCACCAGCAACAGCAGCATGGTTACACATCGTGTCATTCGATTCATTTCCGCTTCTGTATTGATTCGGTCAGCATGGCACAATATCTGTGCGTGGGTTTCGCGTGAAAATACAACGGGCATCGACGCAGCCGCGTCGATGCCCGTTGAAAACTTTACGAAGGTATCTGGTGTCTGATCTCAGGAGTTGGCAAACAGGTTTGCCTCGATCGAAATCTTCTCGCCGACGGACTTCCCGACCACACCTTCCTTGCCCTTGATATCGAAATCCTTCAGGTAGATCTCGAACGACACCTTAAGTGCGATAAGGTCTCCGGATGAGCGCTTCTTGGTGTCGGCTGATTCCTTGACGTAGGTAAGAACAATTGGTGCCTGGAATGACTTGGTAACACCATGAAGCGTGAACTTTCCGGTGGCCCGGGCTATGACCGTCGGCTGCTGTCCGTTGGTCGACACCGTCACATCCTGAATGTTGGTCAACTGGAACGTGATGTTCGGATACTTGTCAGCGTCCAACCAAACGGGGCTGTACATGTGGTCATCGCGCTTCGTCATTGCCGTCTTCATCGAGCGGACACTTACCTCGATCGTCCCCTTCGCATTCTCGATGTTGGACGGATCGAAATCAAATGCACCTGTCAGGCCATCGGCCGTTCCATTGATGTCCTCGGCCGGAGCCTTACTCACAAACGTCAGTGCGTTCTTGCCGACGCCATTATTAAGCTTGAACTTGCGGACGCCTGGGGTGACGCCCGGAATTGCCGTGCCGGCAGACATGATGGCGGTGCTCAGCAGTGCCACAGCAGCGATGAGAAGAGAACGCATGGTTGCTCCGATGGGGGTGTTGAATAGCATTTGTGTGTTTACACACGCAATTTACGGATGATGTCGGCACATATTGCAACGGCCGTCTCAACTTCTTCGTGTGTCGTATCCTTCGAAACGGAAAAACGCACCGCAGCACGGGCTTCGGCAGCAGGTAGCCCCATGGCCGACAACACATGCGAAGGCTGCATACTACCCGAAACGCAGGCCGAACCATTCGAGACGCAGACTCCCGCAATGTCCATCTGCTGCAGGATGGCCTCGCCGTCAAGCCGCTCCGCATCCAGGAAGGAGATGTTGAGAATGTTGGGCAGCGAGGCTTCGTGCGGCGTGTTGAATCGGACGTCGGGGATCTGCGCAGAGATCAGCGTTCGCGCCAGGTCGATACAGGACCGCATGTGGCGTTCACGGGCCTGCATCTGTGCAACGGCCCTGCGGGCCGCATGCTGAAAGCCAACGATCAGCGCCGTCGGTTCCGTGCCGGCCCTTCGGTTGCGCTCCTGCGCTCCACCATGCTGGTGCGCCTTGAAGTCGATGCCTTTCCGGATGAACATCGCCCCAATTCCCTTCGGACCATGGATCTTGTGCGCCGAAATGGTGGCGAGGTCGATGCCAAGATCATGCACGCGGACCGGGACCTTTCCGAATGACTGGACAGCGTCCGTGTGGAGATAGGCATCAGGAGCAGAACTCCGCACTGCTTCGATCGGCTGCATCGCTCCGGTCTCGTTATTCGCATGCATGACGCTGATCAGCGTGCGAGGTGTGTTTCTTGCAGCAACATCACCAACAACAATACGGCCGGCGTTATCAACCGGGAGCGCGTATACGTCAACGCCACACGATGCAAGCGCATCGGCCACGTGCAGTACGGCGTGGTGTTCGGTTGCACCGACAGCCAGTTGGTCAACAAGTTTGCTTTCCTGACACATGCTTTTCAGGATCGCATTGTTCGACTCGGTTCCACCGCTGGTGAACATCAATTCGGCTGGATGGGCACCCAGCAGCGAAGCGATCTCGGTGCGGGCTTGCTCTATGACAACACGTGCCCTGCGACCCAACTCGTACTGGGACGAGGCATTCCCGTAGCCCTCTCGGAGCCATGGGAGCATGGCGTCGACAACCTCATCATCAATGCGCGTCGTGGCGGAATTGTCCAGGTAGATCATGCTAGCTACGCCCGGCCGAAGCCCTTGTACAGGTCGAACTTTGCGCTGTACAGAACGATGTTGAGCTCGCTGTCGCGCAGGGTTCCGCCAGATGGCGAGTAGTAAAACAGAGCTGTCTGGGATGTTGGCACCTTGGCAAGCATTCCCTGCTCGTCCACGTAGAAGCGCAGCATCCGATACCCAAGGCGTTCCTCGGCCTGTTCAGCCTGCGCCAGCAGATGTTCCGGTGAGTACAGATGAAGATCGGGATCGCTCATGACAGCGCCGAGGTTACGGGTTGGTAAGGCTGGGAATTTACGATAATTTCGTCGGCTCAGTACGAACGCATCAGCCCTCCGCACTACGGTTCGCGCGGGTACGTCTTGTGCTTTTTCTCATCCCACCGATTGCCTCGCATGCTTGGAATTCTCAAGAAAGTCTTTGGCTCGAAACACGACAAAGACGTCAAAGCACTCCTTCCGATCGTAGAAGAGATCAATGCGATCTATCCCACGTATGCCTCGCTGTCGGATGACGAGTTGCGTGCAACCACCCAATCATTCCGAGACATCGTGCAGGGGGCAGCGCAAGCGCTTGTGGACGAAGCCGCCGAGATCCGTCGGCGACTGCACGAAGACGATACCTTGTCGCATAACGACCGCGCCGACGCCTATGCACGGCTGGCCGAACTCGACAAGGAGCAGTTCGCCGCCATGCAGGCAGCGCTCGACGACATCCTGCCAAAGGCCTTTGCACTTGTGAAAGAAGCTTGCCGACGCCTTGTTGGAATGCGGTACATGGTGGTTGGCAACGAGCAGGTGTGGGACATGATCCCATATGACGTGCAGCTGATCGGTGGCATGGTGCTCCACTCGGGCAAGATCTCCGAAATGGCCACTGGCGAAGGCAAGACGCTTGTTGCTACCCTGCCCCTTTACCTGAATTCTCTTGCCGGCCGAGGCGTGCACCTTGTGACGGTGAACGACTATCTGGCTAGGCGTGACCGGGAATGGATGAAGCCCATCTTTGACATGCTGGGTGTGTCTACCGGCTGCATCCAGTCGAACATGCCCCCGCATGTTCGGAAGTCAGAGTACAACGCCGACATCACCTACGGCACGAACAACGAGTTCGGCTTTGACTACCTGCGCGACAACATGGTGACGTCGTCGGACGACATGGTTCAGCGACCGCACTGGTTTGCCATCGTTGACGAGGTGGACTCGGTGCTGATCGACGAAGCCCGAACGCCACTTATCATTTCGGGTCCGGTTACAACGGCCAGCAGCGACAAGGCCTTCGTCGACATGAATCCTCGCGTGCGCCGTCTGTACGATGTGCAGGCAAAGCTGGCCAACACCCTGGTTGCCGATGCCGAAAAACTACTGCAATCGGGCAAGAAAGAAGACACCACCAAGGCCGGCATTGCCCTGCTTCGTGCCCATCGCGCCATGCCAAAGCATGGTCGCCTGGCAAAGGTGCTGCAGGATCCCGACAACATGAAGCTGATGCGTGACACCGAGCTCGACCACCTGCGCGACCAAGGGCAGCGCATGCACGAGATCGACGATGAGCTCTACTTCACGGTCGACGAGAAGAACCACCAGATCGACATCTCCGAAAAGGGCCGAGCCCTGCTGGCCACGGCGAACGAAGATCCCGAGATGTTCGTGATCCCCGATATCGCTGCACAGATGAGCGCCATCGAGGGCAATGCCGACATGCTGCCCGACGATCGCCAGACCCAGAAGGATGAGGTCATGCGACTTTTCGCCGAGCGCTCCGATAGGATCCACATCATCAACCAGCTGCTGCGGGCATATACGCTGTACGACATCGACGACGAATACGTTGTGCAGGACGGCAAGGTGAAGATCGTGGATGAGTTCACGGGACGTATCCTGGAAGGACGCCGCTACTCCGACGGACTGCACCAGGCCATCGAAGCCAAGGAAGGCGTGATCGTCGAGCAGGACACGCAGACATTCGCCACGATTACGCTGCAGAATTACTTCCGCCTGTATCATAAACTGGCGGGCATGACCGGTACGGCCGAAACCGAGGCCGGCGAGTTCTACGAGATCTACAAACTCGACGTTGTCGTCATCCCCACGAACCGTTCGATCCAGCGTAAAGACCTTGACGACCTTATCTACCGCACAAAGCGCGAGAAGTACAACGCCGTTGTCGAAGCTGTCCAGCACCACCTGAACGAAGGACGCGCCGTCCTTGTGGGCACCACCAGCGTCGAGGTCTCGGAAGTCCTAAGCAAGATGCTCAAGCGTGCCAACGTGATGCACAACGTGTTGAACGCGAAGCAGCACCAGCGCGAAGCCGAGATCGTTGCAAATGCAGGCCGAAAGAGTGCTGTTACGATCGCAACGAACATGGCCGGTCGTGGTACCGACATCAAGCTTGACGCCGATGTGAAGGCAAACGGTGGACTTGTCATCATCGGTACAGAGCGACACGAGGCACGACGTATCGACCGGCAGCTGCGTGGTCGCGCCGGACGCCAGGGCGACCCTGGTTCGTCGCAGTTCTTTATCTCGCTCGAAGACGACCTGATGCGTCTGTTCGGCGGCGAGCGCATCGCTGCTGTGATGCAACGACTGAAGGTGCCCGAAGGCGAGCCTATCCAGGCAGGCATGGTCACCAAGTCGGTTGAGAATGCGCAAAAGAAGGTCGAGACCAACAACTTCGGCATCCGGAAGCGTCTGCTCGAGTACGATAACGTGATGAACCAGCAACGCGAGGTCGTTTACGATCGTCGCAAACATGCTCTTATGGGTGATCGTCTGAAGACCGACCTGTATGAGTACGTCCGCGAGATGGCCGAGGACTGGTACGATGAGTTTCATCCGGACGGCGACGTACAGGGCTTCAAGAACGCCGCACGTGCAACTTTGCTGTGCGACCCCTCATTCGCCGACACCGCCTTCGGCGGCATGTCCAAGGCCGATGCCGTTGCCGATGTCGTTGCGGCCGCTACGGACTTCTACGATCGCAAAGAAGACATGCTCGGCCCCGACTTCATGGCGGCACTTGAGCGCGTTGCTGCGCTGCAGTCCATCGACGACCGCTGGCGCGAGCACCTTCGCGGCATGGACGATTTGAAGGAGGGTATCTATCTGCGTGCCTATGGACAAAAAGATCCGTTGCTGGAGTACAAGCAGGAAGCGTACCGCATCTTCATAGAGCTGGTGAAGGACATCAACAAGGACACCGTACACTTCGCCTTCAAGTACTATCCCCGTGTGGTCGAACGCCAGTCCACCCGCGAGTCAGCGGATCAGGCCGCGCCAACACCACAGGCGGTAGCAACAACGCCCTCGGCGCCTGTTCCGCAGTTACGTACGGCAAGTGCCTCGCGTCCGCTGTCGTTCTCGCATCCAACGGCGACGTCCTCGTTCGGCGGCACTCCGCAGCAGGCTGAGTCCACGCCGTCGACAACGGTTCGGAATGCCGCCGCAAAGGTTGGACGAAACGAGCCATGTCCCTGTGGTTCCGGCAAGAAGTTCAAGGCCTGTCACGGCCTTGGCGGAGCCACGACGTATAACGGCTAATCCGTCCGAAGGACGTTCACGCGACTGCCGTCGCGAAGCGCCTCGGGCGGATGTACCACAACCTGTTCTCCCGCTGATAGCCCCTCAAGGATCTCAGCGCGGAGCGTCGTACGGCGGCCCATGCGTACGCGACGTAGTACACTGCGCCCGTTCTCGATCACGTACACATGCCATGCACCTTGCTGCTCGACCAGAGCAGCAAGCGGGAGTGTGCGTGCAGATGGCAGCTGCCACAGCATGATCTGCGCATCCACTTTGTAGTTGTCGCCAAGCACACGCACGACAGTGTCCAGCGTGAGGATGACATCGACGCGCTGTTCTTCGATGCCAAGGGCAGAGACCTTGGTGCGTGCCGCAGGTTCGACGCGTCGGACGACTGCGCGAAGCCTGGACTCACTGCCCCATCCACTGATGAGCGTCGGCATGCCGGAGGTGATCTTGACGGCATCGGTGCTGACGACATCGACGACGATCTCGGTGCGATCTGGCTGGCCGATCTCTACGATCGGTGAGCCGGCAGGAAGTAGACGCTCCTGCTCCTCGAAACGGCGCAGCACGACGCCGTCGACAGGCGCACGCAAGGTCATGACCGTTCCCGAGGGAGCCCGTATGGCAGCCAGCGCCGCATTACGCTCATGCGTGACGATGGCAAGGCGCGCACGCGCTGCATCAAGCTCACGATCCAGTTGCTGCAAGGCATCGGCGGCCAGTTCATGCTGCTCTGTAGCAACAGCACCCTGCTCGAGCAGACGTCGCATGCGCCCCTGTTTGCGTCGAGCCTGCTCTACCATCGGCTCCAGCGCCGCCAACCGCGCCGCAGCCTCGCGAAGCGCCGATCCCGCCGCTTGCGCGCGCGCCGAGAGCTCGTCGCGCTGACGTGCGTCGAGCGACGGAGGCAGATACGAGGCGATCACATCGCCTGCCCGGACAGAATCACCGGGCTCGCATTGAACCCGCAGGAGTGTGGCCGTTGCCGGCAGTGACATCACGTAATGATCGACGTACCGAACCCGGCCCTCAGCCTCGACGTAACCCGCCAGATGCTCCTGGCGCACGGTAACAACGTCGACATCTACAGCCGACGGCAGTAATGCAAATACGATCAGGCCAATGATGCCTACTGCAAGGGCGATCAAGCCAAGGTGTCTGGGTCGTTGTAATCGCATGGTCACTCCCTTGATTTCAAAACGCCGATAAGGTCAAGTCGAACCAGACGGCGGTACATCAGCACAGACGTCATGATGGCGACGCCAAGGATGATCGAGGCCGAGATGGCGACGTTCGATGGTGAGAAGACAAACACAAGTCGCAGATACTCGGTCTCGAAACCCTGCACGATCCAGGAACACAGGGCATAGCCAATGCCTGCACCGATAGGGATTGCAAGCAAGGTGAACACAGCCTGTTCACCCAACAGGATGATGCTGATCTCACGCGTCGTCATACCCAGAATGCGCAGACTGGCCAGCTCCGTGCCCCGCTCCGAAAGAGCAATGCGGGCGCTGTTGTACACCACTCCGAAGGCGATCACACACGAAAGCACAACGATGTAGGTCGTCGTCATCCAGATGTTCTGAACGTACACATCACGAAAGGACTGTAAAGCGACGCTTCGAACCAGCGTTCCGGCAACCATGGGCGTACGCTTGGCCGCCAGCAGGAAGTCCGCCAATGCGTCATTCTCCATGTCGAGATAAGCGCCCGACACCGAGCCCTGCTCGCGGAGCAGCCTCGACATGGTCTGCGGTGATGCATAGACCTGCGCACCGATAAACTCCTTTACGGTACCCGACACCACGGCACGCATCGTATCACGACGCCCCTCCTTGAGCGCAAGGGAGACCGTATCCCCAATTGCGCAGTTGAGTTTCTTGGCAAGATACTCGGTCAGCACGACGCCCTCTCCGGGAATGCCCGCCCGGTTTCCCCATACGTCCGTCGGCCTGCGTAGCTCCTGGTCTTGTGCCACCGACGTCATCACCGTCTGATGCCGATACCGGCCGTGCAGCACATCGACGGCGGTCATCCTGAATGGCTCGACACGTACGACGCCCGGAAGCTGGGCAATGTCATAGCGCGCATGACCCGACAACGGTTTGGACAGCGTCAGCGTCACATCCTCATGCTGCGCCACGTCGAACGAGATCGCAAGCATGCGATCCATGACGTCAAACATGAAGCGTCCAAGGACCAGGATCGACGTGGCAAGGGCGATCATGAAGATTGCAACGGCTGATCGCAGGGCACGGCGCTCAATATTGCGAGCGATCATCAGCGGCACAGGCCCTAGACGTGCGGCAACGCCAAGCCGCTCAAGAGCGCCTGCCTGGAACGTCCGTGGTGACGGAGGTCGCATGGCATCGGCAGGCGGAAGTCGAACCGCAGACCGTACCGCCAGCAGTGCTCCCGCGACGGCTGCGGCAAGACTCATCAAAACAACAACCGAGATCACATCCCATGGCAGCCGGAATACGAGCATCGGAAACCGATAGAACTCCATGTAGAGTTCGGCAAGGTTGACGCCAAGGACGTATCCGATCACAATGCCGACGATGGTGCCCCCGGCAACGGACACGACGGCAAATCCCACGTAATGCACGGCGATCGCAATGTTGCCGTAGCCGAATGCCTTCAGGATGGCGATCGTTCCCCGCTGCGTGGCAACAAGCCGCGTCAGTGCGATGTTCAGCAGAAAGATCGCCACACCCAGAAAGATCAGCGGAATGATGATGGCGGTAACCTCAAGCTGTTTGATCTCGTCCGACAGAAACCGGTGCGACGGCTGATCGTCCCGTCCCTGCGCACCCCAGCCTCCGTGACGATCAAGCACCCGATCAACCTGGGTGCACACATCGCTCACAGAAGCACCTGCATAGAGCTTCAGCACGAGTGAATTGCACGCACCCTGCATGTCAAATGCAGCTTGCACGGCCTCTTCAGCCATCCACATCACTCCGATGCGTTTGTTGTCGAGCATCAGGGTACCCGGATTCAGCACGATCACAAACTCGGGCGAGATCGCCGTTCCTACGATGGCAAGCTTCCGCCATCGTCCATTAAGCACAGCTGCAATCGTATCGCCAACAGTCAGCCCGTTTGCTTCGGCAAAAGGGGCATAGAGGACCACTTCGTCGAAGGCACCTGGGGCGATGCGTCTACCCGATACAAGATGAACATCGTTCATCAGCATCGGACGATCGCTGGGCATCGACACCAGCGTTGCCGTGGCCGGTTCGGCCAGTCCGGGCACATCCACCAGGACCTTGCTTGTGGTACGCGCCTCGGCAAGGGCGACGCCCCTTATTGATTGAAGTTCGCCAACCACAGATCGTGGTGCCCGCTGCACGGTTGCAAACACATCCGCATAGCGTCCCTTGGCGTAGTAGGCTTCCTGCGTCAAGAGCAACGAAGCATGCATGCTTCGCGACATGACGTACGTGCCGATACCGCAACCGATCACAAGGATGATGGCGATAAGCTGTCCGCGCAAATGCCCGATCTCGCGAAGCAGTTTGAGCGAGAGTGCCGTCACCAGGCAAGCTCTGCAGGTGTACGTCGTACAGGAGGCGCGTAGACGTCAACGATCTGGCCCGAACGCATGCGTATCACGCGATCGGCCATGTCGGCGATCGAGGCATTGTGCGTGATCAGGGCGACCGTTGCGCCGAGTTCGCGGTGGATGCGGTCGATCACCTCAAGCACAAGCACGCCCGTCTGAAAGTCAAGCGCACCTGTCGGCTCGTCGCACAGGAGCACGTCAGGTCGTTTGGCGATCGCCCTGGCAATGGCAACCCGTTGCTGCTCGCCACCCGACAGCTGCGCCGGGAAGTGATCCATGCGGTCTTCAAGTCCAACGTGACGCAGTGCCTCGCGTGCATCCATCGGATCATCGGCGATGTCCGTCACAAGCCGTACGTTTTCGATGGCCGTGAGCGAGGGAATGATGTTATAGAACTGGAAGACGAATCCGACCGAGGCCCGACGGAATGCCGTCAACGTCCGATCATCCGCCTGCGTCATATCGCGACCTCGATACAGCACCGACCCCGACGTCGGCACATCAAGGCCACCGAGAATGTTTAGGAGAGTCGACTTCCCGCTACCTGACGCACCCAGGATAACCAGCAGTTCGCCGGCCTCGATGGTAAGCGACACATCGTGCAGCGCATGAACGCTCACCTCGCCCATGTGGTATACCTTCGAGACGTTGCGCATCTCGAAGACCGGCGTGTTGTTGTCATGCTCCATAACGACAATCTACGAGGTACCAGTCAAGCATCGGCATCACCGAAGTCGTTCATGACTCCTGTCCCTGGGAGGATGAACGCCGGAACGCATACAGATGCTGGCCGATGTATGACGTTGGATACGGACCAATGCCATAGCCTGACGGCTTTACGTTTGCCGGTCGGTAGGCCGTACCGAACAGCCAGTCCCAGATGGCAAGCTTTGTCGAGAAGTTCTTGTTGTGCGCGGCATCATCACTTGCATGATGCCATCTGTGCATCTCGGGACCATTGATCACATACTGCAGCGCGCCGCTGCGGACGTCGATGTTCGCGTGGATGTACATCCCCCACACGGCATCGATGCATCCCTTGAGCACGGCAACCTCGGCCGAGGCGAACAGCAGGATAGGCAGGAACTCGACGGTCTGGTTGATCAGGATCTCAACGGAGTGCGATCTGCTGCCACTAAGCCAGTCAACATCCTGCGTCGAGTGATGTGCCTCGTGTGTTCGCCATAGCATGGGTGACGCATGCTGCCAGCGATGGAACCAGTAGATATAGAAATCGTGGACGACGAGACTCGCACCCAGCTGAAGCCACAACGGCAGCTCCCGGATTGCTCGTATGCGCTCGAACGACGTATGCTGGTCAACAAATCCAATGATGGCAAAGATCACGACGCCCATGACGTAGCTCTGGACGATGCCATACATCAAAAGGTCATTCAGAAATCCACTCCGCAGCAGACGTTGCCCGCTATCGTAGGGCCGCATACGCTCAAGCACGACAAGGAACACGGCGCAAGCCACGATCACCACCGTCGTCCAGACGGCCATCATATGGTCACCCTCGACGCAACACGGCGCAGCTTGGAGCGCGAACTCAACTCGGAATCATAGACGCGCTTCCGTCCATCGCCCATGGCCGTTTCGATGTCGCGGAGGTCTTTGACCATCCGTGCAAGGCCGCCCATTTCTACCGAAGCGCTCTGGTCCGTCCCCCACATGGCTCTGTCCAACGTGATGTGTCGCTCGATGAACGAGGCCCCCTTCACCACGGCAGCATAGGTAGTAGCCAATCCCGTCTCGTGTCCGGAGTATCCTATCGGCAACTGCGGATAGCGCTCACGCAGCGTCGAGATCATGGCAAGATTGAGTTCATCAATGGGGCAAGGATAGGCCGATGTGGAGTGTGCGATGAGCAGCTGCGACGCATCAAGCGCCCGAACGGCGGCATCGATCTCTTCCATTGTCGACATGCCCGTCGATATCATCAGCGGACGTCCCGTCTGCTGCATCGCCCGCAGCAGGTCAAGGTCTGTCAACGATGCCGATGCAGCCTTGTAGAACGGCACATCGAAGTATCGCTCCATAAAGTCGACAGCTCCTTCGTCCCAGCACGATACGGTCCAGTGTATTCCGTTCCGCTCGCAATGGCGTGCGATCTCGGCGTAGTCATCGGCGTCAAACTCCACCTTGCGGCGGTAGTCGATATAGGTCATCCTTCCCCAGGGTGTGTCACGCTCGATGTTCCACTGGTCGCGTGGCACGCATAGTTCCGGAGTGCGCTTCTGAAACTTCACACAGTCTGCTCCGGCCTGTGCCGCTCCGTCGATCATCAGCTTCGCGATGTCGACGGATCCGTTGTGGTTGATACCGATCTCGCCGATGATGTAGACGGGATGTCCGTCTCCTACCATCCGGCCTGCAAGTGTTCGCTCGCGTTGTTCCACAGGATGTTCCTTTTGTGATTCGTGAATGTCAATGTGATTACCATGCCGTCCAGCCACCGTCCACCACAAGGTTGTGACCCGTCATGTAGGCCGACGCATCACTTGCCAGGTAGAGCAACGCCCCTTGATAGTCTGTGGAGTTGGCCATGCGACCCAACGGCGTTTTGCGTACATACTGCTGGATGAAGTGCGGATCCTGGCCGTTTTCGACACCACCTGGAGAGAGTGTGTTGACGCGGACGCTGCGATCGCCCCAATACGTGGCCAGGTACTTGGTCAGCATGATGACGGCGGCCTTCGATACCGGATACGCTGCTGACTTGTAGAAACGTTGCGTTCCGTCGGGTGCCTTGTACAGCGATTGATCCGGAGCCACGATGCCGTAGGTCGAGGCCACGTTGATGATGCTGCCTTTACCTCGCTCGGCCATGGTGGAACCAATGATCTGGCAACACAGAAACATGCCGGTGACGTTAACGTCGATCACACGTCGCCACATGTCGACCGGATACCGCTCGAAGCGAGAGAGTTCCGCTGCAAGCGTCGGGTGCTCGACCATGTCGTTCATTGCTGCGTTGTTGACGAGGATATCGACACGCCCGAAACAGTCGTGCGTTTCATCAGATACCTGCTTGATCGACGCTGCATTGGTGATGTCGATGGCCATGCCAACGTGATCGCCTTCGAGATGCTTCGCGACGGCATCCGCGGCATCACCGTCAAGATCGCAAGCGATCACGGTGGCGCCTGCCTCGGCAAGCGCCTCGCAGTGCGCCTTGCCGATCAGGCCGGCAGCGCCGGTCACAACAGCAATGCGTCCACGCAGATCGGTCAATGCACGCACGCTCATGCTGCCACCTCGCGCCGTTTTGGCTTCATATTGAAGTTCGAGGTTCGACGGAAGACTGGTGCGACGGGGATACCTCGCACCTCGGTGGCAAGTGTGCCGGATCGGACGGCTTGGTCCAGCCGTGGCAGGACGTCGCGATATGCTTCCAGGATGCGCTGTACGTCCGTCGGGGTGTGACTGTAACTCACGTTATGAAAACCGCCCCACAGAATGCCTCGTCGGATCATCTCCTGCTGGACAAAGGATTTCATCAGCAGGGGATCTGTTGCCGTAGCGTCGAACATGATGATCGACCTGCTGGGATGACCTTTTGCCCTGGAATACGTGATGCCGCATTCGGCGGCGATACGGTTGTATCCATCACGCAACATCACACCCGTTCGTGAGATGGTGCCTATCACGTCACGCTTCCGCATCACGTCGATCGTGGCTTTGGCGGCCGCCAACGAGAGTGCTTCGCCTCCGAACGTCGTGAAGAAAAAGACATCATGCTCCAACAGCGACATGATATCGGCACGTCCGGCCAGCACGGATACAGGCATCCCATTGGCGATGGCCTTCGAGAAGCACATAAGGTCTGCCTTGACGCCGAACAGTTCCTGAGCACCGCCAAGTGACATTCGGAAGCCTGTCCACATCTCATCGAAGATCAGCACAATGCCGCGCTGATCGCAGATCTGTCGCAACTCTCCCAGGAAGTTCTGCGTGGGCACATCGAAGACCATCGGCTCCAGGATAATCGCTGCCGTGTCGTCATCGATGGCATCGTACACGCTCTGGATGTCATTGTATGCGAACGTAAAGGTCTTGTCACGCACGTCCTGCGGTATGCCTGCGTTGCGATCGGTGACGCCGATATACCAGTCGTGCCAGCCGTGATAGCCACAGCAGAGAATGGTCGATCGACCGGTGAATGCACGGGCCAGGCGAACGGCTGCCGATGTGACGTCGCAGCCTGTTTTCGAAAACCGCACAGCCTCGACGTTCGGCACAACCTCACGCACAAGCTCGGCAACTTCGACTTCAAGCGGATGCATCAGCGAGAACGTGATGCCGTCCTCAAGCTGAGCACGGATTGCGTCATCGACCTCGTCGAACGCATAGCCCAGCGAGATCGGCCCAACCGCCATTGTGCAATCGATGTATTCGTTGCCGTCAACATCCCATACGTGACTTCCCTTCCCACGCTGAAGGTAGTTGGGGGCAATGCCTTCCACATACTGTGCCGGACCCTTGGCCAATGTCTGCGTAGCACAGGGAATGACGGCACGAGCACGATGCAGCAACGACGTCGAGACATCAATGACGGGGTCGACAGCGGGTTTACGGACAGGTTTCGGCATGGTGTTCACCGTGAATGACCAACGTGATGAAGAATGCGAGTGGCGATGGATGTCGAGTCGAGACCAGAGACGGAAAGGACATCGGGCAGACGTCCTGCAGGGAACCATGTTAGCCCAAGATCGATGGGCAACACGTCGGCAGTGCGATGCGCCTCGAGCAATGTCTCGGCGACGATGCTGTACAGACCGCCCTGACGGAGATGATCCTCGACGGTGACGATGGTTCTGCTTGTGGCAACGCAATGCAGGATGGCATCGATATCAACCGGCTGCAGCGTACGCATGTTGACGACGCGTACGGCAAGACCTTCATCGATGAGCTGGTCTGCTGCTCGCACGGCGTGTTGCACCATGTAGCCGTACGTAAGGATGGTAACGTCGACCTGCTCGGCGTCTGCTGCGATGACGGTATGTGCCTTACCGATCTCGAACGGCACAACATGCGGAACGATGCGCTCCGAGGCATGGTAGCGCACGTACCACGGCCTGCCGCTGCGCGCAAGGACCGGCAATGCGTCTACCAGCTCGTCGATATCGGCAGGGCAGCAAACGTTGATGTTCGGAATGCCGCGCATATGCATCACATCATCGATCGCCTGATGCGTCGGCCCGTTGCCGTCACTCAGGACGCCGGGCACCATGCCAACCATGATAACGGGCAGTGCCGGGATGCCGACGTCATCGCGGATGAACTCCAATGGTCGCAGCGTCAGGAATGACGCAAGCGCGTGCGTCACGACAACCCTTCCTCTAAGGGCCATACCGGCAGCAGCGCCGATCATGGTCTGCTCTGCGATGCCAACATCGACAAAGCGATCGCCCAGATACGGCGGAATGTTGCGCATGTGACCACGATTCTCTGCCGTCATGATCACGACGCGATCATCGGCATTGGCAAGATCGAGCAGGCATTGTTCGTAGGGGATCATATCAGCGGACGATGAGCGTTTCGGATTTGAGTGTAGCTGGAGCCGAGCCATGGAGTTCACCGATCAGAGCTTCGACCTCGTCGGCCGTGAAGTTGCAGAACCAGCGATCCGAGCGGTCGGTGATGCTTGGCACCCCTCTGCCTCGCTGCGTTGCTGCGATCACCATCTGCGGTGAATCGGCGATCGGCTTCCACGCGCCAAAGGTGTTTTCGAGCGCCTCGAAGTTGTGTCCGTCGACGCTGCTCACGGACCAACCGAAGGCATCAACCTTGGCGGCGATCGGTTCGAGCGGGATCAACTCCTCGGTGCGCATGTTCGCCTGAAAGGCGTTGCGATCGATGATGGCGATAAGGTTATCCAGGCGGAGCGCACGTGCAACAAGCATTGCCTCCCACACGCTACCTTCATTGAGCTCGCCGTCGCCAAGGATGACAACGACGCGGTTGCTGCCGTGGGTGCGCTTGATGTCGTAGGCCAGACCGATGCCAACAGATAGCAAGTGGCCAAGCGATCCGCTGTGGAACTCAACGCCCCTTACATTCCTGTTCGGATGCCAATAGATGTCGTCATCAACGGATAGATGATTGGCAAGACGTGTGGAATCGATGAAGCCAAGTTCGGCGAAGACACTGTAGAGAGCAGGTACGTCGTGTCCCTTCGAAAGCAGCAGGTAGTCGCGTGATGGATCGGCGACCGTCTCGGGGGTGACGTTAAGGAAACGGCTGTACAGATACACCAGAAGATCGACGCATGAGAGCGACGCTCCGGTGAAGCATCCACCGTCGGTGCTCATGCGCAGGATATGCTCACGCACGCGCATGGCCGTGGGAGCGAGTTCAGACAGAGATCGACGTTCGGACGGTGTCATAAGCGGGCCCGTGAGATGTCTGGTTGGATGTGACGGTGCGTAGATCACCAAGGTGGTGACGATACCAGTTGACGCCGACGAGCGACGAGTTGATCGCAGCCACTTCGGGATGCTGCATCAGGAACGACAGTATCTCGTCCATTCCAAAGGAAGGCATGGTCGGATAGAGGGCATCGTAGATGGCGCGAATGAAGATGTAGTCTTCGGAGTAGTCGATGGTCCAGCGCTGCGACATGGACATATCCTGCCCCGTTGACCACGTCACGTTTTGGCATTTGATGTCTGGATTATCATCCCACATCCACGGTGTCGTGTGTTCACGTTGGAATGGCTTTGCGGCAGATTGCCACGCGCGATGAAGTGCATGTATGGACATCACTTCGACGTCGTTCCCATCCGGGAACGTGGCCGGATGCAGGTTACTCGTATAGTCGATGTTCGTGACATGCCGCAAATGCGCATCGATGACGTCGTCGATGACGCACGGATCGATCAACGGACAATCCGAGGGGATCTTCACAACGACATCGGCGTTGCGTTCGAGGGCCGTCTGGTAATGCCGATCAAGAAGGTCCGTTGGATGTCCCCGCATCACATCAATACCAAGATGTTGGCACAGAACCTCGATCACATCATCGCGCTGATCCGTCGTTGTTGCCACGACAGCGTTTGCGCCGTATTTCGATCGACCGATGCGTTCCATGAACCGCTCCAGCAGAGGCTTACCAGCCAGAGGCAGAAGGACCTTGCCGGGCAAGCGAGTCGACGCCATTCGGGCCTGACAGATGATCAGCACCTTCATACCGAGATCCTGTAAGGCATTTGTGAGCGCTCTCGCTGGGTTTGCTCGGCCTCGGCCATCGCTTCGCGACAGACCGCAGCGATGTTCGCTGCCGAGCGTCCGCCATTCTGGATCGGCGTCAGTTGGCGGAGCTGCTGCAGCGGGAATGAGCTGTGGACCTCCTTCCCAAGCGCCAGCCCGACGTAGACAACGGACGAGTATCTGGTGATCAGCGCAGAGCAATGTGCGATCATCGCATTGATATCACCCGTCGGATAGACCAAGGCTTCGGGTGCATGCCGACGGATCTCGTCGGTCGCCCGCTCGATAGACTCATTCGGGTGCAACTTGACGACAAGCGTTCTGCCGCAGGCGATGTCCAACCAATCTTAAATGAACGCCCTGCGATTCTCGTGCTTGTATGTTTCGCGGGCATGGGACGTGGCCACCACAAC